>NZ_QNRR01000002.1:394880-694880 GCF_003315205.1 Roseimicrobium gellanilyticum | reverse complement strand
CTTCCAGGCTGGCAGCGAGCAGGCGCTCAAGGTGCTGAAGTTCCTTGAGACCGAGTACCCGAAGGATTTCAAGAAGGTGCGCTTCGGCACCGAAGACGTCTCCAGCGTGGGCGTGGGCATCAAGCCTGTGTCCAAGCCCGGCACGCAACGCCTCGTGCGCGCGGCCATCAAGTACGCGATCGAGCAGGGCAAGAAGAGCGTGACCCTCGTGCACAAGGGCAACATCATGAAGTTCACCGAAGGCGCCTTCCGCGACTGGGGTTATGAACTGGCCAAGGAAGAATTCGGCGCAGTCGAAATCGACGGCGGCCCCTGGTGCAAGCTGCCCAACGGCATCATCATCAAGGACGCCATCGCCGACATCACCCTTCAGCAGGTGCTGACCCGTCCGGAAGACTTCGACGTCATTGCCACCCTGAACCTCAACGGTGACTACCTCAGCGACGCCCTTGCGGCGCAGGTGGGCGGCATCGGCATCGCTCCTGGCGGCAACATCAACTACATCTCCGGCCACGCCATCTTCGAAGCCACACACGGCACGGCTCCAAAGTATGCGGACCAGGACGTGGTGAACCCCGGATCCGTGGTGCTGAGCGGTGAAATGATGTTCCGCTACATGGGCTGGAACGACGTCGCTGACCTCATCATCAAGGGCCTGAATGGCGCCATCGGCAGCAAGAAGGTCACCTACGACTTCGCCCGCCTCATGGACGGCGCCACGAAGATCAAGTGCAGCGAGTTTGGCGACAACATCATCGCGCACATGTAAGCGCGGCGACTTGCCTGACAGCAGACCAATAAGAAAAAGGCGCGGCTTCGGTCGCGCCTTTTTCGTGCAGGGGCGGGACTTTCAGCGCTCCGATGCCCGCATTCCGTTTTTGGCCTGAGACACTTGTCCATTGGAAGAATCCCGCTAGCATGCGGCCGTGGCGAGCAGCAATCCGACCCCCAGTGTTCCGAATGCCTTCCAGAAGAAAGCCATGTGGATGGCAATCACGGCTCTGTCCGTGGCGGTAATCGGTACGCTTCTGGTCGGATTCATCTGGATCATCACGCGGGTCCTTTCGTTCCTGCAGCCGATTTTGATTCCCTTCGCTGTGGCCGGGGTGATTGCCTACCTGCTGGAGCCCGTCGTGGTGAAGCTGAAGAAATGGGGCCTCTCCCGGCAGACAGCGGTTTGGGTGGTATTCACCGTATCCATCACCGCGATTGTCGGCATCAGCTTCATCATCGTTCCTGCCTTCGCTCATCAAGGGGCCGAGCTGGCGGGCAAAATGCCGGAGTACACCCGCACGGCGAAAAAGAACGTGACCGAGTTCGCCACCAAGTGGAATGAAAAGCTCAAGGAGTACGGCGTCGATCTGCTGCACTGGGAAACTCCAGCTTCCCAAGACGGGACAGATGGTCAGCCCGCACCCGTGGTGACACCCTCGCCAACCACGCCCCCCGTTGACACGGCCTCCCCCGATGGAAAGAACGGAGTCGCAGCCTATACCCTGCAGGATCTCCTCAGCGGTGACTGGGTCGGCAAGACACTGCCGGAAATGGGCCAGCGGCTGTGGGACTTCGTCCGCTCAAGCGTCGGCGGTTTCCTCGGTATCTTCGGCTTCTTCCTCTCGATGATCATCGTGCCGCTCTACCTCTACTACTTCCTCACGGAGAGCCCGAAAATTACCAACAGCTGGTCGAATTACGTGCCGCTCCGGGCCTCCGAGTTCAAGGATGATGTGGTCGACACGCTGACCGAAATCAATCGCTACCTGATCGCCTTCTTCCGTGGCCAGCTCGTCGTGAGTCTCATCAATGGCTTTGCCACCGGACTCGGGCTTGTGATTGTAGGGGTGAAGTTTGGCTGGCTCATCGGTCTGGTGTTGTGCGTGCTGGGTATCATTCCCTACCTTGGGATCATCATCTGCTGGATTCCCGCGGTCATTATTGCCTCCGTGCAAGGGGGCAGCTATCTGGTGCCAGCAGACAGCCCCTGGTGGGTCTTCCCTCTCGTGGTGACCGCCATTTTCGTGGTCGTGCAGCAGATCGACGGCCTCTTCATCACGCCGAAGATTGTCGGAGACAGTGTGGGACTTCACCCGATGACGGTCATTGTGTCGGTCTTTGTCTGGTCGCTCATCATGGGCGGCTTGCTGGGAGCCATCCTTGCTGTGCCCATGACGGCGGCAATGAAGGTCCTCTTCCAGCGCTACATCTGGCAGCGGGGCGTACAGAGGCGATGGTCTCGTGGCGGCGGCGGCAGAGGTGCGGCCCCATGAGGCCGGAGCAGTTCTCCAGGTGACGACGTTTTCACATGTCATGCCGGTGTGTGGCACGGGCGAAATTGTGGCAACTTCGTGATTTGGGCTCCCTGAAGAGCGGACGTATGGCGCGGAGAACATCCACCTCCCTCCGCCATGTCTGAAGAAACCAAGTCCCCTCTCGAAGCCCTGATTGAACCTCTCGAGGAGTTCGAATACTTCGCGGACCACCAGCCCGCTGCCGATGAAAGCGTGTTTGAGCGACTCTACATCTCGCTGAACGTCGACGATCCCCAGCCAGATCGGGAATACGGCGTGGAGGTCTTCTTCATCAACGACGTGACGGAGGCGTTTGGCGCTCAAGAGGAGGAAGAGGATGCCATCATTGCGCAGTTCATGCTCATCCTCCCATTTCGCATCCAGGTCGACGGCTACCTGGAGATCATGCGCTTCTGCAACCTCGTCAACCGCATGCTGCCCCTCGGGGCATTTGGCCTGAGCGAGCAGGATGAGGCGGTATTCCTGCGCTACTGCCTGGCCACGGAGAGCCGCGCCATCCCGCACGACGTGTTGCTGGAGGTGGTGAGCGCCATGGAGTACGCCTGCAAAGCTTATGCCTCCCAGTTTGAAGCCCTGAGCGCCGGCACGATGAAGTATGACGACATCGTCCGCGAGGTGGAGGAAAGTGGCCAGCAACTTCCCTCCGTGGGAGATCCTGCGCTCTTCGCCAGCGCGTAGCCATCACGCTCTGACAGATCCTGCAGCGCACTGATATACCACATCATGGTATATCAGTGTGCTCCCTTTATTTCCCCCGTTCGAGACCGCCTCAAGATTTATGCTGGACCTATCGCGCACTGAACCGGTGTGACATTTTGCTCACCATTTGGCACAGCGGTCCATCCATACCTGTACGAACCAAATTTTTACGCAGGTGATTGTGCCAACAACGTGATTTTGGATCGGTGCTGTCAGGGCGTATCGCGGAGACACACAGAGCATCCGCGGGTGCTGCATTGCCCCGGAGAGTGCTTCCACCAAGGCAGTCCCTACCCCTCCACCGCCATGCCCAAAGGTTCCAAGCAAGACGACGAACAGACCAATTCCTTCCGCACGTCCTCCGTCACCCTTTCCGACAGTGCCAAGGGTCGTCTGACGGGTTCCGTTGAGAAACGTCTGGAAAAGGAGCGGACCGCGAAGGTGAGCCGGTGGGAACAGTTCAAAGCCGTCATCACCAACAAGGACGTCAAGACCACAGTCAAGAACGTGGGCAAAGGCTACAAGGCGATCACCGACGCCGTTGCCAAGACGGGTGATCCCGACAAGCTCAGCTCCACCGCCCAGGGCTTTGGCCAGTCAGGCACCGTGGTCGGCGGCGTTACCCAACTCTTTGAAACGGGCGTCGACATCTACCTCGCAAAGCAGAAGGTCGACAAGGCAAAACGCGATCTGCAGACGGTGGAAAAGGGCGGCCTTCAAAAATTGCGCGAAGAGTCCCTGGAGAAACAGGTTGCCGAGCAATTGAAGGAAACCAACAAGGCCAAAAGGTCCCTCAGGACCAGCGAACGCGTGCTCCAGAAGCACAATGACACACTGCAGCAAACACGAGACACGCTCGGTGCAAAGGAAAAGGACATTGAGCATATCGAAGGACAACTGCGTGCCCTCGAAGAGAATCTCCGCCCCATCTCACGCGAATCGGGTGTGAGCACCGGTTTCCTTGAGCAGGTGCAAAGCAGGCTGGTGAAGGACTTGAGCAGCGCCGATGCAGCTCTGGGCAAATTGGAACAGGACTGGGATACCCGGGCAACCCCTCTGGTGGAAGAAATCTCGAAAATCGAGGGACAGCTTCGGGTGCTGGAGGAAAACATTCAGGATGCGCCTGGGATCGGTGTCGGCACAGACGTGTACGAAGGGGAGAAGCGAAGACTCAATGAGAAACTCTCCGTGGCGCAATCCAAGCTGGCCAAGGTCCAGGAGGAACTCGATCCTCAAATCGCCAGGAAGAAAGAAGAGATCTCCAATATCGAAGGCAAGCTCCGGGACATTGATGACAACATCCGTTCCCTCAAGCCCGAGTCCACCCAGATCTCCGGCACGAGCTTCTTCATGGAGCAGCGGGACAAGCTCAAGAATGACCTGACCGCCGCGAAATCAGAACGTCGACAACTCAAGAAGGACATTGAGGGGCTCGAAGATGACGGCAGGAAACTTGAACTCAGGGTCCAGAAGAAGAAGGCCACCTACCAGACAGAAAGAAAAGAACTGAAAAAGCTGCGCACCGAACTGGGCGAATCCCTCTCGACGGACAAGCTCAAGATGCGCATGGCGCAGAAAGATCTCAACCAGTACAACGATGACGTCCCTCTGGAGCGCGCGAAGCTGGTGAAGTCCCTCCTGGACGGCGAGTCCGCGACTGCGAACCTCATCTCCGTCGCATCCTCTGGTGCCAGCACCGTGGTCTCCGAAGGTGCAAAACTGGCCGGAGGCATGGTCGGCGTCGTGGTGGGGCCCCTGACCGCCGTGGTGAATACCGTGGATCTGGTCAACGACCACAAAGGCCGCATGACTGCCCTCAACCTGAAACACAAGGCCAGTGACGCCCTCGCCCAAAAGGACGGCATCAAGCAGGACGATGCCGAACTCCTTGCCATTGCCGAGCGACTGCGCCTCAAGCAAAAGAAGACCTCCGTGGACAAGGGACTGAGCGCCACGAAAAATTTCTTCGGGGCAGCAGGCGGTATTGGAACGGCTGCCGCAGGTGCCGCCACGATTGCCACCATCGTTGGAGCGGGCGTCGCGGCGGCTGGCGCTGCTGCCGCCGTGCTCACCCCCGTGGGCTGGGCTTTGGCTGGCGCAGCGGCGGCGGCGGCGATCGGGTACGGGATCTACAAGCTCGTCCGTCACGTGAACAGCCAGGCCATCAAGGAAGCGCTGAAGGAGACGATTTCGCTGACCAATAAAGAAGATGGGAACACCAAGCTCGGTGAGTTGGAAGGTCTTTCCAAGAAACAGCAAAAGGCGCTCGATAAGGTTGCGGAGAAATGCCTCGCGGCCCTGAAGAAAGAGGACCCCACGCTGGACCTCAAGAAGGAGGATCTCACGATGGACCAGCTCAACAGCTACGCTTGCAAGAAGCTGCTGGCTCGCGACACCGGCATCGCCACGGAAGCCCTGCTTGAGCGCTTCAAGACCGAAGTGAAAGCACACCTTGGTGACAAGCCAGTCACCAAGGAAGCGATGGAGCAATACCTCAAAACCGAGTCACAGAAGGTTCCAGTGGATAGCGCCGTGGGGTTGATGGCCAAGCTGGGCGTGGGATTGAAGGCCGAGGAGGCTGTGGATCTCTACCGGGACAAGAGCCAGTCAGACGCGATCAAATTCCTGAGCAAAAAGATCTACAGCCCCACCAAGGAGGCCCCGTCCCAGGAAGAGAACCTGAGCCAGGGCATGAAAGGCGCCAAGGTGACAGTGGATAAGAGCGGCTCCCAGGAGCGCAGTGTGGACTCTCCAAAGAAGGATGAAGTCTCCGTCGAACGGGACGACTCCCAGTTGAAGGTCGACAAGACCAACTCCGTCCGGAGCAAGATGACGAGCAGCGAGAAAGCTCCGAGCAAAACGGATCTCGGTATCGAGGACAGCCACGATGTCGGTATGGGCACCAAGAGCTCCAACAAGCTCCGCGATTCCCTCGGCTCAAGTAAATCCGAGAAGGTGGGATCCGAAGGCCCCAAGAACCCAAGGACCAGCGTCAGCAAGGTATGATGTGCCGTATCCCATCACACACACTTCGCACTTTCCAAGGCGCCCTCGGAGCAAGCATGGCGGAGGCTTCCACGGAAGCCATCCCCCCCTACTCCGGCTTCTGTCCCAGAAGAAGTTCACCCATGCCTTTTTCAGAATCCGGAATATCCACTGGCTCTGGTGCCGTGAGCGGCACGCCCATGGTCTTGAGCTTGGGCCGGGCCTCCGGCGGCGGGGCGCTGACCGGCCTGTCGACTCTTGGCGGCTCATGCTCGACGGCCGAACGCGCACGGCCAGCCATGTCTTCCGTCACCCGGGCTTCTGCCTGTGCTGCAATATCCGCCTTGCGCACCGCTTCGCTGCGTGAGCGCTCGTGCTCGAGGATGTCTGTCTTGAGTTCGGTGAGCTTGCGCTCAAGTTCGGCGAGGCGCTCGCGGCGTTTCTCCTCTTCCATCTCCGCGATTTCAATTTTCCGCTCAATGGTGGCGAGCTTCTCCTCCTCACGACGCAGCTTGACCTCCACCTGACGCTCTTGCTCTTTGAGCATCGGTTCGTTGGAGCTGCTGGCGGTCTTGCGGGTTTCCTCCCTGGCGCGTTCCTGACGCAGGAATTCCAGACGAGTCGCTTCACGTTGCACGCTCTCGCGCAGGCGGCTGAGCCGGGCGCGCAGGGCCATCTCCTGGCCTGTACCAGAGAGCATGGCTCCCGTGCCGGCAGGACCCACATTGCCCCGTTCCTCCGGAGTTTCTCCCTCTGTGAGCCCGAGCGGTGCGTGAAGCTTTGTCTTGCCCCTGCCCTTGAGTCCCGGCCGCTGGCCAGGAGCAGGCGTCTCGGCCGCTGCGGCACCTTCGCCAGCACCCGACATGCCGCGGAGAATCGACTCATTGAGGCTGACGCCACGCGTGCCTTTGCCGCCTGCACCAATCAGCTGACCGAGACCGGCTTTTTCGGCCTCGATTTCTTTCCACAGTTCCCGCGCTTCGGCGGAGTCTTCCGGTAGCGAAGCCAGGCGCGCATAGCGCTTGTCCATCGACTCCTTCCATTCACGCAACGGGGCGAGCTTCACCTCCATGTCCGCGAGCTCGCGACGAGTGAGCTCCAAGGTGCGGGAGAGCTCTTCCATGTGCGCCTCGTGTTCGCGATCTGCCTCTGTGGTGAGTCGCCGGAGTTCTTCGAAACGTACGCGATCTTCCTGCTCCTTTTGAGCAAGCTGATCCAGTTCGGAGCGCAGATCCTTTTCCTTTCCGCGCAACACTTCCAGGCGCCCCCGACTGGCCTCTTCCTCGTGATGCAGGCCGTCCAGGGCCTTCTGCGAAGCATCGCGCTTGGACTGCAGTTCCTTGATCCACGTATCCAGCTCGCGACGCTGCGCCTCGGTCTTTTGCACACCGGCCCTGGCTTCCGCCAGTTTCTTCTCGGTGTCCGCCAGTTCGTTGCACTGGCGCTCCAGTTCCTGGCGCTGGGCAATGGTTTCCTGCAGGCTCGCTGTTTCCCGCGCGAGCTCTGTCTGTCGTTTGGCGAGTTCCTCCTCGGCGGCGGTCCTCTGCTCGGTGAGCGAGGTGCGGACGGTATTCGTTTCCGTTACGAAGCTGTCGTAGTCGTCTGAGTGGCTCTGCTTGTTCTGCTGGAGTTCGGCAATGTTCGCCTCCAGCAGGGAGCGCGTCTCTGCACTCTGTGTCTCAAAGGCAGCCAGCTCTCCCTGCAGACGCAGCGTGTTCGCGGCGAGTGATTCGTTGTGGGATTCGCTTTCCTGCTGGCGCGTCAGCAGAGTGGCAATGGCAGCTGTGAGTGCCGCCTCGCGCAGTTCGCTTTCCTGCAACTGGGGTAGCAACGACTTCAGTCGATTCTCGCTGACGGTAAGCTCGCGGATGCTGGCTTCCAGGGCGGACCTCTCCTGCTCAATGCCCTGCAACCGGCGCTCCGCCACCTTCACCTGGTCTTCACGCGCTTCCACCAGTTCCTGCACCTTCCGGGACTGCGCTTCCGCGTCGCTGATCTGGCGGCGAAGCTCAATGAGGCGGGCGTCATGCGTCTCCTGCTCCTTGAGCAAGCTGAGCAGTTGCACGCTCATCTGCTCCTTGTTTGAAGTCATCGCCTCAAACTCACGAAGCGCCACGGAGTTGGCAGTGCTCAGGCGCTGCACTTCGCCCTGACGGAATTCCTCTTCCCTGCTCAACGCGTCGATACCGGCGAGCAGCTCCGCCTTCTTGGTGGTACACTCTTCGGTCACCTGGTCGAGTTCCGCGCGGATCTGGAGCATCTGCGCGTCTGCATCCTTGCCTGAGGCGTCGATGCTTTGCTGGAGGTCGGTGCGGACGGTCTCTGCCTGGAGGTTCATCGACTCCATGGCAGCCTGAATGTCGATACGCTTCGCTTCCAGTTCGGCAGCCAGCGCATCACGCGCCGACTCGGCCTGGAGTTTCATGGACTCCATGGCGGCCTGGAAATCGACTCGCTTGGCTTCGAGTTCAGCAGCCACTCCCTCGATCTCTTCCTTCAGCTTCGTCTTCTGCGCTTCGCCCTCAGCGGTGTGCTCTTCGATGGTCTTGAGGACTTGATCCCGGCGAGATTCGGTTTCCGCAAGTTGGGAGGTCACCACCGAGAGTTGCTTCTCCTCAGCCAGCAGTACATCCAGCCGCTCCTGGCCCTGGCGCAAGTTGGCCGCCATTTGCTGCATCTGCGTGTCCGCCGCCTTGTGCTGACCGCGCAGCGTTTCCAGTTCGCGATTCTCCGTCTGGATGGACTCCCGCAATGTCACCTGCTCCTGCGCGAGCCCGCGGCGCTCGCCTTGCATGCGGATGATTTCATCACGCAACCGCGTCACTTCGGTATCGAGGGACTTCTGGCGCTCCTCCAGCTTGGTGATGGCTTCCTTCGCTTCGCCTTCGAGGCGGTTGTAGACCAGATTCACGATGCGCTGATCCAAGGCAGGCCCAGCCGCGACTTTCACGGGAGTGGTGCTCTTGCTCGGCGCGAGCAACTGAACGGGGACCGCGCCGGAAACCGAGGCCGCTGCCTCTGGCGCCAGCGGGGTCGAAGCTGTCGGGGTTGCAGCCTGAACTGGTACCGCGGCGGGAACCGCTGCCTGCGCCTCAGGAATGGGTGCCGACTGTGCTGTAGATGCTGGCGTGGGTGCAACCGCAGGCGTCGTGGGGGCACTGGGAACCTCAGCCTTTTCCTGAGCTTCCTTGGGCCCGGGCGAACTTACCTGCGCCTCAGGCACTGGAGGTTCACTCTGTTCCTTGGGTGCTGCAGGCATCTCTTTCGCCGCTTCAGGAACTGCAACAACAACGGTTTCCTCCGCCTTGGGCTTCTCGCTTTTTGCCGGCTCTGCGGGTCTTTCCTCTGCCACCGCCGGAGCGGGCTTGGTAGGAGACTCCGGCTCCTGTGCGACCACAGGCTTGCTCTCCTGACGGGAGTCCTTCTCCCAGTCGACATGCCTGCCAGCCACCGGTCCTTGTTCCGACTTCACTTCAGCAGGCGGCGGAGTACCGACAGGAATAGCTGGCTCCGCCGGTTTCGGGGCTTCACTTACCACGGGCTTCGCCTCGGCATCGGGAGTTTTCGCAGATGGTGCTGGGGCAGGCTGCTCGGGAGCGGCCACGGGTGGATTGCTGGCGGCCGGTGCAGCCTTGTCTTCTTGGGGAGCTCCTCCCGGTAACGGGACAGCCGCGTCTGGCGCTTTGGCAGCAGGCTGCGGTGCGGCTGGCGTCGGCTTGGGAGCCACCGGTTTCGCGGCCTCGGACTTCGGCGGCTCGGCGGCGGGAGACGATGCCTTCGCCTGCGGTGTACCGGGAGCTCCTCTCGGAGGCGCCGGTCTCTCGGGCGATTTTGCCTTGGCTGCTGGAGCAGCAGGCGTCGCATCCGCCTTGCGCTCCGGTTTTCCACCTTTGGCATCGGCACTTTTGCCACCGTTGATGCTCTTCGCCCCCATCGCCGCGAGCACGGAGGAAAGGAAACTCTTCTCGGACTTCTCCTTCGGTTCGCCTGCGGGCTTCACTCCGGGACCTTCCTCGGCAGAGGCGTTGGCCGCACCAGGCTGTCCTCCTTCCTTGTCCTTGCTGGAAGGCGCAGTCGACTCGGGCGGCAGCACAATCTCGGTCGAGAACTCGCCTTTCAAGGGACCGAAGCTCACCTGGTCACCGTGCCCCAGAAGTTTGCGCTCCACACGCTCGCCATTGACGTAGGTGCCAGCCTTGGAAGCGAGGTCCCGCACTTCGAACTTTCCATCCGAGAGGAAATGCAGCTCTGCATGGCGGCTGGAGATGCGGGGGTCATAGACCACAACGTCATTGCCATCGGCACGTCCGATCGTCACGGAGTCATGCAGGGGTACCTCGATCGTTTCGCCGTCGTCGAGAATGAACGTCAGTTTTGCCATGCGCAGAAATCAAACCTCAATCCTGGTAAAGAATCAATGATTGGTTCAACGGAAACGGGGCTGGGAAGGCGATATGACAGCCATCTTGCACGGCCGAATTATTTGCGCAGACCGCACAAACCGCTGCCGGTCACCGTCCCGGTCACACCCCCTGTCGGGGCGTGGGAAAACGCGCCTTGCCCGTACGTGTTTCGCTGCTCCCTTTCGGGATGGAACTCCCCCAAGGCTGCAAGTTCATCGAGGGTCATGAGTCGATGGACTATCCTCTGGTCCACGCGTGGCTGAGCTCTTCCTACTGGACACCCGGCATCGAGCGCGAACGCATTGAGCGCGCCGCGAAGAACTCCGCCCTGGTGCTGGGAGTCGAAGATGCTGAAGGTACTCAGGTGGCCTTTCTCCGGATTGTCTCGGACAAGACCCGCTTCGCCTATGTGTGCGATGTCTGGGTGGCGGACAGCCATCGCGGGTTGGGCCTCGCCAGGACCATGGTCCGCCATGCCATGGAGCACCCCGAGTTCGCCACCGTCAGCACCTGGACCCTGGGCACCAAGGATGCCCAGGGAGTCTACGAGCCGCTCGGTTTCCGCGATGTGAAAGAGGAAGGCGCCTATCCTTACACTTGGATGGTCTGCCGGAAAAATTGACCCCTAAACACTCATTCAACCTCAGCCCCACATGACCTCGCCTTCCTCCTTTCAGCTCCGTCCCGCCACCCGGGAAGATGCACCCGGTCTCATCAGTCTCATCATCGCCCTCGCGAAATTTGAGGAACTGGAGCCGCCCGATGCCGAAGCCCAGCAGCGCTTGGTGGAGCACGCATTCGGCGAACGAAAGTACTTCGAGCCATGGCTCGCCTTTGCCGAAGGTCACCCAGAGCCGGTGGCATACGCCATTCTTTTCACCACCTACTCCACCTTCCTCGCAAAGCCCACACTCTACCTGGAGGATCTGTTCGTACTGCCTGAGTATCGGAAGCAGGGCATCGGTGGAGCCCTGCTTCGAAAAGTGGTGGAACTCGCCGATGAACGCGGCTGCGGTCGCGTGGAGTGGACCGCCCTCGACTGGAATGTGAATGCCCAGCAGGTCTACGAGCAAAAGGTCGGCGCCCGCCGCATGAGCGAGTGGTACCTCTACCGCATGACCCTGAAAGAAATTGCGAAGTACCTGGGCAAGAGCGAGCCAACCGAGCAAGCGTGAGCTGATTCATGGGCCGGGGCGCAATTAGTCTGTGCTTGCCAGCGTTGAACCGAACAACAACCATTCGCTGATGACTTTCTCTCGACGCCTCCTTTTCTCATATTCGCTCGTTGTGCTGGCGGGCATCCTGCCGGCTTTCGGCCAGTCCCCCGCAGGTGCCCCGGCCTCAGCGCCTGCCGCTGCACCAGCGACCAGGCCGAATGTGCTCATCGTCCTCTGCGATGACCTGCGTGCCGACCACCTGAGTGTGACCGGGCACCCGCACCTCAAGACACCAAACATCGACCGGGTAGCGAAGGAAGGCGTTCTCTTTCAGAACGCCTTCTGCACCACCTCGCTCTGCTCACCCAGCCGCGCGTCCATCCTGAGCGGCCTGTATGCTCACAAGCATGGCGTGCGGGACAATTTCACGGAGTTCCCAGCGGAGATTCCCAACCTCCCCAAGCGTCTCCAGGATGCCGGCTATGAAACCGGCTACGTGGGCAAGTGGCACATGGGCGAGGACAATGACGAGAAACGCCCCGGCTTCGACTACTGGGCGTCTCACAAGGGACAGGGCAAGTACTTCGACACGGAGTTCAACGTGGAAGGCGAACGCAAGGTGATTCCCGGTTACTACACCACCGTGGCCACGGACCTCGCGACGAATTTCATCAAGAAGGACCACGCAGGCAAGCCGTGGTTCCTCGTGCTCGGACAAAAGGCACCACATAGCTTCTACACACCCGAGGAGAAGTACAAGCATACCTTCGACGAGGTGCGCGTCCCCTACCCCAAGTCCGCCTTCATGCTGGATGACAAGCCCGCCTGGTACAAGGATCGCCTCTACACCTGGCACGGCATCTATGGCCCGCTGTTTGAATGGCGGAAGGAATTCCCCAACGACAAACCGGAAGCCGTGAGGGATTTCGAGAACATGATCCACGGCTACTGGGGTGTGATCCAAAGCCTTGACGACAGCATGGCAACGCTACTGAGGGTACTGCAGGAAAAAGGTGAACTCGACAAGACCATCATCGTCTTCATGGGCGACAACGGCCTGCTCAATGGCGAGAACGGCATGGTGGACAAGCGCGCCATGCACGACGCCAGCATCCGCATCCCCATCCTTGTGCGCTATCCGGGACTCGTGCCTTCAGACAAGGCGAAGGTCGTGACTCAACAGGTGCTCACCCTCGACATGGCTCCCAGCTTGCTGGAACTCTGTGGCGCGGAAGCCCTGCCAAACATCCACGGCAAGTCCTGGGTGAAGCTCGTGAAGGAAGGCGACAAGAAATGGCGCAAGGGATGGTTCTACGAATACAACTACGAAAAACAATTTCCCTACACGCCCAATGTCCGGGGCGTGCGTACGGATGACTGGAAGTACATCCACTATCCCCATGGTGATGACAGCGAGGATCGACACATGGCGGAACTTTATGATCTCAAAAACGATCCCGGTGAGACGAAGAACCTGATCAACGCCTCTGCGGACAACGCGAAACTCCGCGAACTGCAGGTGCTGATGGCCAAGCTCATGGATGATGCCGGGCTTGCGGAAGACAAAATGCCGATCGATGAAGGGGTGAAGAAGGAGCTGCCGGATCAGAAAATCAGGTAGCGATGCACAGCTACAAAATTCCGAAGATAACTCTCCGGCGTGGGTAAACTTTCCCTCCTGTACATCTCTCCTGTCAGTGATGAAAACCAGACTCTATCGCGGCGTCCTCGTATTCAGTATCCTCGCAGCCCTCTGCTTCGGACTTCTCTACGTTCGCGCCGACATGACGATGACCAAGTTTGCCAGACTACAGCAGACCTATGACGGCAACCCCCTCGATCCGGAGTTCTACGCGCCCCGCTGGATGCCCCGCTCCATGGACAGAGGGATAGCCTACCTGGTTGAGAAAGTGAGTGCGGATGAGGCGAAGGCCTATCACCTAAAAAACCGCCTCCGCCTTACCTTGGGTGCCGAGATTCCCACGATCCGGCTCACCGCAGTGAAATCCATCCGCCCCGAATTTGGCGATGCGATGCGGCAGTTCTCCAACGCGACCTCCGTCGTGGTCTGGTTCTCCACCAAGGCAGACAAATTGACTGAGACCGACGCCACCCAAGTCTGCAAGGTCCTGCGTGACATGCCCAGCCTTGAGCACCTCGACCTGGCAGGCATCCAGTTTACGGATGCAGCCATTGCTCCTCTGGCGAATCATCCGAAGCTCGCGGATCTCTGGCTCCCTGCCAGGCACGTAACCCGCACCAGCATTTCCACCTTCAGTTCCATGCCCTCACTGCGCACCCTGCTATTGATGACAGGTACAGGGAACACGCCCCCTTCAGATGAGACCCTGGCCATCACCAAAGCGCTCGCCGGGAAGGTCACCGTCCAGCAGCGCTGACGCCTTTGAAGCAGCGGATCGAAGCGAGGCCACGCAGGAACCTGCCAACAACGCAAACTCACGAGGCTATCTCCCCAGCCCTTTTTCGGCATGGTTTGACAAACCGTGATTGCGTTGACATCACGATCTGGCCAAAATTCCCTGAAAGCCCAACAATCGACGAACGCATAGCTCTACGGTCGAATGAAACTCTACTACGCCCTCTCCCAGATTCCTGAAGTGGCGGACCTGAGAGGCGCGGCAAGGCGCTCTGTCCTCAAGGCTGCTGGAAAGATTCTACAGCGGGAGGACCCGTGGTTCACCCCGTCCATCATCTGGTTGTTCTCTCTCTGCTGCGGTGCCCTGACCTCCCTCGCAATCACGGTTTCGATGATCTTCGAGCCTTGGTTGGGATTGAGAAACTCGGCCGTCATCGGATTCGCGGCGATGATTCTGCCCGCTATCTTCTCAGCATTCGCAGTGGGGCACGTCAATCTCTCCCGCATCCGACCGTACATCCGGCAGGCGAGAAACGATCGCGAGGCGCTGCATCCGGTCGGCCAACAGGAGGACACGACTGTCCGTGAAGGACAACCCAAATAGAGCGCATGGTTTTGAAATGCCTGGATAAGCATGCCATGGCTGCTGTGATCGCTGGATATCCATGAATACCCTCACCCCCTCCGAACCCTTCGGGGTAGTCTTACTGGCCGTTTTCTTGCTCACGGGCATCGTGCATTTGTGCTTTGCATTTGCGGTGTGGAACGATGCCGGGCTGATGGCAAAACTTCACCACCGCGGCACTTTCCTCGTAGGCGGTTTCCTGTGGGCACTGGCCACTTTGGTGGGCGGCGTATTCGTAGCAGGAGTGTACTGGGCCATACACCATTCCACGCTCCGTCCGCAGCATCCCCCAGAGCAGGGCTAGTCGGAGTTCTTGACGTGCCTACACCAGCCGCGACGTCTCCTGAGTGTCGCGACTCCTCCCCTTGTAGGCCACGGCAAAGAACACGAACACTGCCACGGTGAGCAGTGTCATACCGGCCCAGAACTTCGGCCAATCGGTGCGACCATCCTGCATGCAACCCATGCGCCACCAGCCGATGCCGAGGTAGCCCAGCAGGTTGCCAAAGCCACTGGTCATCAGGGTCATCAACGCCTGGGCACGCGCACGCATGCTGGTGGCCACACGCTGCTCCAGGTAGATCTGCGCCGTGATGAAAAAGAGCGTGTAGCAGAACCCGTGCAGGAAGATGCCCACGACGAGGGAGGAACTCGTGTTCAGGAAAAACAACGCATAGCGCGCCACCCCGAAGCCGATGCCCGCCAGGAACACCCATTTCAGGCGCAACCGCGTCAGCACGGCCGAGAGCGCGAGCATGGTGATGATCTCCGAAATCTGGCCGATGCCCATGACCATGGTGGCACTCTCCACCCCGAGATCCTGCAGATGCAGTACGGTGAACGGGTAGAACGCAGCCAGGGCCATGTTCAGCAGGCCCGAAGTGATGAAAACCACACGGTGGTCCGGGTGCGTGAGCAACGGCAGCGCATCCAATCCGAGGACCTCCTTGATGCTCCGGCGAGCCCTGGGCAGTTCCAGCCGCTTCTTCTCGGGCAGAATGAAGGTGATGGCGATGGTGATGATCCAAGTCACGCACGCCGCATAGCCGGAGGCTACGGATTTGTCCGCATGCAGCACCGAACTGATGATGATGCCTGCCGCCATCCAACCCACCGTGGCCCACAATCGGACAGGCCCGAACTGCTCCTTGGGATTTTTCAACCGGGAGAGGATGAGACTGGTGCTCAGACCGAAAGTGGGCACTGACCACAGGGCGTGAATCTGGGTGAAGACCAGCACCCATCCAGCGCCCCACCCCCGCTGGATGGCGAGATACATGAGGAAAAGGAAAATCGTGGAACCGATGCCCAAAAAGCGCAGTACCCGCTCCGGAGCCATGCGCTCGTCCGCAAGCGCTCCCATGGCCAGGGGTGAGATGAAGGCGGCAATGGAGGAGCACGCAAATGCATACGGCACGATGTGCTCCAACCCGTACGCCTTGAGCACGGCACCAAGATTCACCCCCCAGAAGCCCAAGGCACAGGCATGGACCGCGTATAGCACGCACAGCCGCGTCCTGCCTCCGCTTCCGTCCTGATCCATCGTATTACAAGAGACGGGGAAAATCGCCGATGCAATCCTAATTACTGCTTCAGGCAAAATGCTTTGCTTGCGCGGCAGGGTGAGCACGTCTTAGCATGGCCGCCGCATGCCCCTTCCGCTTCACCACCTCCGCGCCGGCATTATCGGCACCGGCTTCATCGCTCCTGTCCACATCGAAGCCCTGCGCCGCCTGGGCATCCAGGTCACCGCCATCTGTGGCTCGACCAAAGCCGCAAAAGCCACGGCGGATCAGTGGGGCATTCCCGAGGTGTACGGCGACTACGACTACGCCGCCATGTACCGCTCGCCCAATGTGGATGTAGTGCACATCACCTCCCCCAACCGCGTGCATGTGGAGCAATCCCTGGCCGCCCTCGCCGCGGGCAAGCACGTCATCTGCGAAAAGCCGCTGGGCATGACCTCCGAGGAGACTGCGCTTTGCGTGGCAGCGGCAGCGAAGTCGGATCGCGTCTTTGCGGTGAATTACATGTGCCGCTATTTCCCCGCCATCCTCCAGATGCGCGCCATGATTGAGCGCGGAGAGCTGGGGCGAATCATCCACGTGCAGGGGCACTTCTTCCAGGACTGGCTGCTGCATGAAACGGACTACAACTGGCGCGTGCTCGCCAGCGAGGGCGGAAAGCTGCGCGCGGTGGGTGACATCGGCACGCACTGGATCGATGCGGTGTCCTTCGTGCTCGGCGCGAAAGCGGAGTCTGTGTTTGCCACGTTGGAAACCTTCCACAAGCAGCGCCTGCGTCCCAAGGGTGAGGTACAGACCTTCACGAAGGCGGACCCGGCCGACATGGAGCCATATGAAGTAGATACGGAGGACTTCGGCAGTGTGCTGCTGAAGTTTGGCAAGAGTGCCCACGGTCATGCCGATGGCGTGCATGCCAGTGCCGCCATCTCGCAGGTCGCTGCCGGATGGAAATGCAGCCTCTACTTCGGTATCTACGGCACCAAGGGCAGTGTGCAGTGGGAACTGCAGGAGCCCAACCACATCGTGCTTGGCCGCCGCGATGAGCCCAACCAAATCCTGCAACGCAACACGCCTGGATTCGACAAGGACATCGCAGGCTACACGGACTATCCCGGTGGGCATCCGGAGGGCTTCTCCGATGCGCACAAGATGCACTACCGTGCCGTGTATGAGCGCATCGCCAGCGGCGGGAAGTCCCCTGCCCTCTTCGCCAGCGCCGAAGATGGCCACCACGAGGTGAAGCTCTGTGAAGCCATCCTGAAGAGCCACGAAAAACAGACCTGGGTGAAGGCCTAGCCTGATTCCTTCGTACCACCTCCCCTTTATCAAATCATTTCACTTCAACCAACACGAGCCATGAAATACTCCTACGAAGACCTTGCCGGGATGATCGATCACTCTCTCCTGCAACCGTTCATGACGGATGCGGAACTCAAGGCAGGATGCGAACTGGCCAAGAAATACGCTGTCGCCTCCGTGTGCATCAAGCCCTACGCCGTGAAGGACGCAGTGAAGTGGCTTGCGGGCAGTGACGTGAAGGTGGGAGCCGTGATCGGATTCCCCCACGGAAACAGCACTACCGAGAGCAAACGCTACGAGACCGAGCTGGCGTGCAAAGATGGCGCCGTGGAGATCGACATGGTGATCAACATCGGCAAGGCCCTCAGCGGCGAGTGGGGCTATGTGCGCGATGATGTGCAGGCCGTGTGCGAAGAAGCCCACAAGCATGGCGCGAAGGTAAAGGTCATCTTTGAAAACGACTTCATCTCCGACGACGCCGTGAAGGTGAAGCTCTGCGAAATCTGCGCTGGCGCCGGTGCCGACTGGGTGAAAACCTCCACCGGCTACGGCTTCGCCAAGCAGCCCGACGGCAGCTACAACTACAAGGGAGCCACGGAGCACGATCTTGCTCTCATGCGGAAGAATTCACCCGCCAACGTGCAGGTGAAAGCCGCCGGTGGCGTGCGCGATCTGGATGGCCTCATTCGCGTGCGCGAACTCGGGGGCACGCGTTGTGGAGCTTCCGCCACGGCAGCGATGCTGGATGAGTATCGTCGACGCGAAGCTTCCGGTGAGAACGGCAATGGCAAAGCCGTGAAGATTGGTGCGGGTGGGTATTAGACCCGAACCCTTCAACTGTGAGCGAAGAGCTGCCACTTCGTGATGGTTCGAACTTCTTCGGCTCCCTCTTCACCAATCTGGAGAAGAAGGAGATAGCGGAGAAGTTCGCCGTACAGGGGTGGTCGGCTCGCAAAGCCACCTGGCATGATTACGAAGTACTCTGCGAATGGGCGGAGTTAATCATAGAGGGCAATGAACCCATTTTGTTTCACGGGCCCATCGAAAATCCAGACACCAATATTGACCGCATTCTCAAAACTCTGAGAGACGCAGGCATCGGGTACAGCGGAGAATACTACGACGAAACAGGGGGACTCGTGATGGAGTACGCGTGGTCACCAGACCCGGCCAGCAGATAGCTCGTAGTGTCCACGCTGGAGCATTTTCACTAACATTGTAGTCCAATTCAGGAGTACGCCGAAGGCGTTGTACATTGTCCAGCCCAAGGTAAGCTTCGCCGCGAAGCGGCAAGCGCCACCTTGGGTTGTGACATCGAAATGCCGAACGCTGAAAGCGTTCCACAGAAGCGTTGCGAGGGATAGGTGCTAACGTCAACGTTGGCCGTGTCTTTGTAGAACTCTTTCAGAGTTCCGATGGTTCCTTCATCTCACCCAAGGTGGCACCTGCTTCGCAGGCTGACCTTGGGCTGGACAATGTACAACGCCTTCAGCGTAAAAACGGCTACGGTTCAACCTAAAACGCTCTTAAACCTCAACCCGCGATGGCGATCCGTAGCATCCTTCTCGTCAGGCCACGCCGTCACAACCCCAAAATCACCCGATGCCAGTGGATGCCGAGCTCCCGGCAGAGCCACTGCAGCCCATCAACGGTCATTTCCTCAAGCAAACGCTCGGGCGGCTCCATGCACGCACTCAACCGCCAACCGACAGCATCTTCGAACTGCTCCAACGTGACTCCACGGGCAAGACACTGTTCATGTATCAGTTGCACCAGTCCGATGGCTGAGACTGGCGATTCTGCAGTCTCGACAGCAAACAGTTCGCACGGATGGATGCCGAGAACCCGACAGAACTGTTGCACCTGGCTCGGGGAGTAACAGGATGAAAGCTCATTCTCATGACTCTCCATATCCCAAACCGATGCCGGCGAAATGCCCATCTGTCGTGCCGCTTCATCGTGCGTGAGTCCCGCACGCTCACAAAACATGCGGAAGCGAACCTCTGGAGTCGTGGTAGCGGACATGGCGTGTGAAGTGGCCTGACAAGATGGTGGCCACCATGAAAGGCTTCTGGAGAAGCCTTCTACTTTACGGGAGCCACTAAAACCTGAACCCACGCGGCCGCTTGCGGATCTTCGGCATCTTGCCGCCACCCATGCCGCCCATGCCTCCACCGCCGCCACCTCCCATGAGGCCAGCCATGTCAGACGGCATGCCACCGGCACCGCCCATCATGGAGCCCATGAGGCCTTTCATCATGCCCTTGTTGCCCATCACCTTGCGCATCATCTCGAATTGCTTGATGAGCTGATTCACCTCCACCACGGGACGGCCACAACCACCGGCAATGCGCTTGCGACGGCTGCCGTTGATGATTTCGGGATGGCTGCGCTCCTTCGGAGTCATCGAGAGAATGATGGCCTCCGTGTGCTTCATGCGGTTCTCATCCACATTGAGGTCCTTCAGCTTGCCCATGCCTGGCAGCATGCCGAGGATGCTCTCCAACGGGCCGAGGCGCTTCATGAATTTCATCTGCCCCAGGAAGTCATTGAAGTCGAACTTCGCCTGCTGCACCCGCTTGGCGAGGCGCTCGGCATCTTCCATCTCGATGGCTTCCGCAGCCTTCTCCACGAGCGACACCACGTCGCCCATGCCGAGGATGCGTTGCGCCATGCGGTCCGGATGGAACACTTCAAGCTGTTCCATCTTCTCACCCACGCCAACGAACTTCACCGGGCAGCCGGTGACCTGCTTCATGGAGAGCAGCGCACCACCGCGAGCGTCACCATCCAGTTTCGTCAGGATCAGGCCGGTGACTTTGATGGAATCATTGAACGTCTTGGCCACGCTCACGGCCTGCTGGCCGGTGGCGGCGTCCGCGACGAGGAGCACTTCCTGCGGCTGTAGGGATTCGCGGATCTTCACCAGCTCCGCGAGGAGTTCATCGTCCACTTCCTGGCGGCCAGCGGTGTCATAGATGGCAATGCCGCCGCCCTGCTGCTTCACCCACTCCATGCCCTGCTGCGCGGCACGCACCGCATCCTTTTCATCCGGCGAAGGCTGGAATACAGGCACGCCGATGCTCTCACCGAGTACGGCAAGCTGCTTCACGGCGGCGGGACGGAAGACGTCACACGCCACGAGCAGCGGACGCTTGCCCTGCTTCTTCAGCAACAGAGCGAGCTTTGCGGAGGTGGTCGTCTTACCCGCACCGTTCAGACCGGCGACGAGGATGCGCTGCGGCTGGCCGAGATCCAGCGGAGCGGTCTCCCTGCCGAGGAGCTCGACCATTTCGTCATGGAAGATCTTAACAATCTGCTGCGAGGGCGAAACGGTGCGCAGCACCTCCTCGCCCAGCGCCTTGGTCTTGATGTTCTCGATCAGGTCCTTGGCGACCTTGAAGTCCACATCCGCCTCCAGCAAAGCCATGCGGATCTCGCGCATGGACTCGGAAATGTTGGACTCGCTGATCTTGGCATGACCGCGGAGCTTCTTGAAGGCGCCCTCGAGTTTTTCTTGGAGCAGGGAAAGCATGTGATGTGGAGATGATGTCGAAACGTTGAGCCCCTGAGCGAAAGCTCTAGGCCTTGGGCGAAGCAGGCGGCGCGGGAGATTGAGGAGCGGGTGCGGAGGGCGCGGCCTCCGCGGCTTGCGGCAGATAGGCAGCCTTCTTGTCGATCTTAAACTGCCAGCTCACGAGTTCATCCTTGTCGGCCCCCTGGCGGCGGAAGCTCAGCATCACATTGCAGGAGTCGAGACGGATCTTCTGCGGTACCCGGAAGCTGACGACCTGGGTGTTGGGATCGTACCTTGCAAGCACGGTGCCAAAGCCACCCACCTTCAACACCAGAGTCTCAGGGATGATGGGACCAATCTTTGCGAGGTTCGCCTCAATCAAGGGAAGCCGATCCGCGATGGTCGCATTCGGCTCGGGCTTCAGCGTCACCAGCTTCTCACCTTGTTCATTCACCGCGTCCGTCTTGATGAAACGGCTGTCCGCAATGCTCTTGCCACCGCCATAGAAGCTGGTCGCCACACGGAAGTTCGCGTCCTGGTCGCCAAGCTGGGTGAAGCGAGGAAGCTCTCCCGCGTGGGTGTCCCAGTTCAGTTTTTGAGGGTTCACCGTCACGGCAGCATCATAGCCAGCCTCCATCACCTGCCGCACGATGTCCGCATTCTTGTCACCATAGGGATAGGCAAAGGTGCGGCAGGGCAGCTTGAAGGTTTCCTCCAGCCAGCGCTTCGACTCGTGGATCTCGTCGTGCAGCCAAGCCTGATACTGCTCTGGTGACTTGCTGCGACGCATCTGGGCCATCGCCTGGTGGGAGACACTGTGGCTTCCAAGTTCACCCCCATTGGCCAGCATCTCCTTGATTTGATCCACCGTCATGCTGCGTCCGGCGCCACCCACATATTTCTTGTACAGGTACAGGGTGAAGGGATAGCCAAACTCCTTGAGAATCGGATACGCGATCTCATGCACGCCCACCCAGCCGTCATCGAGCGTGATGACCACGGCAGCCTCGGGGATGTTCTTCTCACCCTTCTTCCACGCCAGCAGATCAGACATGGGGATCACCGGGATGTTTGCATCCTTGAGCGCCTGCATCTGCGCGCGGAAGACCCCCTTGCTCACCATCATCTCGTTGCGCGGGATGCGCTCCACGAAATCGTGATACAACAGAATCGAGACGACCGAGGAGCGATTGAGCTCAAAGGGCAATGCCTTGGGCACCTCGCCGAAGTCCACCTTCGCGGAGAAGGTACCTTCGCCTTCCATGCCCTTTTGCAGCTGCTCCTCCTCAGCGGTGAGAGGATTTTCCACAGGCGCGGGCGGAGCCTCCTGCTGCGGGGGCTGCTTGGGCAGCAGCTCCTTCAGCTTGTCGCAGGCAGGCACCAGCATGAGCAGACCCGCCATCGCGATGAGCGTGGCGAGATGAAACAAAGATGGGGGGCGGCGCTTCATTTCAGCAGAACGCTGACCATAGCACAGCGGCCGGTCCACGAAAGCGAAACGGGCGCTTAATATCCACGCTGCCGAAGCAGCCTATCCAGTTCGCGCTGAAAGGCCGGAATGTCCGTAGGCGGGGGCTGATATCCGGGTTCCGGCGGCTGGAGACCCAGCCTGCCGAACTGGTCTACGTACCAGCCACCCGTCTTGCCATCGCTGAAGGTCACCTTGCCGCTGACCATAGTCCCGGGCACCGTGATTGCGTCCAGGGAGACAGTCAGGGTGCTGGCCCCGCCGTCGGCAGGCAGCGCCTCGTCCTGCAACAGCTCCGCTTCGGCCTCGGTCAGTTCTTCGGGATACTCCTCATCCCCAGGCCCAGCAGCTTGCTGGGGCGCCTGGGCAGGAGGAGGTTCGGGCTTCGGTTCCTCCGGCTGCTTCTTTTCCTGAATCTTGAGGCCCAGCTCCAAAATGAGCAGACGCGCGTCCAAGTAGGTCAGCGTGATGTCGAACTCGCGCTTGAGCCGATCCTGCACCTCATTGAGGGACGCACCCTCCGCCGTCCATTGGGCGACGGTCTTCTTCTGTTCTTCCGTGAGTTGAGCCATAAGAGGGAAACTAGGTCGTGGGAGTGGTGGAAGCAACCAGCGCCTGCTCCATGATCCGGTGCATGCGTCCAATCATGGTCTGCGGGTCATCCAGCAGACCGGCGGCGAGCAGGGCATTGTCCAGGAGCTGCTCTCCCAGCAGTCCAGCGAGCTCCGGATTGCTGTCCTTCACTGTGGCGAGCTGACGCACGATGGCGTGTGCCGGGTTGATCTCAAGCACCACCTGGGCATCGCCGTATTCACCTTCCTTCTTCATGGCGCGCAACATCTGGCGGAGCTGCGGGCTCATCTCACCATCGGGCAGCACGGCCATGGCAGGGCTGTTCACCAGGCGCTTGCCAGTACGTACTTCCTTCACACGATTGGTGAGGAGTTCCTTGAGCCAGGCGGTGAGCTTTTCCGATTCTTCCTGGGGCAGTGCGCCTTCCTGCTCAGCCGTGTCGCCCAGATCCACTTCGCTGGAGTTCACAGCCTGGAGGTCCTTGCCCTCGAACTGGCCCAGCGCATTCACCACATAGTCATCAATGGTCTCGAAGAGATAGATGACTTCGAAGCCCTGCTTCTTGAAAGCTTCCAGATAGGGCCCCTCCTCGATGGCCTTGCGGCTTGGCGCAATCTGGTAGTAGATGGCTTTCTGACCTTCCTTCATGCGGCCCACGTACTCTTCGAGGCTCACGGTTTCCCCTTCCCCGGTCATGGAAGATTCGAAGCGCAGGAGCTTGGCAATCGCGGCCTTGTTTTCGAAATCGGTGGCCACGCCTTCCTTCAGGAAGCGGCTGAAGTCCTTGTAGAAGTCTGCATACTTCTTCGCGTCATCAGCGGCCTCACGCGCAAGGAACTTCAAGAGACGTCCCTGCACGGTCTGGCCCAGCTTGCGGAAGAGCGCGCTGTCCTGCATGGATTCACGTGAGATGTTCAGCGGGAGGTCCTCGCTATCCACCACACCACGGATGAAGCGCATCCACTCGGGGAGGAACTTCTTGGGCTTCGGATCGATCAGCACGCGGCGGCAATAGAGATGCACGCCGGGCTCCATCTGTCCCATGCCGAACTGCTCCATGTTCTGCGTCGGCACGAAGAGCAGCGCATTGATGTTCAGCGGAGCATCCGCATTGAAGTGGAAGGTGTAGCGCGGCTCATCAAAGGCGTGCGCGGTGAACTTGTAGAACTCCGAGTACTGCTCCTCCGTCACCTCGCTCTTGCTCTTGAGCCACAGCGCCTCGACGTTGTTGATGCGCTCCCCATTGAGGTGCACGGGGAAGCCGACGAAGTTCGAGTACTTCGTGAGGATCTGCTTGATGCGCGCAGGCGTGGCAAATTCCTTCGCGTCCTCCTTGAGCTTCAGCACGAGCTTCGCGCCACGGTGCTGGCCGGGAGCTTCCTCAATCGAGTAGCCCGTGGTACCATCGCTGGTCCACACAAGGTGCTCGCCTTCATTCCGCCAGGAGTGGGTGTAGACCTGCACCTCGGAGGCAACCATGAAAGCGGAGTAGAAGCCCACGCCGAACTGGCCAATTACGTTGCCACCTTCCTTGCCACTCTGCTTCATGGCTTCCACGAAGGCCTTCGATCCTGAGTGCGCGATGGTGCCGAGATTCTCCACCAGTTCCTCGCGGGTCATGCCGATGCCGTGGTCGGAGATGGTGATGGTGCCGGCGGTCTCGTCCGTGGTGATGTGGATCTCCAGCGGCAGGGCCTCATCGAAAATTTCCTTCTCCGTAAGCTGGAGAAGGCGGATTTTTTCGAGTGAGTCAGACGCGTTGGACACCAGCTCGCGGACGAAAATCTCGCGGTCGGTGTACAGGGAATGGGTGACGATGTCGAGAAGCTGGCCGACTTCGGCCTGAAATGCGTGCTTGGCGGTGCTCATTATCCAAATCTATAGGTGAAAAAACAGGGTTAGCAGCATAGCCGGGGTACCGGTCTTGTCAAAACGGAGAGGCAAAGCGCTTGACGCTGCCCGGTAGGAAAGCACCTTGAGACTGTGTTACGCCACCTCCTCAAATCCAAGATCCACCGTGCGACAGTCACGGACTCGAACGTCGAATACGAAGGCAGCATCTCGATCGATACGGCGCTGATGCGCCAGGCGGATCTATGGGTGGGTGAGCGCGTCCTGGTGACCTCCATCACCAATGGCGCCCGCCTGGAGACCTATGTCATTGAAGGCCGGGAAGGCAGTGGCGACATCGTCATCAACGGAGCCGCCGCCCACCTCATCAGCAGGGGCCACCGCGTCACCATCATGGGATGGACCCTCTCCGAGACTCCCGTGGAGTCCAAGCGTCTGCTTATGAACGAGAAGAACGAAATCGTCTCCACGACCTCGCACTGAGGCGGAGAGAGACGTCTCCCATTTTGGGTAGCCACCCTGTCTAGGAGTGGGAGCATTCCTGCTCCCATTGGTGGTATGCAATGCACCACTCGCTCGGGGCTACTGCGACACTGATTCATCAACTTCGCTCGCGCATGTGGAGCAATCGGTAGCCTCCACGGACAGCAACGCTTTTCAATGGGAGCAGGAATGCTCCCACTCCTTGAGGGGCGCGACTCCCGGGAGTCAGGCCCAAAATAGAAAAGCTGGCGGAGCATGCACCCCGCCAGCGTAGTGTGAGCTCACATGGGAGGAGTCGGCTTACCGGCCGCGCTTGCCCTTCTCGTCCTCATCCTTCTTGTCGCCCTTTTCCTTGTGCCCCCCACCTCCACCGCCAGCAGCAGCGGGATTGGAAGGTTGAGGCCTTGGAGCTTCAGGGCGCTGAATCTGCTGGGGACGCGGCGCCTCAGGACGTTCGATCTTCTGCGGACGGGCCGATTCATTGCCCTCGGGCCGGCGGCGCATCTCTTCACGCGGCTGCTCGGGTTTCCGAATCTCCGGCCGTGGCGTGGGCACCGGAGCGACCGGAGGCGCGATATTGCGCGGCGCAGGCGGCGTATCGGGCGTGCGGTCGATCTTGCGTTCCGCCTTGTCGGGCTTGGGGGTCCGATCCGGCTTCGGAATCGCGTTTTCACCAGAGCTCGTGTCCGGACGGACGGCACGTCCACGGCGATCCGGGCCTTCGCCCGGCGTCAGGTCCGGCTTGCGTTCCGTGGGAGGCGTGACCTTGCGGTTGCCCTCCGGCGGCACCCCACCGGGACGCGGCACGACGGGACTCACCGTGTTTCCCGCACCGGGACGCACGGATTCGCCTTCACGACTACCACGACGCCCTTCCGGCTTGCCGCGGTTGTCATCATCCTTCGGCTTCATCTCTGGAGGAACGCCCGGACCAGGGCCCACGGGTGGGCGATCCGCCGATTCAGGCACCCGTCCGCGGTTGGTGGAGTCTGGACCACGACGACCGTCGCGATCCTTATTTAGTTCTTCGGTGTCGCCGGGACGGCGGGGGCCGCGAGCACCGGGTGGAGTATCATCACCTGGACGTCCGGGGATACGTGCGTTCGAGCCATCTTCACCGGGACGGCGCATGCCGGGCGTGCGATCGCCGCGACCCGGGGTTTCATCTGTTCCGGGCAGAGCCTTCGGCGCGCGTCCGCCAGGGGTCACCGTACTGTCGGGTCCACGTTCGCGACCACGCGTGCCATCAGGCCCCGTGGGAGCATCCGGCGGGCCGCCACGACCGGGGCGGGTCTTTGCTTCAGCCACTTCGCGGTTCAGCTTCTCACGCACACTGCCCACCTCCTCCTGCTTGAATCCGCGCCAGCCACGGTCCACTGCGGACTTGTCGAGACGGGCTTTGATCTTGTCCGAGGGCGGTGCCTTTCGATCTGCCAGCGTCACACGCGGCGCCGCTACCACGAGAGAATCCCCCTCCTCGCGAATACGCAAGGAGCGGCGATCACGATCCAGATTGCCCGGGTCGAAGGCATCGTCACGGCGCAGGGTCATGCGACGGAGCGGCCGCTCACTGTACCGGTTGATTTCCACATAGTCCGGGCCGCCAATAAAGATGTTCCTCACGCGTACGTCCGACTGCCTGTAGGTGATGTGCGTGCAGTTGTTCGTCCACCGCACATAGTCCACATTGCGGTGCCAGGGCTCCACATATGTGCGCAGGCGAGGGGCGCCGAAATACCTGATGGCAACGAAGCTGTAGTACGCGGGACCGATGTCATAGGTAGTATCCACCGCCACGGAGAATCCCACATCTGGCTGCCATACGGCTTCTGGTGGCAGCGGTGCCCAGCCCACATACTCAGGACTGGATCGCCAGCTCACCCACGCGGGTGCCCACTCATCGCCGGGTACCCACAGCCACACCGTGCCAGCCTTCATCCATCGACCATAGTGATACGTGGCCCATCCAAAATCTTCATTCGATACCCAGGTCCAACCTGCATCCGTATAGGCCCACTGACCATCGGTGTAAGGACGCCACTCAGGGTCATCCACGGTGACGAAGGGCTGGAAACAATATCCATATCCCTCCACCTGCACCCAATCACCATAGGGAGAGAGGGCATCGTAAAAGTAATCGATATCAACGGTGGCATCCGCCCTGGCGGTCGGCATGCATGCACCGAACAGCAAAAGTGCTGTCATTAATGAGGCAAAGATTTTCATGGCTGTGATTTGGTTCGCGGGGGGTTGGACCGAAACGCGCGTCAGCAAATTCAAGGAGATGAAATTTCAGTCGCGAAATTCCTGCAAATCGCCCGACTCCCGGATGACGTTCGTCGTGCAGAATAGGAAGGAACCTGTCAGTGAATCGTTGCAATCTTGGGACACGGTTGCCTGATGATGGTGATAGCGAAACGCCTCCAATGAGACGCTTCACAGGCGTCATGAGTTCATGCCTCCGGAAGAGGCATTTTCGCGGGACACCTTGCTGATACATCATATCACTCCATAGGGTCCCAGTCTCCTGGGTTCCTCTGTGTCCCTGCTGCATCCCACGCACGCGACCTCGCGCCAGCACCCAGGACTCTGCCCCACAAAGGCATTGCACACCACACCACCTTGGACAAATTGCCCGCATGCATTCCCTCCAGCGTCACTCATCCCTTCCTCTCCTGGCCACGCTGCTCGTGACGCTTTGCTCCATTGCCACTCCCCTCCCCGCTGAGGACAAACCCGCCTTGGTGCTCGAAAACGGTGGCCTGAAAAACGTTTACCGCGTTGTCTTCCAGGAATGGGATGAGAAGAACAACTTCGCCCGTGGCGTGGTCGAGGTACAATCCCAGGACTCGGAAGAGCCCGAAATGCGCCTCCCCTTCGCCGTGGAATTGAAACCATCCAAGGACAAGAAGGTCGAGGTGCTGGAAGTGCGCAGCACCGGCTCCTATTTCTTCTTCCCGCCTGCCGAGAAGAAGGATCCCTACCCTCTCCTCACCTGGACACTCACCGGCCGCAAGTCAACCAAGCCAGTACTGAAGGCCAAGATGTGGGCCTACAACGCCGAGAAAGAAATCTGGGCGTTGGAAGAAATGGAATTTGAGAAGCCTGCGAACTAGGCTGGCACGAACTCAGCCGCGCTCCGTGAACTTGCCAAGCGCGCGGAACTTGTCGTACCGCTGCTGCAGCAGCGTATCCATCGGTGTTCCGGAGATCTCGTCCAGAGCTCCAAGGATGGCGTCCTTCAGGGACTGGGCAGCAGCCTGGTGATCATGGTGCGCACCACCCACGGGCTCACGTACGATCCCATCTACGATGCCGAGTTCCTTCAAATCCGGTGCACTGAGCTTCAACGCCTGTGCCGCCTCGGGAGCATGCTGGCGATGCTTCCACAAGATGGCCGCACAGCCTTCGGGGGAAATCACCGAGTAGTACGCATTCTCCATGATGAGCACGCGGTCGGTCACACCGATACCGAGCGCTCCACCAGAGCCGCCTTCACCGATGACCACGCTGACCATGGGCGTGCGGATTTTCATCATCTCAAGGAGATTGAAGGCGATGGCCTCAGCGATGTTACGCTCCTCGGCCCCAATGCCAGGGAAAGCTCCGGGCGTATCGATAAGACAGATGACGGGAAGGCTGAACTTCTCCGCGATGCGCATGAGGCGGAGCGCTTTGCGATACCCTTCCGGATGCGCACTGCCGAAGTTGCGAAGGAGGTTCTCCTTCGTATCGCGTCCCTTCTGCTGACCAATCAACACCACCTTGCGTCCGCCGATGGTGGCAAAGCCTGCGGGCATGGCGTTGTCATCTCCCACATGGCGGTCGCCATGCAACTCCACGAAGTCATCAAAGGCATGTTTCGCGTAGTCCAGCATATAGGGACGCTGGCCGTGGCGCGCGATTTGCACCCTCTGCCACGGGCTGAGGTTGGCGTAAGTCTCTCTTTCAAGCTGATCTACCTTCTTTTCAAGCTCATCCACCGTGGTGGTGATCTTCTGGGTATTTCGCAACTGCTGACGCCGGCGCGCTTCCTCCAGGTCTTCGCGGGCTTTCAGGAGCGGCTTTTCAAATTCCAGAGCTTGTTTCATGAGTGTCGTTCGTCAGAAGTGTGTATGGGATGCCGCCAGTCGCTCAACGTCTGATTTCAACCGGAGTCTGCTGGCGGATGATGGTGTAAAGTTCCTCGATATCTTCCCGGGGAAGGAAGAGGCCTGTAGGGGCAAGTTCGGGCAGTGCCGGTTCATCAGCGGCTGGCTGGGCGCCCTTCTTGCCGGTCTGTTTGCGGTTGCCACCCTGTTCCTTGGTGGGAGGCGCTGCCGCAGTCGTGGCGGCCGGCTGCGCGGGCTTGGCGCGCGGCAGGGAGCGAATCATAAAGTTGTTGTTCCCTTTCGTAGCTGTGAGGGACTTGTCCGCCTCCATGAAATCGGGGCTCAGGGAATCGGCAGGTTTGCCATTGTAGATGGCGGATTTGCCGGAAATCTTCAGCTCAGGGGCTGGAATGCGCATGCCAGGCGGTACTTTCACGTCAATGGCGTTGTACATCTTGAAAGGCGTACCCTTGAGCTTGAGTTGAAGCGTCTTGTCCGAGACATCGATCAAGATCTCGAAATCCAGGGGGAACACGGAGACCTTGTCGCCGGGTTGCAACCGATGGCTCTGCAGACCATTGGCGCGCAGCAGGCACTCGATGGTGGTCTGGTTCTTCGTCGCAATCGCCAGGAGCCCCTGACCCGGCTGCACGATGTAGTCGCGTCGGGCGGTGTTGTCCTCCTTGCTGAAGAGCATGTCCATGTTCATCTCCCCGATGATGCGCCGCGCTTCCGCGGCACGGGAGGAGTCTGGAAAGGTCTTCAACATTTCCGCCAGCGCAGCACGCGCTTCCGGGAAATTGTTTTCATTGAGCAGTTCGACCGCCTTGTCGAAGCGACGCACCCCAGGATCCGGCAGCGCGGTCTTCTGGGTCTGGAGCTGCTTGATCTCCTTCTGGACCTTGGTGTCATGGCCCATCACGCGGGTGTAGTACCAGTAGGCCGCCGCAATGACCGAGCCGGCAATGCCGACGGCCATGAGGAAGATGACGATTTTAAAACGGCTCATTTCCCGCAAAAAGCGCGTCAGCCCAAGAGGCCACGGCGCTTGAAGTCGAAGCGATTGATGTTGTGGGATTTCTCGACCATCTCGAACATGAATCGCAGCAGAGAGATTTCCCAGGTGTCGTCCACGCCATGAATGATGGCGCGCATCGGGTTTCCGCTGGCGCGCTGGTCGCTCAGCAGGCGGTCGCACACGACGGCGAGAGGCTCATGCACCATCTCTTCGCTCACGTCGCTGCGCTTGAACTGGAATCCGTACTTCAGGATGGCGAGGTTGGTGAGGTTCTCCTTCACCCACTGGCCGAATGCCTCCCCTTCCTGGCCGAAGCCTTCGAAGCTCCACTCGTCCAGGGCGTGGGGCTTCACGATGAGGGGCTTCTGCGCCTCGATGCGCCCCGAGCGGACGCGGGAAACGTTGGTGGAATCCATGAGCTCGGTCACCATCTGGAACTCAAACTGGGTACTTCCGAACGTGTCGATACGGCGGTCTGGCTCGTGCAGAACGCGCGTGTTTTCCATGGCGTATTGAAAGTCGAACTCTGAATGCATCAGGGCGTGGGGGTGAAAGGTAGAGGGGAAGACGGCAGAGGAAAGCGGTTTTTCACGCGGAGAAAGGCAGTTCGCACGCCCCGGGCCAAATCTGACCCACGGGGTTGACCGCCGTCGTGATACCGCTGAAATGAGGACTTTCCGTGTCTCTGTCCTTCTTTGACATCTTTCTGGAGGTTTGTGCTCCCATTTTCTTCGTGGTGGGGCTGGGATGGTTGCTGGACCGCAAGTTCCGCCTGCATCTGGAGACCCTGATCAAGTTGAACATCTACCTGCTGGTGCCGGCCTTCATCTTTGCCCGGGTGGTGGATACGGAGCTGAGTGGCGGCGAGGCGCTGCGGATTGTGGGATTCACAGTCGGGACCATTGCCACCATGTTCGTCTGCGCCACGGTGGCCTCCAAGGCGCTGCGGCTGCCGGGCCAGCAAGGGCAGGCCATGCGCCTGGCCACGATGTTCTACAATTGTGGAAACTACGGCCTGCCGCTGGTCACCCTCGCCTTTGGCCACGCCGGGGCCGCCGTACAGGTCTACGTGCTGGCCACCATGAATGTGGCCACCTTCACCGTGGGCCTCTTCCTGGCCCAGGAACGCGGGGAGAAGCCCGGCGCGCACAAGCGGGCCCTGGCCAAGATGCTGCGCCAGCCCACCCTCTACGCGCTCGCCGCTGGCGTGATCACCCGGGCCAGCGGCTGGCAGGTGCAACAGATCAATTTCCTCTGGCAGCCGCTGGACCTCCTGCAGTCCGCGCTGGTGGGGATCGCGCTTTTCACCCTGGGGGTGCAGATGTCCCAGACCAAGCCCGCCCCCTTCGCAGCGCCGCTGTGGAGTGCGCTGGGCATTCGCCTCGTGCTGGCACCGATGCTGGCGCTGGGATTGACGATGCTGTTCGGCTTCCCCAAATCCGTTTCTGCTGCCCTGGTGCTGGTGGCTGGCGCGCCCACGGCGGTGAATACCGCGCTGCTGGCGCATGAGTTTGGCGGGGACACGTCGTTTGCGACGTCAGCGGTGTATTACAGCACGCTCTTCAGCATGGTGACGACGACGGTGAACTTGATGCTGCTGAGGATGTGGATTGGGCCGCTGGGGTAGAAAGCACGCAGCTTCCAGCTTCCCAAAGGGACGAGATTTTGTCGAAGTCCTCAATCGAATAACATTCTCCAATCAAATCCAACCGGGTCTTTCGCAGGTGTCGCAGGAACTTTGTGATCACGTCCTTCTCGATGGCGGTGCATTGTTGCCTGAACTCTGAGTCCCCCCAAAGTTTGTTCAGCAAGCCAACACCAGCCCAGCCAGAATGCACCTGGCAAGGCGTGCGAAGCACGAAATCGACGAGCGTTGGGAAAAGATATTTCATGCCATCCGGCAGCAATTCCGAGAGTGGATCCATGCCTGATACAAACTCCTTTATCGGAAGCGTTACCGGAATGTGCGCATGAAACAGCCTGTCATAGTCCATGCACTCTGGATCTCCATCCGCCACTGTGAAGACTTTGGGCCGAGCTGCCGAGCCAAAAACGGACTCTATTTCCTTTCTGATGCTGGCATCATCTGGAGCCAATTCCATTCATCCAAGTATAGCTCACCTGACAGATGGGGCGCAAACAAAAGCGAGAATGGCTCTCCAGGGCTGTTCCTATACAGCTTGTTTGCCGTAGGTGAGTCTCCGCCAGAGCCATTCGACTGGTCCGAAACGATGGTGCTGCAGCCAGTAGTGACTGAGGCGAAGCTGGCAGAGATACACCAGGATGCCGAGCAAAGTAGCTGTCACGGTGTTCAGCTTTCCAAACAGTCCGAAGCCGTATCCGTAAAAGAGGAAGGAGAAAATTAAGGACTGCGTCAGGTAGTTCGTGACCGCCATGCGACCAGCGGCAGCGAAATAGACACGCCACGCACCCACCGGATGACGCTGTAGGTACAGGAGCATGGCAGACCCATACGCGAGAGCGAGCGGCACTTGGGCGAGGATGCTGCATATCCAAATGTATCTGCCTAGATCCAGTTGGGCAGCTTGGGCGAGCACATCCACAAGAGTGGCGCAGATCCCCACCCCACCACCGCCGATCACCATGCCCCACAACAATCGGTTCCGCGTCCCGGGATGCTGCACTACACCCGAACGCCATGCCGCCATGCCCAGAAGCATGAGGCCAGCCGTGGGAACAAACTGCAGGAAAATCGCAATGGACAAAAAGTAAGGCACCATCAGGAACCGAAACCCCACCAACGCCGCATAAACCGGATGCGCGTACCATTCCGCGAAAGCCTCGATCGGCTCCCGCCACATTTCCTTGTCCATGGCTCCACTGCTGGTCATGCCAAAAAGCACCGGCAGGGCGAGAAGCAGCAGGATGCCAAAGGATACCAGCACCTTGGGTGAAGCCTTCACAAAGAGCAATAATGCGAAGCCACACATGGCATAGAGCATCAGCACATCCCCATCCCAGAGCAGGAGGTAGTGCAGCACACCAAAACAAAGCAGCACAAGCAGGCGCCGCAGGAGGAACCACACCGGCCTGCGTCCACGCGCACGAGCCCTGTCATACTGCACCGCCACTCCCACGCCAAAGAGCAGGGTGAACAGAGCCATCGCCTTTCCCGAGATGAAAATCTCCCGCACGTAGTCCGCCACCATGTTGGCAATGCCCGGATGCGTGTGAAAAGTGAAGTAGTACTCGAATATGCACACACGGAATCCCACGACGAGATTCACCAGCAACACTCCGAAAAGAGCGACGCCACGAATCACATCGAGTGCGGAGTAGCGCTCAACGACAGCCACAGGTGCAAACGTGGCAGCTGAAGAGGCCGGTGGTGGCACAGCGGTCTCTTCAGGTATGGAAGCTTGGGTTGGTGGATCGAGAGGGCTCAACGTTTGCAGGTCTTAAAAAACCCACAGCACCTTTCGATGCTGTGGGTTCACAAGTATTTGCAGTGAAGACTACCGCAACTCTCAGCTCCAGCCGTGGGCTTCACGCACTTCGATCATCTTCTTGAGGATGGTGTTCCAGGTCTGCTGTGTTTCGAGCACGGCGTTCGGGAACATGCACCCATCCCAGCAGATGTGCTGGATGCCGCGGCTGGGGGCGTCCTTGAGCCAGTAGCCGGCACACTTCACGATATCGAGCTTGCCATTGGGATCGTCCGCCTGGCAGTGCTTGCCCGTCTTGTCGTGGGAGCCCGCGCCGTGCACGGTGCCGTCGTTCTGGGCGACGTGGAAGTCGATGGTCCAGGGGCGGAGCGCATCGGTCATCTTTTCGTAAGCGGCGTAGAACTCAGCTTCGCTGTAGCCTTCCTTCAGCAGGGCGTGCTCAGGAGCATTGTAGCCCAGAGTGTAAAGGTAGGTGTGGGCGAGGTCGGCCTGGAAGCCAAGCGACTCCGGCATGCCCACGCCTTCGAGCACGTCCAGCATGTCCTTCCACGAGTGCATGCCGGCCCAGCAGATTTCGCCTTCGGCAGCAAGGCGCTCACCGTGGTCGGCGGCAATCTTGGCGGCCTTCTTGAAGGTATCCACGATACGCGCGGTGTTCTTCGGGGCGTCTTCGCGCCACTTGTTCACGCCGAACTCGGCGGAGTCGATGCGGATGACGCCGTACTTGCGCACGCCGTGTTTGTTGAACACGCCCGCGATGCGGCAGGCCATCTTGACCGCGCTCAGGAACTTTTCCTGGGCGGCGTCATCTCCCATGGCGGAATCACCCACGGTGCCCGGCCACACCGGGGCCACGAGGGAGCCAACGGCAAACCCCTTGCTCGCGATGAGGTCGGCGATTTTTTTCAACTCATCGTCACTCGCCTCAGGATTGGTGTGCGGGAGGAAGAGGAAGTAGTCAATGCCCTCGAACTTCTGGCCGTTCACCTCAGCCTTGGCCGTGAGTTCGAGCATGCGCTCCAGGCTGATCGGCGGCTCCTGGCCTTCGCCATCGCCTTTTCCGACGAGTCCGGGCCACATTGCATTGTGAAGTTTGGGAAGCGGATGCGCCATGATGGTGTTGAGTTGGGTGTCTTGGATTTCGAGTTCGAATAGAGGAAGCGAAAAGCGTCCGTGACAGGAGCGGAACTCCCGGAAACGGCAGGCGCCCATTCAAGGCCGCACGCCTGCCGGACGCAATCAGAAAGTGCATGTCTCCTTCTGTCCGGTCTCCTTTCCTCCCCATCCCCCGATTCCTGCCAGAAGGCGGCTGTGAGGAAGAGGCCACGCCATCCACCGACGAACCCGCTGGACTAGCGGCCAACTTCATCTTGCCACCTTGGGACAATCGAGATATGACCGACGCCGTTTGCAAGAAGAGGTCACACCATCTCCATGTTGTTGTTGTCCTGCGCTCTTGCAGATGACGGCCATCCGTGGGAGGTAGAGCCGACACCCACTTTTTGCACGCGCACAGCCCCCCTGCACATGGCAAAACAAGAAGTCAGCTTTCAGGACAAGACCCTCCTCATCACAGGGGGCACCGGCTCCTTTGGCAATGCGGTGGTGCGGCGTTTCCTCAAGGAAGGAGTCGCTGAGATCCGCATCTTCAGTCGCGACGAAAAGAAGCAGGAGGACATGCGGGTCGAGTACCGCGATCCCCGCCTCAAGTTTTATCTCGGGGACGTGCGTGACTTCAACAGCATCTCCGGCGCCATGCGCGGGGTGCACATGGTCTTCTGCGCAGCGGCCCTGAAGCAGGTGCCCTCGTGCGAGTTCCACCCCATGGAGGCGGTGTACACGAATGTGCTGGGCACGGAAAACACACTGAACGCCGCCATCCACCACGGCGTGGAACACGTGATCGTGCTCAGTACGGACAAGGCCGTGTATCCCATCAACGCCATGGGCATGTCCAAGGCGCTCATGGAAAAGGTGGCCGCGGCGAAATCACGTGACCTGCCTCCAGCTGCCACGACAATCTGCATCACGCGCTATGGCAACGTGATGGCATCACGCGGTTCGGTCATCCCCCTTTTCGTGCAGCAAATCAAGGCAGGACAACCTTTGACCATCACGGACCCGGAGATGACGCGGTACATGATGTCCCTGGAGGATGCCGTGGATCTCGTGCTCTACGCGTTCAGACATGGCAGGGGCGGTGACACGCTTGTGCAGAAGGCGCCTGCCGTCACGATCGGCCAACTGGCGACCGCCTTGAAGTCCATCTTCAAATCCACCAGCCCCATCACGATCATCGGCACCCGCCACGGGGAAAAGAAACATGAGGCCCTCCTGACCCGTGAAGAGATGATCCGGGCTGAGGATCGTGCGGGGTACTATCGCATTCCCTCGGATGCGCGGGACCTCAACTACGCGATCTACACAGATATGGGTGAGCACGCCGTGACCGGGGCTGCGGACTACACTTCGGAAAACACCCGGCGTCTCAGTGACAGCGAACTCGTGGACCTGCTGATGAGCCTGGAATTTATTCAGAATGAGCTGCGCACCATCGCGGATCTGGAGACGCGGGCAGGTTAAAGCTACGTGGCGTATGGCGCGTTCATCAAGCAACCCAGGAGCAATACCAGCGTGAGCGGCATCTTCGTACTTGGCCACCGTGGCATGTTGGGTCATTTGCTGGTGGCATGTCTTCAGGACGCGGGCTTTCACGTGGTCACCAGTGAACATCGGTACACCGGCGCAGCGGATGATCTGCTCTTGGATGCGGTGCGCGAGTCTGGGTGTCCCTGGGTCATCAATGCCTTGGGCGCCATTCCGCAAAAGGAGGAGGATGCGCAGGTCCTCTTCCGTGCGAATACACAGTTCCCGCTTCATCTGCTGCACGCTCTGCGTGATGGACAGCGGATGATTCACGCGAGCACGGACTGTGTATTCGCAGGCACGAGGGGCCAATACCGCACGAATGACTCCACCGACGCAAAGGACGCCTATGGCCTCTCCAAGATGCTCGGCGAAGCAGTGGCCATGGATCCGCGTGTCTACTGTCTGCGCACGTCCCTCATCGGACCGGACCTGGGAAGCGGATGGGGGCTGCTGGCCTGGTTCCTGCAACAACAGGGCACGGTAAACGGGTTTACCAATCACCGGTGGAATGGCGTCACCACGCTCGAATGGGCCAGGACCGCCATGGAAATCATCCAGGGCACGACGTCCTTGTCCCCCGGGGTGACGCAGCTGGGTACTGCGGAGAGCGTGAGCAAGTTTGAGTTGCTCTCACTCATTGCCGAAGTATGGGCCGTGGAGAAAGAACTGCGCCCGACTGCAGCGCCCCAGAGCATCAATCGCACTCTTGTGCCGGATCTGGTGCGCCCTCCGCTCCGGGAACAATTGCTGGAACTGCGGCAGTGGATACTGTCCCACCACCACGACCAGCCACGCCAGAACCAACGACGACCATGAGTGAAAGCGCACGCGCACGATTGAAGGTGATGACCGTGGTAGGCACCCGCCCGGAAATCATCCGGATGAGCAGGGTCATTCCAGTGCTGGACAGCGTGGCGGATCACGTGCTGGTGCATACCGGACAGAATTTTGACTACGAGCTCAACGGCATCTTTTTCGATCAGCTTGAGATTCGCAGGCCGGACATCCTCCTGGAAGTAGCCGGCGCGACTGCCGCGGAGTCCATCGCCAACACCATCCTGAAAGTCGATGCCGTGCTGGAAGAGGAGAAACCCGAGGCGCTGCTCGTTCTTGGGGATACCAACAGCGCGCTGTGCGTGATTCCCGCCAAGCGAAGGAGAATCCCCATCTTCCACATGGAGGCGGGCAATCGTTGCTTCGACCAGCGCGTGCCGGAGGAAATCAACCGGCGGATTGTGGATCACGTCAGTGACATGAATCTCTGCTACACGGAGCACGCACGGCGGAATCTGCTTCGCGAAGGGCTTCCGGAGGATCGGGTGATCAAGACCGGCTCTCCGATGAAGGAGGTGCTGGATCATCACGCTGCGAAAATCCGCTCCTCAGACATCCTTTCGCGTCTGGGACTGGAGCGCGAGCGCTACTTCGTGGTCAGCATCCATCGGGAGGAGAATGTGGATGACCCGGGAAACCTCACGTCCCTTGCCCAGGCCCTGGGCTCCCTGGCGGAGGAGTTTCAGTTTCCCATGATCGTCTCCCTGCATCCTCGAACCAGAAAACGGATGGAGGCGGGTGGGCATACACTGCATCCACTGCTGCGCACCATGCCTCCTCTCGGATTTCCAGACTACGTGGCGCTGCAGTGCGGAGCATACTGCACGCTCTCCGACAGTGGAACCATCACCGAAGAATCCGCCTTGATGGGCTTCCCGGCCGTGACGCTTCGCGAGGCCCATGAGCGTCCGGAAGGCATGGACGAAGGCGTGCTGGTGATGAGCGGTCTTTGCGAACGTCGCATACGCCAGGCGGTGGCCATCACCGTGGCTCAACACCGCTCGGGTTCCAGACCGAGGGTACCGGCAGATTATCTCGTGGAGCAAGTTTCGTGGAAGGTGGCTAAAATCATCTGTGGATACACGGATTACGTCCGGCGGGTGGTATGGCACGCACGGGAAGCCAACGGTCATGCGGAAGCTCCGGAGAACAGCAAGCCGGCCCGGGTATGATTTCCTTCGTCACCGCCTACTACAATCGGAAGACCCTCTTTATCCGCACGCTGGAAAGCATTCTCTGGCATGGAGGGCCGGAGTTTGAGTTTGTCGTGGTGGATGACGGAAGTCGGGAGGAGGAACGCATCGAGGATCTCGTGGAGCGCTTTCCCTTCCTCCGGGTCTACCGGCTCGATCCTGGGCGGAAGTGGTACATGAATCCCTGCATTCCCTTCAACTTTGCGATTCGTCAGGCGAAGGGAGATGCCATCGTGCTGCAAAACCCGGAGTGCCTCCATGTGGGACCCATTCTCCGCCACGTGCATGAGCACCTGCGCAAGGGGGTGTACCTCACTTATGCATGCTACGCCCTGAGCGAGGCAGACACACTTTCCCTGCATGGAGACGCCTCCCAAGTGCAGGCGCAGGCAGGCTCCTTCACTTTCCTTGATAGCGTGCCCGTGGAGATGGCAGGCGAAGGCTGGTACAATCATTCGCGCATTGTCCCCAATGGATATCACTACTGCAATGCCATCACCCGCCACGACCTTGAGGCGCTGGGTGGGTTTGACGAGCGGTATGCGCTGGGATTTGCCTATGACGACGTGGAACTGTTTCACCGGATCCGCATGTCCGGTCTGGAGGTGCGGCACGTGGACAAGCCCTCTGTCCTTCACCAGTACCACTATGTGAACAAACGGGCCGACGTGCCGTGGGACAAATTCCGTCGCAACGAAACGGTCTACCGCCAACTCTCCGAGCCGTCTCCGTGTGTGAACATCAATGGTTCCAACTGGGGGGATCCCTATGACGCCATCCCCAAGGCGGCAAACGAAGCGCTGGACGAGCTTCTGGAAGCCACCGCAAAAATTCAAATCCATCTCGCTGAGGAGAAGCGCCTCCGGGACCACGCCATGCGCCTCGAGTCTCTGTTGACTTCATCCGGTGAGAGCACGGCCGTGTTGCGGGAGGCTGCTCAGGGAGCTTTGCATGTTGTCCGGCGCGTGAAACGGTCGCCCGTCAGCCGTTGGGCATGGCGCAGCCGCCATCAACGTGAACTCCAGCGGATCGCGAAGTGGATGAAGAAGGCCGCCGTGCGCGAATCCCGCCGCAAGTATGAAGAAAGCGGGGACATGTACCTCAAGTCCCTGCGCGCGGCATCCACCCTCCTGTCCGCTGTATCCGCCCGGGTGTGGTGGTGGAAAGGCGACGCCCAGCGATCCGCGAGGAAGATGGAAGCACAGACAAAGGCCCTCGATTCGTGGTGGCAATCCGAAATCGCAAAGTATGCAGCCGCCCAGCAAGTGCAGCAGTAGCATGCTGGGTGGAGACTCTGATTGGGTAAGGGCACGCCATTCTGGCTCCTGCCGATGACTCCGAAGTTGAGGCTGGGGTTGCACCCACGGTAAAACCCGCGCATCGTACTCGCGCATGATCTCCATTCGCGGACTCACCAAGCGTTTCGGCCCGCAGACGGCGGTGGAGGATCTCACCATGGAGGTGCCGCCCGGCATCATCGTGGGACTTTTGGGGCCGAATGGCGCAGGGAAAACCACCACGCTGAAGATGCTCACCGGCATGCTGAAGCCGGATGCGGGCACAGCGATCATCTGCGGTGTGGACGTAGCCGCGGACCCCATCGGAGCAAAGCGGCTGCTGGGATTCGTCCCGGACTCGGGCGCCGTGTACGAGGCGCTCACCGGCCTGGAGTTTCTCCTGATGGTCGGCGCCTTGTATGGTATCTCTGAGCAAGAAGCAAAGCCGCGCATCCGCCAGTTCCTTGATTTTTTCGAGCTCGATTGGAACACTCTTGAGACAAAGCTGCTAGGTGCCTACTCCAAAGGCATGAAGCGCAAGGTGGTGATCACCGCCGCGCTGCTGCACAACCCGCGCGTCGTCTTCCTGGATGAACCTCTGGACGGCCTCGACGCAAACGCCGCGGTTGGCTTCAAGGCACTGCTGGAGACGCTGGCGCGCGAGGGCAAGACCATCGTCTACAGCTCGCATATTCTCGATGTCGTCGAGCGCGTGTGCAATCGCGTGGCCATCATGGTGCAAGGCAGGCTTCTGGTTGAGGGCGATCCCGGCGCCCTGGTACGTGAGCACCAGGCGGGAACACTGGAGCATCTCTTCACACAGCTCACGGGTCTCACGCATCTCGAGGCGCGGGCGCAGGATTTTGCCAAGCAACTCATGGTGAAACACTGAGCAGAAAAAGAAAACCCACGCCGCTCATGCACGATCGCGCCACCAGCCCCGCGCTGTTCGATTCTCCGGCGAAGGTTCTTTCCACGGAGGCGGTGCTGCGACGCCTCTTCTGGAAGCTGCTTTTTCGAGGACGCGCCGCGCAGCACGCTGCCTCCCACCAGGCGCGGAAGCACATGGGACTCGGGATTTCGATGTTGCTGTTCGGAGTGTTCGGCGCCGTGCCCGCCGTGCTCGCTCCCACGCTGGAGACATTCACCTTCGCCAGCGTGCTGCACGCCTGGACGCTCATGTTCGCCAGCCTGACTCTGGCAGCGAATGCAGGCACCATGCTCTTCATGAAGGAGGAGGCGGAAATCCTTCTTCACCGACCGGTGACACCACGGCAGCTCCTGCGGGCGAAGATTGCCGTGCTCGTATGTTTCGCTCTGCTGCTCGCACTTTCCCTGAATGCGATTGGCATGGTGGCAGGACTGTGGAGCAAGGGTGCGACGTATGCCTTCATTCCGGCACACTTCGTTTCTACGGTGCTGCTCATGGTCTTCTGCTCCGCCTGCATCGTGCTGGTGTACAACCTGTGTCTGAAATGGATGGGGCGCGAGCGGCTGGACAACGTGCTGGCGGGCCTGCAATCCCTGCTCGCCGTGGTGATGGTGGTGGGTGCCCAGATCCTGCCACGCGCACTGGGCATGAAGGACCTCACGAGCATCGAAGCCTTCAGCCCATGGGCACTGGCACTCCCGCCAGTCTGGTTCGGCGCGCTCGACTCCGTAGTGTCAGGCTCCGGTGCTTCACCGCGATTGCTCATCGCGGCAGGCACGGGGCTCGCAGCGACAGCACTGGTGAGTTGGTTCGCCTTTGGCGTGCTGGGCTCCGCGTATGGGAAGGGCTTGATGGCGCTCAATGAAATGGCAAACCCGGTGGAGTCCGCCACACAGCCACGCGGCAAACGTCTCAAGCAGCTGCTCAATCTCCCGCTGCTCCGCTGGTGGCTGCGGGACACTACGGAGAAGCAGGCTTTCATGCTCACCACCGCCTACATGTTCCGCGACCGCGAGATGAAGCTGCGACTGTATCCGGGCATCGCCCCTCTGCTGGTGATGCCTTTCATCATGGTGCTGACTTCCAGCAGCGGAGACCGTACGGAGAGGTTTTCCTGGCTGCAGGCCTTCATGGCCTGCTACATGGGCATCATCCCCCTGCAGGCCATGCTCCTGCTGCAGCGCTCCGAGCACTGGCGGGCCACAGCCTTGTTTCACATCGCCCCCCTCTCCCACTGGGCCCCTCTGTTCCACGGCACAAGAAAAGCGGTGCTGGCGCTGCTCACGCTGCCCATGCTGGTGCTGCAGAGTGCGGTGATGGCCGTCATCCAGAAGTCTCCGGTACCACTAGTGATGATGCTGCCCGCGCTCTTTTTCCTTCCCACGTTCTCCCTCACTCCCGCCCTCATGGGCACCTGGCTCCCGCTTGCGAAACCTCCCGAAGAACAGCGCGATCCCAGCATGGGATGCGTGCTCATGCTCGCCGTCACGCTGGTCTCAGCCTTCATCGGTGTCGCATCGTGGTGGACATGGAAGGAGGGGTGGTTCTGGGCATTTCTCGTTGGAGAAGCGCTGGTGATGAGCGGAGCGTTTTACATGCTGAACAGTGTCATTCGCAGGACTCCGTGGGAGGGGCGGGAGACGGAGGGTAACTAGCGCTCGCGTTCGGAAAAGGTTTCCAAATCGTAAACGCATCGAGCGTTGCGTGGTGCAAAGCTCGTGTTAAACACGCCACCATGATGATCAGCGTGAACTTGTGCCGCCGTGGTTTTGTGAAAAGTGCTTCGCTAGCCCTTGCAACGCTGCTTTGCATCTCCCTGCAAGCTGAAGACAAGAAAAAGCCCACTGAACAACCAGCAGCCGCGCCAGACTTCACAGGAGACTGGAACTTCCAAACCAAAGAGAGCGGTTTCGGTTTCGACCTCGTGCAGACCGGCGACAAGATTGAAGGTTATCACAACTCCGTGGTCGGCGGTGGCCGGCGTGTGGATACGGTCTTGAAGGAATTTGGCAGCCCGCCTTCCATCACTGGCACCGTGGTGAATGGCGTGGCCTCGGTAAAATTCAAGAGCGGCTACGGCGATGGCGAAGGTGAAGCCGAGATGAAAATCGTGAAAGGCAAGCTGGAGTGGAAGATCAAGAACTCGACCGGCCAGCACTACTTCCCAGAGGAATGTGTGCTCACGAAACAAAAACCCAGGGCGAAAAAGAACTAGCTCGACACGAAATACGCGTCGTGGTGGAATCGATCCAATAAGGGCACGGCAATGCACGCGAATTTCCGCAGGGATTTCTTCTTCTGGCTGGGTGTGCTGATACTTCCGGTGTTCTGGTCGTGGTTCACCCTTGGGCCAAAACACTCGAAACTCAGCAGGGGTCTGGCCTTCGGTTGGCTGGCAGGATTCACCGTTGTAGTCGTGCTGACATGGCCCGAAATGGTGGGGCACTACCAGTTTGCGCTGGCCAATCTTCAATTCATCTCGATCGCAGTGGGAGGGGGCTTGTTCGCTTGGTTGGTGCTAAGACATATCTACCACACGGGATGCCCATCGTTCATCGACATTGTCGTCTTTTGCTGGGTGGTCGCGGTCTTTACCGGCTCCCCGGCATCCGAACAAGCCTTGGAAAATTTCTGCCAGCAACCACTGGGCTTCGCGCATGCCATGGCGATCCTGGTCCCTGCCTTGTTGCACTTCACACTGGCGCCAGTGCAGAGGGAACTGGGCGATTCTGCTTAGCCATGCTGCCATGACCCCGGCACTCATTCTCACTCCGCGCGACCGCCGCAGTGCTGCGTTCTTCTGGCTGGGAGTCGGTGTATTCCCGGTATTCTGGTCGTGGTTCACATTGGAAAAGCGTTTCGCGAAGTGGCAGCGATACCTTGCTCTTGGCTGGCTGCTGGTGGTCGCATGTGCGTTTGCAACTACCCTGCCACAGATGTCCGAGCGCTACTTCTTGATGTCGCTGGGGCTTCCCGTCATTTGTCACGAGCTTGCGTTCTGGCTCTGGATCTGGCTGGTGTTGCGGATTGTTCCACTCCATCAGCTCCTCTCCCTTTTTGTCGTCCTGATCACACCCATTGCTCAAGTGCGATCTCTTTACTGCCCAGTTGCTGCGACCATCCCTTCCCAGGACTTTTCGCTCTATTGGGCATTCATGCCGCTGATTCCTGCGCTGTTGCACCTGGCTGTGGAGCCAGCCCGCGCCGGTCTAAAACGACTCGACCAGACGCCCATGAACATCCGGCTGTTCTGGATCTTCACCGCGGCTCTTCCCGCTTTTTTTGTGTGGTTCACCATCTGCAGATACTTCACAAGAAGGGAGCGCGTCATTGCCTGGTCGTGGGCCGCAATCCACACGACATTTTTCCTCGTGGTCTACCCACATGCCGTGTTCTTGAGTCCGCTCTCTGTCTTGATGGCTTTTGTGGCCCTCCAGCAATGGTGGTCGGAGCGGTCCAAGGCAGACTCAGATGACAGTGCCTGATGATGGCAGGTCACGGAGTGCCTCAAGGTTCAATTCTCCAAAGAAGAGAGCCGCCCCAAACGAGGCGGCTCTTCATTCAAGTAACTCTTAACCTGTATCTCTAGCGCGAGGCTTAGCGCTTGCCCTTGAGGTCCTGGTACTTCTGGTAGCCCTGCTCGGGGGTGAGGCCTTCGTGCACGACGCCGCGCACGGCCTGCATCATGGCGATGGGATCATCGCTCTGGAAGATGTTGCGGCCCATGTCCACACCGTTCGCGCCCTGCTGGATGGCGTTGTAGCTCATCTTCAGTGCGTCGAGTTCGGGAAGCTTCTTGCCACCGGCGATGACGATCGGCACAGGGCAGCAGCTCGTGATGGTTTCGAAGCCTTCTTCCGTGTAGTAGCACTTCACGACGTTCGCGCCGAGTTCCGCCATGATGCGGGTGGCGAGGCGGAAGTACTGCGCATTGCGAGCCATGGCGCGGCCGACGGCCACGACGCCCATGACGCCGATGCCATAGCGGCTGGCGGCATCCACGAGGTCCGTCATGTTCTTCAGAGACTGGCGCTCATAGGCGCTGCCCACGAAGACCTGCACGGCGAGGATGGAGGCATTGAGACGGATGGCTTCCTCGATGTTGAGCGCGGTGCTCTCGTTGGAGAGAGGCTCAAAGCCGGGGCGCTGAAGCTTGAACTTCTTGTCGCCGACTTCGCCTTCCCACTCTTCCATGGGGCTCACCATGCTGGTGCCGCCGCTGGCGCGGAGGGCGATGGCCTTCGTGGTGGAGGCGGGGATCACGCTGCGCTGGATGCCGCGGGTAAGCATGAGGCAGTCCGCATACGGCTCCAGCGGAAGGATGGTCTGGTCCACGCGCTCAAGACCCGTGGTGGGCCCCTGGAAGTAGCCGTGGTCAAAGGCGAGCATCACGGTGCGGCCATCCTTGGGATTGAAAACCTTGCTGAGACGGTTCTTGAGACCCCAGTCATACTGGTGGGAGCCCTTGAGGAAGAAGCCGGGGGCCTCCTGCGGGATGTCGGTGAAATATTCCTTCTCCTTCTTGTCGGAGGCGCTGGTCTGGATGTCTGCCATGGATGCTTTGTGGTTTGGGTGTTCTGGGGAGACGAAAATAGAGGCTGGTAGTCCGATTAGGACAAGGGACTGGGCGGAACAGGGAGACTACGCGGTGATGTAGTCCTTCATCGCATTGATGATGACGGTCACGGACATGGCGCCGGCATCGGGGAAACCAATCGCGGCTTCGCCAAGGGTCTTGGCGCGGCCAAATTTCGCGACGAGGGCTTTGCTGGCTTCCAAGCCACCTTCCGCGGCTGCGGCTACCGCAGTGATGGCTTCGGGGAGAGCATCGCCAGCGACTTCAGCAGCCTTTACGGCGGCAGGTTCCATCGCATCCACCACGGTCTTGTCACCGACAGCGGCGCCGCCACGGGACTTCACGCCGTCCACTCCGGCCTGTAGGAAGGCGGCGAGGGCTGCGGCATCGAAGGTTTCCTTGCCTGCGAGGGCCTTGCCACCATTGCGGAAGAAGGTGCCAAAGATGGCCCCGCTCGCGCCACCCATGCTGCTCATCATGGCCATGCCCACGGTGGAGAAAGCTTTTTCAACGCTATCGGGCTCAGCGGCATTCAGCTTTTCCTTGGCAGCGGTCATGCCGCGCTGCATGCCGAGACCGTGGTCACCGTCACCGAGATTGCGGTCGGCTTCGGAAAGCTGGGGCTCGGCGGCGATGATGCGCTCGCAGGCCAGCAGCAGCATGGCTTTCACGTCTTCTTTGGAGAGGGAAGTCTTGGGCATAAAACGGGGCGGATTACATGGAGACAGGCGGGCCTTTGTCAAACGGCAAGGTGAATAGCGCAGGGTCTCCGGATTTACCCTTGGCAAATTTCCAGACCCGTCGTTTCGTGCGGACCATGCAGCAGGTCGCGGAGAATCTCTGGGTGGCGCGCTATCCCATGAAGCTTTTGGGAGCGAATCTTGGTCGCACGGTTACCATCATCCGCATCGGGGGGCAGGTGGTGATCCATTCCACGGCCCCCTTCAGCGCGGCGGATGCGGCAGCGATCCGAGAACTGGGCACGCCCGCCTGGATGGTGGAAGGCGCGACCATTCACGACACCTATACCGTGCAGGGACGCGCCGTCTTCCCTGAAGCGGACATGTATTTGCCACCGGGATTCCCTGACACTGGAGGCGGAGTGGCACCGAAGCCGCTGACACAACCGCCTGCGGAGTGGCACGGGCTACTGGAGGTACTGCCCATCGCTGGCATGCCAGGGTTGAACGAGTATGTCTTCCTGCACGTTCCAAGCCGCACCCTCATTGTGGCGGACCTGGTGTTCAACGTGCCCACCACCGCCGGCGCCTGGGTGCGCCTGCTGCTGAAGCTTGCCTCCGGCCTTCAGGGTGGGCCGGGTGTGAGCCGCATCTTCCTCAAAGAAGTGAAGGACGAGGCGGCCTTCAAGCAGTCGCTCACGAAAATGATGCAGTGGGACTTCGAACGCGTGATCGTGGGCCATGGCGACATCATCGAGCGCGGGGGCAAGGAAACGCTGGCCCGGCTCTTCCGGGAGAAGGGGCTGCTGCCTTCCGGGTAGCGCGGCAAAGGCGTATCCACACGAACACGGCATGGGACGCGATTCCACGAGAGGCCCCGCAGTTTCCTCGATTCACCTTCAAGCCGGATACCTGCCATCATGAGCCAAGAGACGCCAGCCAAACCGCTCGGAGACTTCGTCCACGACATCCTGCACGAAGCAGAGACAATGGCTCGGCGCGAACCCGCGAAAGCAGTCGCGGTGGCTTTTGGCATCGGACTTCTCTTCCATGTGCTGCCAAAGCGCTTCATCGTCTCTGCGGCCACCAGCACGGCGCTCACCCTTTTGAAACCCGCTCTGCTCACCTTCGGCATCATGAAGGCGGCGGAACTGGTGCTCGCATCCTCCCAATCCAAGCCCCAAACCGGTCATGAGTGATTCCCTTGAACCAGTTCCGCCCGTTCCGCACATTCCCTCTCCTCACGATGTGCCGCCCCCCTCGACGCTGAAGCAGGTGGAGAACATGATTCGCGAGCATCCTGTGGCCACCATCCTCACAATCGTGGGCGTGGGTTGCGCCGTGGGTATCGTGCTCAAGGAACTGCTCACCCCCCCACCTCCGCCGAAGAGCAAGGCACTGCGGCTGCTGGAGGACATCCAGGCACGGCTGGCGCATCTCACGGAGCGACCTGCCTACAGGAAGGCTAGCCACCTCGCAGAAGATGGTGTGGATGCGGTGAAGCGCGGATTGCATTCGCTGGAGAAAAGATGGGCTGGCCGATGAGAGGAGGTTGGACTTTCCAGTCCGACAGTGGGCGTTAGGCTTTCCAGCCTGACGTGGCGAAAGGACCGTGGCGGATCGCGATACCCTTCCGTCAGACCGGAGGTCTAACGTCCGCTGTCAGGCGAGGACGCCTAACCTCCTTAAAGAAAAAGCTGGCAGATTTGAAGTCTGCCAGCTTTTGTTTTTCGAACTCATGTCGTCGTCGAAGCTACTCACGTGCAACCGCGCAGCAGGAAGATGACAAAGAGCACAGATGCAGGCACGCCCATCAGCCAGAGGATGATGTAGCCAATCTTGCCTTTCGGTTCGAAACGACCAGGGGGTGGTTCAGGGGTTTTCATGGTTTGGTCGGGTGAGGGTTTGGCGAAATGGGACTCTCCATCGCGTATCCGGCCGGAGCGCCGGGTCACGCAGCGAACTCCGAATCCCGCTTAGAGTTCATCGATAATCCGGTCGATTTCCTCGCGAGTCTTCCCGAGGCGTTGCTGGAGACGGCCATACAGCTCGTCTTCCTTGCCTTCCTGGTAGAGGAGGTCGTCGTCTGTCAGTTCGGCGAATTTTTGCTTCAGCTTGCCCTTGGTTTCATTCCAGCTTCCCTTCGCCTTGAGCTTGGAAGGTGAAGCAGTCAGAGTCTCGTTCACTTTCTCCTGACGTTCGGCAGCAGCTTCACGAGCCTCTTCTCGGGCCTCCCGGACTTCTTCACGAGCCTCTTCACGGGCTTCGCGAGCCTGCTCACGGGGACTTTCTTTGCAAGCGGCAAGGCCGAGCATCAATGCCGGGGCAATCAACAGCAGTCGTGTTTTCATGTTGTGGAGTTGGTTTTGTGAGAACGCCTGTGGCGCTCTCATCTCCACTAAGGGCATGATTTGGGCCAGACACCCAAAACCAAGCGCAACACGCTGACATCAAACGCCTTATGAAAACACCGGCCATTTCCATGCACCATGCACACCGTTGCATGGTGCATGGGTTTTTCACATAACAGTGCAATGTTCCCGGTGACTGTGGCGCTTCCGCGTAAGTCCCTCAGCTCACAACAAAAACGGGGCCTGTAAGGGGCCCCGCTTTGGGTAAATGGCCCACCGTTGCAGCGGCAGGCGTTGAACTCTTGTCCCAATGCTTAAAGCTTGGTATATCCCACGCTCTCGCAGGGAAGGTCCCAGAGGGCCTTCAGCTCGGCATCGAGCTTGGTGATGCTGAAGGACACGCCGGCCATTTCCTGGCAGGTCACGATGTTGTCCACGATGGTCTGGTGCACCTTGAGCCCGCGCTTCTCGAGGATGGGCTTCGCCGCGCGCAGAAGGATGAGCAACTCCATCATGTGGGTGCTGCCAAGGCTGTTCACGAAGAACACGATCTCGTCACCTGCGTTCAGCGGAAGGTCGTCGGCAAAGATGAGGTCGAGGATCTTGGGAGCGAGTTCATCTGCCGTGCACATGGGGATGAGGCCCACGCCCTTCTCACCGTGGATGCCCATGCCGAGGCCGATGACGTCATCTGCGAGTTCGAAGGTCGGCTGGCCGGTGGCGGGAATGCTGCCTGGCTTGGTGGAGACGCCGACGGTGCGGGTGTTGTCCACGGCCTTCTGGGCGATGCGGGCAAGCTCATCGAGTGAAGCGGCTTTGGTAGCAGCAGCGCCAGCGAGCTTCACCACCGGCACGAGACCAGCAACACCACGGCGGTTGTGCTTGGCATCCGGGGGCGCGGAAGCCACGTCATCATTGATGATCACGGTCTTCACCTCGATGCCTTCCTCGACCGCGAGTTCCGCGCCGATGTCGAAGTTCATCACGTCCCCGGCGTAGTTGCCGTAGAGATAGAGCACGCCCTTGCCACGGTTCACCGCCTGGGTCGCTTCGAGCACGATGTCAGGGGAAGGAGCCGCAAAGATGTCGCCAATCGCGGCGCCGTCCGCCATGCCCTTGCCCACGAGACCGTGGTAAATCGGCTCATGACCAGCGCCACCGCCGATGAGCAGCGCGGGCGCATCCGGGCGCAGATCGTTCATGACGATGGAACGCGTACCGACTTTGCGGGCCTTGCCATCATAGGCGAGCACCAGGCCTTCGAAGAGTTCGTCGGCACACTTGAGGGGGTCGTTGATGATCTTCTTGGCGGAATTGGAGCTCATGACGGTGTGTAAGGAAGGGTGGTGCTTCTGGTTGCTGCTGCGGTGGCGAAATGCGCCCGCCGTTTTAACGGGGGCGACGGGAGTTGTCAAAATGAAGTGCGCCAGTGTGATCCGCACACTCCATTGTGCGGTCAGGGACGTTGCTTCACGCCTGATACCGCTGCCTGCTGGCGCATTTGCAAAACGGGGTGGGCTTGGAGCTTCAAGGAACGCGCAGGCGTGACCGCACAACGGAGTGTGCGGACCACCAATATGGCGAACCACTTCTCTAGATCGATCTCACACTCACGGAATTCCCGTGCGCGTCCAGCCCTTCGATCTCGCTGAAGATGCGGACCACGGACTCGGATTTCGCGCAGGCTTCCTTGGAAAGGCGGACCATGCTGGTGCGGCGCTGGAACATGTCCACCGTGAGACCAGGGAAGGACTTCCCTGCCCCGCCGGTCGGCAAGGTGTGGCTGGGACCAGCGAGGAAGTCGCCGACAGCCACGGGTGAGTAGTTGCCCAGGAAGATGGCGCCTGCGGTGCGGATGAGTGGCAGGATGTCCTGCTCGCGCTCGGTGATGAGGCTCAAGTGCTCGGGAGCGTAGTTGTTCACGATTTCCGCGCCCTCTTCGAGCGTGGGCACCAGCATGAGGAAGCATTCCTTGTCCAGCACACTGCGCACCATGTCCTGACGGGAGAGCTTGGCCCCCTGTGTTTCGACTTCCTTCAGCACGGCTTCGAGCAGGGCGGCGTCATCCGTGAGGAATCCGGCACCGCTGTCCTTGCCGTGCTCGGCCTGGGCGAGCAGGTCTGCGGCGATGAAGGCCGGATTCGCGCTCTTGTCCGCGAGAACGAGCACTTCACTCGGTCCGGGAAGCAGGTCGACGGAGACAACGCCGAAGGCCTGGCGCTTCGCTTCCACCACGTAGCTGTTGCCGGGGCCGAAGATCTTCGTCACAGGCTTGATGGTCTCCGTGCCGAAGGCCATGGCGGCAATCGCCTGTGAGCCACCGACGCGATAGATTTCCGTCGCCCCCGCCAGCCGCAGTGCGGCGAGCAGATTGGGATTCACCTGGCCTTCCTTGCCGCAGGGTGAGCACACGACGATTTCCGGAACTCCTGCCGCAGCGGCAATGGCCACGGTCATGATGGCCGTGCTCACCAATGGTGCGGTGCCGCCGGGGACGTACACGCCCACACGCTCGAAGGGGTGGAACACCTCGCCTACTTCAGCGCCCTGTTCATTGGTCATGGACCAAGCTTTGCGCATCGACTGCTGGGCAAAGGTCTGCACGTTGCGCTTCGAAGCCTCCATGGCCTCGCGCACGCGGGGTTCGAGCGCATCGATGGCAAGCTCCGCGTCGGCGATGGGAATGGCCAGGGTGTCAGGAGTGAGATCCGCGCCGTCGAATTTCTTCGTCAGTTCCAGCAGCGCGGCGTCGCCACGCTCGCGGATGTCCTTGATGACGGATGACACCACCTCCCGTACGCGGTCAGACGCTTCGGCACGGCGGTCAAGGCGTCGTGATTCGTTGGCGTATTCGGCGTCGGTGTAGCGGATGATTCTCATGGAGGGTGACCTTCGAGGGGTAAGAACGAAGGGGTCGGCACGCTACATGGGATGCCAGAGTTTTCAAATGGTGTAGCGCAGTCGACTTGACTATTGCCAAACGGCCGGTCCTGTCTCTACCTCATTGCATGTCAACGAACGAGAGCTGGGAAGGCTGGTTTGAACGCATTTGGGAACACCGGGAGGATGTCCTCTATCCCAGGCTCTTCGGCGACGTGAACCAAGGCATCTACCCCATTCCCTTCTCTCGCCTAGAAAAGGCTAACCTGAAGGATCCGCGATGGTCCACCTGCGGGGTATTCAAATTTGCCCCGACCAAGCAACGTGAAAGCTGGCTCTATGTTAGCTCAGGCCTTTCCAACGCGTGGTTTGATGATCTCCCCAATCCCGATGGCATCTCTGGTTTCGGATGTGAGTTCACCTTTGAGACAGATGTCGACGCCGATTGGCCCATCCAGCGTTTGCACCAACTCATGGTGCATGAACTTGGCCTTCAGCTCGGACGCCTTGGGGAGAAACCGCCGATGGAATACTTCGACAGGATTCCTCTGGGGAGCGCCATTGATTGGGAGAAGAGCGAACTTACGCACGTCGTTCTCTCGTCCCCAACTGGGTACGACGCGGAGTTCCAGCAAGAAAGTGGGAGTGCCCTTTTTCTTGCTGTCACAGGCATCTCCGCACTGGAACGAGACTATGCCAAGAAGCATGGCAGTCAGGCACTCATTGAGCTGCTGCGAGCAGTCAATGCACATCCGGTGACCCATGCAGGGAGGTCAACCATTGACCTCCCCTCAAGCTGAAGGTCGACTCTACTCCCCCGGCAGCGGCTCGGTCGGCCAGGTTTCCACCCAGGGCAGACCGTACTTATTGAGGTCTTCCATGAAGGGATCCGGGTTGAGCTGCTCCACGTTCCAGACGCCGGGCTGACGGTACTCGGAGGGATTGGTGAGAAGCTGGCGGGCAGCAATCATGGCGGGCACACCGGTGGTGTAGCTCACGCCCTGGCTGTTCGTCTCGGCATAGCAGTCCTCGTGGTCCTTGATGTTGTACACGTAGTAGCGCTTGAACTTGCCGTCCTTGCCGGTGCCTTCGATCCAGTTGCCGATGCAGGTCTTGCCCTTGGTATCGGGGCCGAGGGTGCCGGGCTCGGGAAGCAGGGTCTTGAGGAACTCGATCGGGATGATTTCCACACCCTTGTGCACCACGGGGTCGATGCGGGTCATGCCCACGTTCACCAGCACCTCCATGTGCTTGATGTAGTTGTCGCCAAAGGTCATCCAAAAGCGGGCGCGACGGATATCGAAGTGCTTCACCAGCGACTCCAGTTCCTCATGGTACAGGCAGTAGATGTTCTTCGGGCCGATGCCATCCGGGAAGTCGAAGCTGCGCTTGATCTCAAGAGGCTTCGTTTCGACCCACTTGCCATCCTGCCAGTAGCGTCCGTTTGCAGTGACTTCGCGGAGGTTGATTTCGGGATTGAAGTTCGTGGCGAAGGCCTTGCCGTGGTCGCCGGCGTTGCAGTCGATGATGTCCAGCGTGTCGATCTTGCTGAAGTGGTGCTTCATCGCGTACGCGGTGTACACGTTCGTCACACCGGGGTCGAAGCCGCAACCGAGCAGCGCGGTGAGACCAGCGGCCTTGAACTTCTCCTGATACGCCCACTGCCAGTGGTACTCGAACTTGGCGACATCGCGCGGCTCGTAGTTCGCGGTGTCGATGTAGTGCACGCCTGCTTCGAGGCACGCGTCCATGATGGTGAGGTCCTGGTACGGGAGCGCGACGTTGATCACCACTTCCGGTTTGAACTCCTTCAGCAGCTTTACGAGTTCGGGAACATTGTCCGCGTCCACCGCAGCGGTCTGGATGGGGCGCTTCAGTTCAGCGGCGATGGCGTCGCACTTGGACTTGGTGCGGCTGGCCAGCATGATCTCGCCAAACACTTCCGGAAGCTGTGCGCACTTGTGGACGACGACGCGGCCTACGCCGCCGGCTCCGATGATGAGGACTCTGTGGGACATGGAGGAGAAAGTGAAAAGTTAAATGGGAAAAGTCAAAAGGGAGGATTCATGGGGAGCGGTCCCCGCCACCCATCATGCAGAGGATGATGGGTTTGGGAGACAAAGCCTTGGTGACAGAATCGTCAGATCAGCTCTCGAAGTACGTATAGCCGCGCAGGCCCTCTTCGTAGGCTTCCATGATTTCGAAGCGCTCGCGGGCGGAGATGTGCTTCTTCACCACGGCTTCCTCCGCGAGCACGCGGAAGCGGCGGATGAGTTCCTTGGGTTCGTATTCCACGTACGTGAGCACTTCGGAGACGGTGTCGCCTTCCAGCTCGCGCGTGTACTTGAGACGACCGCCTTCGATGCGGACGCTGACCACGTTCGTATCACCCAGCAGGTTGTGCAGGTCACCGAGGGTTTCCTGATAGGCTCCCACCAGGAAGATGCCGAGCATGTAGTCTTCACCCTCGATCTTGATATCGTGCAGCGGGAGGGTGCTGTGGATGTCCTGGGAGTGGATGAAGCGATCCATCTTGCCATCCGAGTCACAGGTGATGTCGCTCAGCACCACGGGGCGGGTCGGCTTCTCACCGAGACGGTGAATGGGCATCACCGGGAAGAGCTGGTCGATGGCCCAGGAGTCCGGCAGGCTCTGGAAGACGGAGAAGTTCCCGTAGTAGTAGTCCGTCTTCACGGCCTCCAGGCGATCCATCTGGTCGGAGGTATGACCGGCCTCCTGCATCTTGCTGGAGACCCAGGTCAGGATCTCCCAGTAGAGTTCCTCGCCCATGGAGCGCTGGCGCAGGGTGATCTTACCCGAGTTGAACTCGGAGCGGATCTTCTCGCGGTAGTACACCGCGTCATTGTAGATTTCCTGGATGTACTCCCGGGAGGGATTGGCGCCGTTTCCGAGAGCCTTCGCACGGAGATCAAAAATGTTCTTCAGCAGCGCCGGTGGCTTCTTTGGCAGACGCTTGATGCCAGAGGCCTCGTAGCGGTTGATGTCCAGCACGTTGATCACCAGCACGGAGTAGTAGGCCACGACGGCTCGGCCCGATTCCGTGATGATGTCCGGGTGCTCCACACCGGCCTCGTCCGTGACTTCACTGATGGCTTCGATGACGTCCGCGCAGTATTCCTTCGTGCCGTAGTCACTGCTGCCTTCAGAGCCGCTCTTCAGGCCATCGTAGCTGATGGCGAGACCACCGCCAAGGTCCAGGATGCCCATCTTGGCGCCTTCCTGCACAAGGCCTACATAGACGCGCGCGCCTTCCACGGCGGCATTACGAATGGCGCGAATGCTGGGAATCTGCGAGCCCTGGTGGTAGTGGAGCATGCGCAGGCAGTGGAGCATGCCGCAGTCACGCAGCTTATCCACGGCTGCCATGACCTGGGAAATGTTCAGGCCGAAGACGCTCTTCTCCCCACCGCTTTCGCTCCAGTGACCGGCACTCTCGGTGGTAAGGCGGATGCGCACGCCGAGGGCGGGCTCGATGCCGAGCTTCTTGCTGCGCTCCAGGATGAGGTCCAGCTCGCTGGGCATTTCCAGCACCATGAGCACCTGGATGCCCATCTTCCGGGCGTACAGGGCGAGGTCGATGAACTCTTCGTCCTTGTACCCGTTGCAGACGATGTAGGCCTCCGGATCCTGCATGTAGGCCAGGGCGGCGATGAGTTCCGGTTTGCTGCCGGCCTCGAGGCCGTAGTGATACTTGCGGCCGTACTTGGTCACCTCCTCAATGACCTCCTGCTGCTGGTTGACCTTGATGGGATAGACGCCGCGGTACTTCCCGCGGTAGGCCGCCTCACGAATGGCGGTGGCAAAGCCTTCGTTCAGTTCCTCGATGCGCCAGCGCAGGAGATCGCCGAAGCGAATGAGCACCGGCAGCTGCATGCCGCGCTCCTTCATGCCACGCACGATGTCCGGAATGCTGACCGCCTTCGTCTTATTGCCATCGCGAAGGTGTACGACGACCTCTCCTTTGGCGGAGATGTCAAAGTATTGGTTCCCCCATTCGCGAATGCCGTACGTTTCGGCGGATTCCGCGATGGACCAGTCAGGGGCTTTTTTTCTCATGCTCAGGGGAAGGGCGCGTAGGGATGATCAAATCACTGAGCGCCGATAGTGAGCACGTTTTACGGGAATGAAAAGTGAAGTTTCATGAAGAAAGGGCCCGCGCTTGCAGCGACGGCACCGTGGGGCCTGCCCTGTTCCGGTGAGATCTCCTAATCGGGCGCCTTTTCGCGCTTCCCGATTCCCATGAAGAAAAGGATAATCGCCGAGCAGAGCATCGAGCCGCTGAGGTACCAGAGGCCTACATCGTAGGAGCCAGTCATCTCACGCGCCTTCCCCATGACAAAAGATCCCATGAAACCACCGAGGTTTCCGACGGAATTGATCAGGCCAATGCTGCTGGCCGCGGCCGCCTCCACAAGGAAAAGGCTCGGCAGGGACCAGAAGGCGGGCATGTACCCCTTGAACCCAGCGAAGGCCACCATCATGAGACCTACGGTGATCCACACGTTGCCCTTGAGAAATGGCAGGGAGCAGACGGCACAAGCGCCAATGACCAGCGGAACCACGGCGTGGAAGCGGCGCTCATTGAAATGGTCCGAGCTCCATCCGCACGCGAGCTGGGCCACGAGAGCCACCATGGGCGGGAGAATGATGAAAAGCATGAGTGGCTTGATATCCATGCTGTACCACTCCTTGATGATGGACGGCATGAAGAACTCCATGCCGTAGCTGCAACTCACCACGCAGAAATAGGCCAGGGTGAGAAGCAACACCTTGGGATGACGGAAAGCCTCCATGATGCCCATGCGCTTTTTGCCACCTCGCATTTCCATTCGCTCGCGCTCCAACTCGCTCTCCAAGGCCTGGCGCTCCTGCGGTGTGAGCCACGCCGCCTGGTGCGGCTTGTCCGTCAGGAAGAAGAGGACAATGAAACCCAAAATGATGGCTGGAAGTGCCCAGATGATGAAAACCCACTGCCAGCCCGCGAGCCCCATGAAATCCGGTATGGTGACGAGGGCTCCATCCACCTCCCGAGACGTACCAACAGGCAAGATCAGACGCGCGACGAGGGGATTGATCACCTGCGCCGCCGGGGTCGCTACCAGAAAGAGGGACAGCGCGCGAGCACGGTCACGACGAGGAAACCAATGGGTGAGATACACAATCACACCCGGGAAAAAACCAGCCTCTGCCAAGCCAAGCAAAAACCGCACCCAGTAAAACTGGGTCGGAGAGGTGACAAAAGCTGTGAGACCGGCCATGAGCCCCCAAGAGACCATGATGCGGCAGATCCACTTCCGTGCACTCCAACGCTCCACCATGAGACTCCCAGGTATCTCCAGCAGAAAATAACCCACAAAGAAGAGTGCCGCTCCCAGTCCATACACGGCTTCATCGAACCATGGATGGTCATACCTCATGTTCAGCTTCGCCACCGCCACGTTGTTACGGTCGATGTAGGCGATGAGATAGCTGACAAAGAGGATGGGAAGCAACCGCCTGAAGGCCTTCTTGCGAGCGCTGTCGAGCGGGGACAATTCAGGTTTGATCGTCGGGTCGGGAGTAGAGGCTGAGGATGCCATGCGGGGTAAAGGGAAGCGCAAACAACGACTCTTGAGAAGCACTCCTTGCGGAAGCTGCAAGGAAAGTAGTCCGCCGAGCCTCGGCGGTCATGGGACGCGACTCCCGAATTGCGCTTCCCAAGATGAACTCGCCCGTTCCGAGTTGGAGTCCTGCTGCCAAGAGCTTTTCACCCTCCTGACCGCCGAAGCTCGGCGGACTACTTTCTTACCTCCGTCACTTCCCAATGCAGAATGTGCTGAAGATGGCACCCAGCACTTCCTCCACGTCCACGCGGCCGGTGACTTCGCCAATGGCCTGCATGGCTTCGCGCACGTGAAGCGCGACAAACTCGGTGCCAGTGCTGGCACGGAAGGTCTCGGCGGCTTCTCTCAGGGCGGCAGAGGCTCGCTCAAAGCAGGACTTGTGACGGGCGTTGATGGCGACAAGCTGCGCATTTCCGGATGCCGCGCTGCTCCACACCGCATCGCGCATGGCATTGCGAAGTGCTTCCACGCCCAGGGCGCTGGAACACGAAAGCGCCACGGAAGACACCTCACTCCACGAATCATGCGTGCCGAGGTCTGCCTTGTTCAAGATGAGCACATGCGCCTTCTCACGGCCAGCGGGCACAGGAACGCGATGCGCCTCAGCCTGCGGCTTGCTTCCATCGACCACTTCGAGAATCACATCCGCCTGGGAGAGTTCCTTGCGCGTACGCTCCATGCCGTGCTGCTCAATGAAATCGCTCGTATGCTGGCGAAGGCCCGCGGTATCCACCAGACGGAAAGGCAGGCCATGGATGTGCAGCATTTCTTCAATGGTGTCCCGCGTGGTGCCTGCCTGCGGACTCACGATGGCACGCTCAAACCCGGTGAGGAGATTGAGCAACGAAGACTTGCCCACATTGGGTTCACCGCAGATCACGGTACGCGCGCCACTGCGCAGGATGCGCCCGTGCTCGGCGGTCTCCAATAGGGAACGCAGCGTGGTTTGCAACGCCTCCATGCGTTTCAGCATGGCATCTCCCGTGTCCGGATCGATGTCCTCCTCCGGAAAATCAATGTAGGCTTCCAGGTGCGCGAGCAGATGAATGAGATCCTCACGCATCTGCTCGGCGGTGTGACCGAGTCTTCCTTCGAGTTGTTGCGAAGCCGCCTGAAGTGCAAGCTCGCTCTGGGCGTGGATGAGATCCATCACCGCCTCTGCCTGGGTGAGGTCCAGCTTGCCATTCAAGAAGGCACGCTGGGTGAACTCTCCCGGCTCGGCGGCGCGAGCGCCACTTGCGAGCAACAGCTCATAGATCCGCCGCGTGACGAGGATTCCGCCGTGGCAGGAGATTTCCACCATGTCCTCGCCCGTATAGCTCGCAGGACCACGGAAGACGGTGAGCAGCACCGAGTCCACTGTGGCATCACTCACATCCACGATGCGGCCCAGATGCTGCACGCGCGACGGCAACTCTGCCACGGGAGCTTTCCCGCGGAAGATGCTGTCCCCCACCCTCACGGCCTCCGTGCCAGAGACGCGCAGCACGCTGATCGCCGCCTCGCCAAAGGCGGTGCTGATGGCGGCGATGGTGTCTGTCATGAACAGGCGGCCGTTACTTGCCGAGGATGCCGCGCAGCGTGGCGATGCAACGCTTGTTCTGCTCCATGGTGCCCACCGAGATGCGCACCCAGTCGGGCAGCTTGTACTCCGCCATGGCACGGACGATGACGCCCTTGTCCAGCATCTTCTGGAAAACGGCATCACCATCCCCCACCTGCACGAGCACGAAGTTCGCGTGACTCTTCACGAATGGCAGGCCCATCGCAGCGAACTCCTGCTCGAAGTAGGTTCGGCCCTCGTCCGTGATCTGCTTGGTGCGATTCTGGTGCTCATCATCCAGCAGGCCTGCGACCGCGCCCGCTTGCGCGATGGCGTTTGCATTGAAGGGCTGCCGGGTTTTGTGCAGCACCGCGATGAGTTCCTCAGGGCCGACGCCGTAGCCAATGCGCAAACCGGCGAGGCCTTGAATCTTCGAGAAGGTGCGAAGCAGGATGACGTTCCGCCCTTCGCGGACGAACTTCATCGTGTCCTGAGGCTCGTTCACGAACTCGTAGTATGCTTCATCAATCACCACCACCACGTGATCCGGCACCTTGTCCATGAAGCGCTCCAGCGCCTCCATGGTCACCATGGTACCGGTGGGGTTGTTGGGATTTGCGATGAAGAGTTCCTTCGTCTGGGGCGTGATGGCCGCCAGCATGGCATCCAGGTCGTGGACGAAGCCGGGGTCCGGCACTTCGATGGTCTGCGCGCCGAAGAGGGTCGCCATTAGCTTGTACACCACGAAGGCGTGCTCGGCGGTAATGATGTTGTCACCAGGCTTGAGGAAAGCGTGGCCGATGAACTCGATGATTTCGTTGGAGCCATTGCCCAGCACGATCTGGCCGATGCCCACTCCGAACTTCTTCGCGAGGGCGTCGCGCAGCTTGAATCCAAAGCCGTCCGGATAGATGTGCGCCTGGGTCATGGCCTGGACCATGGCTTCCATGGCCTTCGGCGAGGGGCCGAGGGGGTTCTCATTGGAGGCCATCTTGATGATGTCCTCCGGCTTCAGGCCGCGCTCACGGGCCAGCTCCTCGATGGGCTTCCCGGGCTTGTAGGAGACGAGGTCTTTGAGTTGAGGGTTGGCGTGGTTCCAGACGTTCATGTGAACGTCTTCCATCCGCGAGGATGGGCGAATTTGCAAGGGCGCGCCGCCTGCTCAACGCGATAGGCGGGAGGCGCGGAAAGGGATTAGCCGCAAAAAAACGCAAAAGTCTCAAAAATGGAAGAAGCGGACTATGTGATCACACGGCATGGGCGGCCACGCGGTATTGGATGCTGCAAGCTCATTCCTCTTGTGCTTTTTGCGTTTTTTTGCGGCTAACCTTTCAGGCAGTTTCATCGCGCTTGATGTCCAGAAATGCCTTCCCTGCGTTATCACCCCGCTGCTAGAGTTTTCTTCCACGTCCGTTTGTTGATTCACCATTCCCTCATGAAACTTCGCACCCTCTTCACCACTGCCCTCCTGTGCGCCACGGCTGCGGTCGTCGCGCCGGCTCAAGTCACCCTCGAAGGAAAGGACGGTCCCGGCAAAGGGAAGAAGGTCGTCCTGCTCGCAGGCGATGAAGAATACCGCTCGGAGGAAGTGATGCCCATGCTGGCGAAGATACTCGCGGAGAAGCATGGCTTCACCTGCACGGTGGTGTGGAGCATCGACCCGGCCACGGGTGAAATCGAGCCGAAGAACTCGAGCAACCTTCCCGGCATGGAGGCGCTGGACCAGGCGGATCTGTGCATCATGCTCTGGCGCTTCCGCGCCCCGACGGATGAGCTGATGAAGCATTTCGCGGACTATTACCTCGCGGGCAAGCCCATCATCGCCCTGCGCACCAGCACGCATGCCTTCAACTATCCAAAGGACTCCAAGTCTCCGTACGCGAAATACGGCTGGACCAGTCCCGAGTGGAAAGGTGGCTTTGGCAAGAATGTGCTGGGCGAAACCTGGGTCACCCACTGGGGCAAGCACAAGTCCGAGGCGACCAAAGGAGTGATTGAAGAAGCAGCAAAGAGCGACCCCATCCTGCGCGGTGTGACGAATCTCTTCGGTGACAGCGATGTGTATGAAGCCTATCCCCCGGCCGATGCCAAGATTCTCGTACGTGGCCAGGTGCTCTCGGGCATGACAGCAGACACCGCACCCGCTGCCTACTCAAAAAAGCGCGCCACGGACAAAGCGGAACAAGATGTGAACTCACCCATGATGCCGGTGATCTGGACCCGTGAGTACAAGAACGAAGCTGGCAAGACAAACAAGATCCTCACCAGCACCCTGGGCGCCGCCACCGATCTCAAGAACGAAGACCTGCGCCGCGTGGTGGTCAATGCCGCCTACGCCTTCACCGGGCTCGAAGTACCCGAGAAGGCGAATGTGGAAATCATCGGCGACTACGCTGCCACGATGTATGGCTTCGGCACGAATGTGAAAGGCAAGAAGCCAGCGGACTATGTGAAGTAGGCCGCCACGTCATCAAAGTCATTTTCAAAAAAAAGAGGCGGCACCCGGAGGTGCCGCCTTTTGCATTTCCAGCTCGGTACGATTCGATCGTTATAGCCGCATCACCGTTAGAAGATGCGGAAGTAGAAGCCACCGCGCGGGTAGGAATACCGGTACGGGTCGTAGTAGTACGGGCGACCGTAATAGTAAGGCCTGTAGTACGGGCGGTAGTAGTTGTGGTGATGGTGGTGGTGGCCACGGTATCGGTAGCCGGAATGACGGTGGCTGTGGTGGCGGTGGCGATGCTTGCGCTTCACCAACTGGGCATCAGAAGAGTCGCCGTTAAAGAGCAGCGTCTGTCCCTGAGCCGGGGCACCGTTGAATTCCGCCGTACGCGTTTGCAGCGTGTCTGCTGTCGCCGGCAGGGCGAATGCAGAGAGCATCGTGCACAAGGCGATTACTGGCAGTTTCATGGTTCAAGGGGGTTTGGTTTCCGCAAGCTGCGATGTGCTCCGTCACCATGACGGCAGACTGTGGCTTGCTTATCAATTCGACGATCAGATCTCGCACCCCATTCGACCCGTGCGTGACTTCATCCACATTTCCGGGCTGAATAATCCCATGACCTTATTGATGAGAAAAATTGCATCATGCATGGATGCAATCTTCTCGCTTAATCGTGCATCAGGGCCACCCCTACATTGCGAATTGCACCTACTTTCCCAAAGCAGAAATCCATTTCACACCCACTTCAGCACGAGGCAGAGGCCCTGCGACAGCGGTTGGATGTGACGCCTGTCCATCTGTCATGACGATTCCATCATTGGGCGGCAGGCCTGTCTCTCCTCCACCAACCCGGTTGCCAGTCCATTTCACTGCCGCTGCGGTCTCCACCAATTCGATGGCCTTGTCTCCCCGGGTCTGAATGGTGTTCTGTGCAAAGGTGCACTCCGGCGGCATGAGCGCCTGCACATCTTCATCCGCATAACCAATGATGATGCTGTGCTTGCAATCGAGAATGGAATTGCCTGTGATCTTCGCCGCCTTCACCTGGAGGTAGCCATTGGCAGGCGAGTCCTTGATGCCGTTCATGACGCAGATTGCCGTACGGGCGCCATCGCCCTCCAGTCCCTGAAGATGATTCCCCACGACAGCGTGGTGCTCGCCAATCACCCGGATGCCGCCGGTGAATTTGCGGTGCCTGCCATCAAACCAATTGTTCATGACCAGACAGCGATTCCCGTGACGAAGCGTAAGCGTCCCCTGGCACTCGATGAAGGTGTTGCCGGAGTATTCGTTACCGCACGATTTGTTGGAGATGCATTCCACTTCGCCGTCGCATTTCTCAAAGAGATTGCCTTTCACCACACAGGCGGCGTCCTGCATGGACGTATCACTGTCTCCCAGGCGGATGATCTCCCCTCCGTTCTTTCCCAGCTTCGGGCGGGGACCGAAGTAGTTGCCCATGATCTCATGCTTCGGAGGTTCCCCCTCCTTCTCCGGCAGCCAGGCGACCAGCAGTGTTCCCTTGCTCGTCTTTCCCTCAAAGTGGCAGCGCTCCACCTTGTGACCCACTCCGTAGAGCGAGACCCACTTCCGTTCCTTGCTATCCTTGGTCTCCGAGTCCTGGGTGATGGCACAGTCACGGAGCGTGCAGTCGTTTGCCAGCTTCTTCGAGTCTTCGCGGAACATCACCACATCCCACTTCAGAGGGAAACAATTGTGAAACCAGAGTCCCTCCACGACGAGATGGTTGCCTGAGAGCCTCAGACTGCTATCACCGGTAAACTTCACCGTGCCAGGCGTTGCCGCTCGGAGCGTGATGGGTTGGGCTTTGCTGGCCGCTCCCCTGAGTACAAGCGCGACATCCTTCCACTCGCCTGCCTCAAGCAGGATGGCATCTCCCGGCTTGGCAGCGCTCACCGCAGCGTCGAAGGCAGCGACATCGTTTGCTGCAATGCGAGACTCAGCGGCGGTGACGTTTCCACCCACTTGGAGTGACAGGCCGATAACCGCGAGCGACAGAAGGTGCCGCGCTCTCACTTCAGCACCTCCGTGAGCACGCGACCGTCCGCACCCTTGATTTCGACGCCGAGTAGCTTCGCCATGGTGGGAGCCACATCGATGTTGGCCATCTTGTCAATAATCACCCCTTTCTTGATGCCCGCGCCGCTGATTACGAAGCTTGCATCCATCAGTGGGTTTGCCGGGGAGTAGCCATGCGCCCCCTTGGGCGCATCTGCGGCAACCACCAACTCATCGCCACCGACGTCGCCACCGATGACGTATCCATCCTTGGGGGAGAGAATCAGGTCTGGCATGCGCGGGTCCTTGGCTGCTGTCTCCAGACCATACTTGGCGAAGTCCTTCTCTTCAATCACCTCCTCGATGCCTTCGAGCGCTGCGAGCTTCGGAGTCAGGTCTTTCAACAGGGCATCACGATTCGCCTGGTCCAGGATGTAGATGTACGCCACCCCTTGGGCGTGGCACCACACGCGACGCTCGGTGACTTTGTTTCCCAAGGCGGCCTTGATGAGTCCTTCCTTTTTGAGCAGCACATTCGGCTGAATGCGCTTCTTGTAGGTGATGAAGCCATGGTCCGCTGTCACGACGAAGGTCGTCTTGTCCTTGAGACCGGCGTCCTCCACCGCCTCCACCACCTGGCGAATGCGGTTGTCTGAGTCATTGATGGCCCAGTAGGCTTCGGGAGTCTTGCTGCCGTAGCCATGCTGCAGACCATCCACGCTCATGTAGTGCAGGCACATGAGTTTGGGTTTGTGCTTGCGAATGATGTGGCAGGCGAGATTGGCGTACAGCCAGTCGCGCATGGGTTTGCCAGCGGTCCCGGCCTTGCACCACTCATTCTGTTTCTCGAAGGGGATGCCCGCTTCACGACACTCTGCCAACAGTGAAGGCGTGCTGTATTGCTCGAAGGTCGCCTGGTCGAAAACATCAGGAATGGTCCAGTCCCAGGACTTGGCGCCACGGGAGGCAGGCCAGCAGATGCCAGCCGTACTCATCCCGGCATCATGGACCACGTCATAGATGGTGGGTGTCTTGACGATCTCATCCTTGTTGAAAACGGGGTCTGGGATGTAAGCCACCACCTTCTGCTCTTTGCGATCGAAGAAGTCATTGCCTATCACGCCGTGCTTCCCTGCATGCACACCCGTGACAAGAGTGGTGTGGTTCGGCCAGGTGACGGTGGGCAGGGAGGTGGTCATGTGCTTCGCGCGAGCCCCCTCTGCGGCCAGGCGCCGGATGGTCGGCATCTCCGCCTTCGGGTCTTCGAAGTAGTAGTGGGCCAGGCCGTCCACACTGATGAGAATGACGTGCCTGTCCGAGTCGGCACCAGATGAAGAATGGGAAAACCCGAGAACGACGGCACCAATGGCAAGGAGGAGGGAGAGGCGGCGATGCATGCTTCCTCCGAATACGGGGCTGACAGCACCGCACTTACAGCCTCCCCCTCCCACAAAAGGAGAACTTCACGTGATGAGGCCATGTAAAACACGCGAAACGATTCAACGTGGGACCGGATGTCCGGTCAGAGCATGCGATAACCTTATCTACTCCCATGATGGAATTCCTCTGGACACTAATCATCGGCCTCGTCGTCGGGGTCATTGCCAAGTTCCTCACTCCCGGACGCGATCCTGGAGGCTGTATCATCACGATGCTGCTCGGCATCGCGGGCGCGTTTGTCGCGGGCTTCCTCGGACGGCAACTCGGGTGGTATGCGCCCAATGAACCGGCGGGCTTCATCGCCTCCGTCGTGGGTGCGATTCTCATCCTTCTGGTCTTTCGCCTGTTCGCCGGGAAGAAGAGCTCGAGCTAGGCCGCTTCGGCGGTGCCAGTCATCGCACTACCCAGGTGTGGCAGCTTGTGCTTTGGTGGGATAAGAGTTGTCCCACCATGCCCCTGTCTTCGCCAGATTGTCCGCAGGCTCACCGCCGCTGCGCCTCCCTCCACAGGGCGTTGCTCGCGGGTGTCGTGGCTGTGGCAGTACTCTTTGCGCAGCAGGCGGCCGCCCAGACACTCACCACGGCACGCGACATTGCCGCGCATGTGACGCCAAAGGACGGTGACCCAGCAGCGGTTTCTCTGGATGCGGTCGTGACCTTCCTGGACCCGGGGAACACCATCTTCCTCCAGGATGATACCGGTGTGACCTTCATTCGGGCAGCCAAGTCCAATCCGCGACCGGCCATTGGCACGCGCCTTCGGGTAAGCGGAGTCACTCACAACGGCCTGATCATTGGAGGCATCAAGCCTGAAACCATCGAGTTTCTTGGACGGTATGAGCCGCCTCCAGCACCGAAAGAGATCACGCAGGATGACCTGGCCTCCGGAAGGTACCACTACCACTACGTGACCCTCTCCGGAGTCGGACGCTCACTCCATCGGGTGGGAGAAAACGCCTTCACCCTGCGGCTGCTCACCGGCGCGAAGGTGGTGGAGGTACGGTTCGATGAAGTCCCCACGGAACTCCCGCCCTGGGTGGACGCGGAGCTGCGCATCCGGGGTCTCGCCGCAGGTGACATCAATGACCGGCGGGAGCTGGTAGCGCCATACATCCGCGTGCGCAGCATCGACGATGTGGAACTCATCAAATCTGCACCGCCTGAGGCCTTCGAGTCACCACCGATACCGCTGCCCGAGTTGCAACGCGCGATCTCACGGGCCCACCGTGTGAAGGTACAAGGCGTGGCGCTCAGTGCGCCCTTGGCGGGAGGACTTTTCCTAAGGCAAGGCGACGAGAGCGTCTTTGTGCAGACGGATGACACGGGTATCAAGGCTGGTGACGTGGTGGAGGCGCTGGGATTCCCCGAGATGGGCGTCTTCAGCGCTCATCTTACCGAGGCCGAGTGTCGCGTGGTGGGCACTGAAGCGGTGCCTGCACCGACGCCGGAGAATCCTGGTGGCCTGCAGGATGGGCGTGATGCGGAATTGATCACTCTGGAGGTGCAGGTCGCACAGCGCACCGACCGTGACCACACTACGGAGCTGGTGACGCAAACAGGGCCGGTGAGCATCAACGTCACCTCCCCCACCCTTCTGCCACGTGAGGTGCAAAGCGGAGCGCTGCTGCGCCTGACAGGCCTTGCACGAGTGACTGCAACGCGCAGTGACGGCTATCGCGCCAAGCCCACCGCATACCGCCTGTGGCTGCGTGATGCGCGAGATGTGGTGATACTGCAGAGCACCCCGTGGTGGAACTCCGAGCGGATCGGGCTCGCCTTCGGCGGAGCCATGACGCTGGCACTGCTCGCCTTGATCTGGATCGCCCTGCTGCGCCGCCAGGTGTCGCGACAGCTCACAGTGATCGAAGCCAAGGCCCAGCGCGAAGCCATCATGGAAGAACGCCAGCGCATCGCCCGGGAGTTTCATGACACACTGGAGCAGGAGCTCGCAGGGCTGTCCCTGCGGCTGGATGCCGCCCTGCCACGGGTGGCGGATGCGAAGGCTCATGACCTGCTCGACCAGCAGCGCCGTTTGCTCGGGCGATTGCAAACGGACACACGGGACTTCGTGTGGGATCTGCGTGATGCCTCACGACAAGACGCACCGCTGGATGCCTCACTCCGCTCACTGGTGGAACACCTGCAGGTGAATACCACCGTCCCGCTCAAGTTCGAGAGCGACGTCACGGATCTGAAAGTACCGCCTCTCGTACAACACCACCTGCTGCGCATCACTCGTGAAGCGGTGAATAATGCGCTGAAGTATGCGCAGGCTCGAAGTGTCCGTGTCCAGCTCTCCAGAGATGAAGCTGTAGAGACGCTTGCGCTCACCATTTCCGATGACGGCAAGGGATTCGACCTGACTGCAGCCCAGGCAATGGATGGTCACTTTGGCATTCGCGGCATGCAGGAGCGGGCCCGGAAGATTAGCGCGGAGCTGGAGGTGAGCAGCAGACCCGGAGAAGGAGCAAGTGTGCGGGTAAATGTGAATGGAGTGTGAATTGTATGTGAAGGCCCGGTTCCGCCTTGTTCAGCAAAAGGTTTTCTGATGCCATGGAGGCATGCAAGGCAGGTCGAGATTTACCAAGGTGGAGTATGGCGTGGGATTGCTGGCAGTGACGCTGCTGGGAACGGTGGCATGTGACCGAATTTCCGAGCGAAGCCAGATCACCAAGGGCATCTCAAACTGCCGCCAGATCCTGGTGGCATTGCGCATCTATGCCTCGGACCACAACGGCAAGTATCCCGACGCCCACATCAATGGGACAAAGACGGCCAACGCAGCGTTTCGCCAGCTCTTTGAGGAGCAAATCCTCGACAACGAAGCGATCTTCGGGTGTCCGCCCAGTCCTTTCGAGCCCGATGGCAAGATCGAAGACGCCTATATCGGACCTCAGTCCACGAAGTATGGGAAGGCAGTGCAGGCTGGCGAGAATCACTGGGCCATGACCGCAGGGCTGAATGACTCCTCGGCAGGGGCCATTCCCGTGGTTTATGAAAATCCGGTAAACGCCACATGGCCTCCCAAATGGAATGCTGATGTGGAAGAGAAACCCGTCCGTGGTCGCACGTGGAAGAATAACACCGTCATCATCGGAACGAATGACACTGCCGTGGCTTCGCAACCCATGGCTGCCAAGAGTGGCGCAGCCGTGGGGTTGAAGCCCGATGCCTCCAGCGGGAAGGATGCCTTCGAGGCGGCCATCAACCCGACGACCTTCCCGAAGGGTGAGGTGCTGGATGTGGAGTAAGAGCCCCATGAAATCGAAAGCATCGTGCATGCCAGTCATTTTCGGCCTTTTGGTGCCTGCGCTCATCGTCCTGCGGCTTGCTCCCAGCCCTGCAGAAATCATGGAGAAGAACCGTATCCAGGAAGGCGTGTCCAATTGCAGGAGAATCATCTCCGCACTGCGCGCCTATGCCGCGGACCATGGTGGAGACTATCCGGACAAATCTCTGGCAAATCCGCGAGGCTCGAACGAAGTCTTCCGCATCCTGTTCAAGGAGGACATCGTCACCAACGAACGGATCTTTGGCTGCCCCCTCAGTCCATTCGTGCCTGATGGCAACATTGGTGATGACGCCAACCACGCTGAGGCCTTGAAAGCAGGAGAGAATCACTGGGCGATGACAGCCGGTCTCGATGACAGTGCCACCGGATACGCGCCGCTGGTGTACGAGAATCCCGCCATCGCCACCTGGCCACCTGCGTGGAATCTGGACGCCCGAGGGACACCTACGCGAGGCCGCTCATGGAGAGGCGGGGTCATCTTGGGTTCGAATGACTCGAGTGTCTCGCTTCATCCATTGGCATTGAAGAAAGGAACGGAAGTGCCCTTGAGGAAGCACTTCGGCACAGACACGGAAGAGAAGGACTCCTTTGAAGTGACCATGGATCCCGCAACGCTCACGGAAAGTGCGGTGCTGGATGTGGATTAAACAAACCCGATGTTCGAAGAACCTCCTCGCTCAAAGAATCCCTGGTGGTCCATCTTCCGCAATACGGTGGCCTTGGTTGCCTTTGTCCTGGTCGCCAGCCAGTTCATTCCCCGGTGTGGGCAAATCAGCGCACGAGGCAACCTTACCAAGGGCATTCAGAATTGCCGTCACGTGATCAATGCTCTGCGCACCTATGCCGCCGATCATAACGGCAATTATCCGTACGCAGCGATGGCTGACCCGCAGAGCTCGAATTAAGTTTTTCGGGTGCTGGTTCAGGAGAAGATCGTCGATAACGAATCGACTTTCGGTAGTCCTGTCAGCCGCTTTGTTCCCGATGGAAACATCGGAGAAGGACCTCAGTTTGCCCATGCCGTCGAAGCAGGAGAGAATCACTGGGCGATGACGGAGGGACTTTCGGATAGTGCCCCGGGCGAGATTCCGCTGGTCTTTGAGAATCCGGCCAAGGCGACCTGGCCCCCCGTGTGGAACCCCGACGCTCAGGGGACCGGTGTGCGCGGTCGGTCATGGAGCAAGGGCGTCATCATTGGAATGAATGACAGCTCGGTTTCGCTTCGACCACTGGAAACGATGAAAGGGACGGCAGTGCCTCTGAAGAAGGTGCATGGGAAGGACCTTTTCGAGGCAGCGATAGACCCAACCGCCTTTCCGACGGGTGAGATCCTAGATATTGAAGAAAAATGAGTGATGTCATAAAACCGAACCGCTCTCGCTTTGGCTGCCTGCACATTCTGGTGGTCCTGACTGCGGCCTGCCTGCTCGCATCCATGTTCATTCCCACCTTTGGACGCATTTCGAAGAGGGGTAACATCACGATTGGCATCTCGAATTGCCGTCAGATCATTACCGCACTGAGAATGTACTCATCGGATCACGGAGGAAAGTATCCGGATGCCGCCCTGGCCAATCCGCAAAGCTCCAATGAGGTCTTCCGAATTCTGTTCCAGAAGAACATCATCGACAATGAGTTGATGTTGGGCTGCCCCATGAGCCAGTTTGTTCCTGACGGAGACATTGGCAAAGCACCAAGCTTCAAGCAAGCCGTCGAAGCCGGAGAAAACCACTGGGCCATGACGAGCGGACTGTCCGATAGTGCTTCAGGAAGCATTCCGTTGGTGTTTGAAAATCCGGTCATCGCCACCTGGTCACCAAAGTGGAATGTCGATGCCAAAGGAACAAAAACGCGGGGAAGGTCCTGGAGCAGTGGTGTCATCGTAGGGATGAACGACAGCAGCGTGGGGATCCAGCCTCTGGACTCCAAGTCTGGGACAGCAGTGCCACTGAAGGACATGGGCGAAGGCACAAATCTCTTTACCCAGCATGGAGATTCGTCCGTCTCTACGGGGTTCACAATTCTGGACGTGGAAGTGAAGCCCTGAAGAACTGCCAGCCGGAATTTGGCTCCCAAACTCAACAGCAATCCAAAAGACGAATGAGAGAAGGACCGACCACGAGCAGAAAACGGGTGCTCACCTGGCCGGAGATGGTGGCCGGAATCGTGGCGTTCCTTCTGCTCATCTTTCTGATCTTGCTGGCGCTTCCCCTGGTAATCCGCAGTCCACACAACAAGATGGACAAGGGCATTTCCAACTGCCGCCAGATCATCACAGCATTGCGCATCTATTCTTCCGACCATGATGGCAAATATCCTGATTCCTTCTTGAAGAACCCTCGCAGTTCCAATGAAGTCTTCCGGGAACTGTTCAAGGAAGGCATCTTCGACGATGAGAGTGAGCACATCTTTGGCTGCCCGGTGAGCCCCTTTATTCCTGATGGGAAGGTTGGAGCGGCACCCGACTTCCAGCAGGCGCTCGAAGCCGGCGAGAATCACTGGGCCATGACGGCGGGACTATCCGATAGTGCTTCTGGAAGCGTTCCTCTTGTTTATGAAAACCCAGTCGTCACGGCATGGTCGCCCATGTGGAACCCTGACGCGAAGGGAACTGAGACACGCGGGCGAGCCTGGTCCTCGGGTATCATTATCGGGATGAACGACAGCAGTGTGGGAATCCAACCTCTGGACTCCAAGTCTGGGACAGCAGTGCCAATGAAGGACATGGGCGAAGGCACAAATCTCTTTACCCAGCATGGTGAAGTGGGCACGGCTTCCGGGGAATGGAGGGTCCTGGACGTGGAAGTAAAGCCGTAGAATGCAGCCGGTCCCGTCTGCGGGACCGGCGCTCCCAGGGCTGCTGGGTGTGGCAGGTCACCGTGAAAGCAGGTGCGTTCCGGAGGTTCGAGACTGGCTTCTGAAGCACCCCACCCCTTGACCCCGCACCGGGCACGCGCTTAGCTGGCGGCATGTCTCTGATTCACGACGACTTCCTCCTCACGACCAAGGCTGCGCGGCGGCTCTACCATGAGTATGCCGAGAATGAGCCGATCTACGACTACCACACCCACCTGCCGGTGGATGAGATGGCGCGGGACCAGAAGTTTGAGACCATCGCGCACATCTGGCTGGGCGGGGACCACTACAAGTGGCGCGCCATGCGTGCCAACGGCATCCCGGAGAGCCACGTGACAGGCAATGCGCCGTGGAAGGAAAAGTTCCTCGCCTTTGCCAAGACGGTACCGCACACGCTGCGCAATCCTCTCTACCACTGGACGGCTCTGGAGCTGAAACGCTTCTTTGGCATCGATGAGCCGCTGAACGAAAAGACGGCAGAGAGCATCTGGAACCGCTGCAATGAGCAACTCGCCACACCGGAATACTCCTGCCGGAATCTGCTTTCCCGCTCGAACGTGCGCGTGGTGTGCTCCACGGATGACCCCACGGACACGCTGGAGCATCACCAGGCAGTGGCGAAGCTCAGCGACTTCCCCGTGAAAGTGTATCCCACGTTCCGCCCGGATGCCGGCATGCGTCTGGAAGATGTGCCCGCGTGGAATACGTGGGTGGACAAGCTCGCTGGCATCACGGGACAGGCATGCGATACGCTCGACTCCTTCCTGCAGGGCATCCGCCAGCGGCATGACTTTTTCCACTCCATCGGCGGACGTCTCAGCGACCATGGTCTCACGAACATGGACACGGAAACGGCGACAGATGCCGAGGCGAAGTCCATCTTCGACCAGGCACGCGCGGGCAAGGCTCTCTCGGCCGAGGCCATCACGCGCTTCCGCTCCTACCTGATGCTGTACTTTGGCCAGCTCGATGCGGAGAAAGGCTGGACGAAGCAGCTCCACCTCGGGGCGCTGCGCAATACAAATGCCCGTCTCTTCAAGAGCTTGGGCCGCGACATCGGCTGCGACTCGATTGATGATCCCTCGCATGCGCAGGGTCTACGCTTCTATCTGGATACGCTGGAGCAGCGCGGTCACCTGCCCAAGGTGGTGCTCTACAATCTGCACCCGAAGGACAACTACATCTTCTCCACCATCATCGGGAACTATCAGGGCAATGAGAACGGCGTCGCAGGGCGCCTGCAGTTCGGCAGCGGCTGGTGGTTCCTCGACTGCCTGGAAGGCATGGAGTGGCAGATCAATGCGCTGAGTTCCACCGGACTGCTCAGCCACTTCGTGGGCATGCTCACGGATTCACGCAGCTTCCTCTCCCCTCCCCGTCACGAGTACTTCCGCCGCATCCTGTGCAACCTCATTGGTCGCGACATGGAGAATGGCCTCGTGCCGGACGACTACGAGTTGGTGGGCGGCATGGTGAAGCGCATCTGCTACGCGAACGCCCATGCCTACTTCGGCATGGATGTGGCGAGAGGGTGAGGAAGCGAGCGCGCTGAGCGATGGTTGAGCCGTGGTTTGCAATGGATGAGCGTGGTTGTTGAAGATCATGCTTCCTTCATCGGAATCACCAGCTCGACCATCTGCGCTTTTTTGAGGAAGATGTTGAACGACATGCCGTCAGAAGGGCGCACGAAGGAGCGAGCGACTTGGTAGCCGAGGCGCTCGCAAACTTTCCCAGCCCTCTGATTGAAGCTCGCGACCGTCGTCCGAAAGAGCGTGGGAGAAAATCTCCCCATGGCATAGTTCATCGCTGCGGCGATGACATGCTGCCCTAGGCCTTTTCCGGTAAGGTCTGGACGCAATCCTCCACCGAGGTCCAGCGCCTCTCCCTCGTAGCTACCACCTGGCACTTGGGCATCCGGGCCGAAGCAACGGAACGCGATCAGGTCATCGTCCTCATTGAGGACTGCTACGTAGTGCAGGTCGGGGCGGAGCAATTCCTTGATGGCTGCGTGCTGATCCTCCGGCTGGAGACTGTACATGCTGTAGGGAGGCGCGTACCGCCATGAAAGCAGCGCCTCGGCATGCACTTCCTGAAACGGACAGAAGCGAAGCTCCGCGCAAAGCATGAGTCACAGTCCACCCGTTGGAGGATGATGTCGGGGCATCACGGCACGCGGAAGACCTTCCCTGTCGTGGGGTCCTTGGCCATCGAGCCGGATCTCATGCCGGAGACATCGAGTTCACGATAGGGCGGATAGGGGCTCTTCGCGCGACCGGGAGTATTCGTCCTTGTGCCGTAGGGCACCGTGGTGGGGTCAATCTTGGGAGCAGGAGCAGGAGGTGGCGATGGTGCTGGGGATGGCTCGGCATCGGCAGCGCCCTCGTCAGGAGGCATGGTTCCCTCGCTCTCCGGAGACTCTACTGCATAGTCAGGGTCCACTTCACGCAAGTACTGCGTGCGACCGCGACGGTGGCGCTGATAGTCGAATTCGTAGTTTCTGTCCCCTCTGCCCCGTCCGAAGTAGTAGTCAGGCTCTGGTGGAGGTGGCGGCACACCATCGTAGTGATACGGAGGCGGAACATCTGGAGGCGGTGGTGGTCCGCCGTAGTGCTCCGGTGGCGGGACGTAAACACAGCTGCCCAGCAGTGTCGCCAGGGCCAGGCCGAAGAGGGGTTTGTAACTTGCCATGAAGAGAGTCTTCGACCGGGTCACGCGGCGAATCATTCAATCACCTGAGTTTCCATGCAGAACGCCTGTGTGTGCCATGCCTTCTCAGCGGGCAGGTGTGGTACTGGTGCTGGTGCTCTTGAAGCGATCCAGCGCGCTCCCACTCGAACCACTGGCTGCGGCCCCTGCTGCGGGATTGTCCTTCAACGTCTTCTCAATATCCTCGAGTACCTTGCGTGGGCCTACATAGTTGCCGTCCACGTAGGAGTCGGAGAGCACCTTTCCTGTCTCGTCGATGAGAACGAGGCACGGGATGCCACGACCAGAGTATTTCGTCACGGCGGATGAGGCGGAGTCCTTCTTCTTGTCGAAGGCGAGAGCCGGCCATTCCATGTCGTCTGCCTTCATGTACTCAGCCATGTCCTTGGCGGAGCGGTCGCTGCTGACAAAGATGAGCTCGAAGTGTGGGTTCTTGGACTTGTTCCGCTTGTACCACTTGACCAGGTCCGGGGTGAAGGCGCGGCAGGGGCCGCACCAGGAGGCGGAGTAGTAGATGGCGACGTACTTCGCGTCTTTCAGCGCAGCAGCGTCAAAGGTCTCAACGTTTTTCCCCTTGGACTTGACCAGGGAGTCTTTGACAGCGGGATACACCGTGTTTTCGGCACGGAGCGCGGGAGCAAAGGCGAGCACCAGCGCGAAGGCCAGTCCGGCAACGGTGAAGTGCGAAGTCTTCATGGCCTCATCATGAAGGCATGCCACGCGATGCACAAGCCATTTTTGGCATATGCAAAGAGAGAATCAGGAGCAGCTGCAATTACTGTACCATCCCAGCAAAGCTGACTGCGCTCGCGAGCTTCTCCGGCAGCTTCACCGTGGGCTCAGGCTCGAATTTCTGGATGGCCTTCTGCAGCCACTCACGGGAGCAGGTGATGTCCTTCAGCGTGATGTAGACGCCATCCTCCTTCTTCGCGAGCACGTACTGACCCACCTGAAAGTCGATGGGTGACACCTCCCCCAGCAGTTCCACCGTGGCCGTGACGGTCTTGGCCTTGATGTCGAGGTGCAACTGCGTGATGCTGCCAATGTCTGCCAGCATGTGGTTCACGGCCATTTTCACACCGGCACTGATGGCGTTGTCAAAGATGCTCATTGAAGGATGGAAGAAGGGAAGGCTGGGAGAATGATGGAAAGGACGCGTTGCTTCACCCAGAATCGCGGCCCGCACAAGCGGTTGATGCGGAGAGGTGGGAAATCTCCGTGTCCTTGCCTGCCGACCACCTGCTTCTTTACCTCAAGACGCGGAGTCGTGCGTAGCCTATACTTCATGCTTGGACCTGACGCGCTCCCCCAGCTTCCGGAATTCGCGCGAGCCGACGGAAGAAGCTTGAAAACAGGAACACGGCAAAAGGCAAAGAGCCACATCAGCAGGAGTAAGGCGGCCCATCTTACGCGAAGCACCAGCCAATCAAAAGCGCTAGATGCTCCCGATGAGTGATGGAGTGCCACCTGAGTGCTTGGCGGTCTGAAAAGGTGATGTCGGTGCTGATGGTCATCGCATTCTACTCCGCATGTTTCTTATCAGCGCTGGAAGCAATTCGGGTTCCTTTCGCATCGAGCAAGACTGTAGGATATGGAAATGGTGCAGACTCATCCTCATACAACAGTTCGCCGGTTTTCGCATTGAGGTAGAAGCTGGTAAAGGAGGAGCGAAAGCTGGCAGGGGGGAGAGAAAAGGGGTCTTGGGGCACTTCGGGATGGGTCAACTGCTCCTTTTCATCAATGATTGCTTGGGCCCAGTGGCGCAGTTCCGCTTCCTTGGGAGCAGCCCCGCGTGTCTGTTTCAACCACTTCTCCAGTTCAGGGGTATTCCAATGAAGGCGATCGCCAGTGATGCGCAGGCGAATTCCGGTAGCGCCATGCTTAAACCTCTCCGCGACGAAGGGATGTCGCAATACGGAGGAAAATGCCTCCTCAATTTCCTGAGGAGTAATCGTGACTTCAATGTCTCCCTTCTTTGATAACGGGAAGACGGCCTCAACCATGCTATCCCGTCCATAGTCCTTCTTGGGCGTCAGGTTTGCGTCCCAGTTCGTTCCGTGGAACCACACTCCGCTGGTATACCAGTCGTCAGCACTGATTTCCGAGGCTGTGAAATGCTGCTCATACACTGCTCTCCGGGGCCATGTGCGATACAGGGCTTCACCTCTTTCCTGCTCTGCCTTCCGCTCAGCATCCCAGATTTCACGCCGACTCCTGGCGCCAGGATCAGTTTCGGTGGCAAGGATATTGCCCGTCGCCAGGTCGAAACGGTAGGCCGTCTTGTCGATCATCACGAGGTGAAAATAGTCTCCCTGGAGGTAGTCACTCTGAAGGAAGCTCCCTGGAAACAATTCTGTGCTGATGCCATTAGGGACGGTCTGCTGTTCGGGCCGCCACTCATAGTGGCTCGCGGAGAACTCTATGCGATGCGGTTGTTTGACAAGGTCACGCACCTCGTAAGATTTCAGAAGTTTGCCGCGGTCATAGAACGCAACGGCCACGTCGTCGAATTTTTCACTGATGGTAGGCCACACTCCCATGCGCACGAGGTACCGTCCATCATCGGACAGGAAGACCTCAGATGCGTACCAGCCTTCAGTGCGCCACAGCTCCACGAACTCGCCGTTTTCATCAAGCTCGTAGGCCACGCCCCATGCCTCCTTCTCCTTCACAGGTCTGTTGTTCTCATAGTGCCACTTCTCCGGTATCATTTTGAAGAAGCAGCGCCCACCCTGTGCTGTCGTTACATGGCGAAATTCAGGGGCAGGTTGATCTGCCACTGCGAAGGGAGCTGCGCAGAAAAGGAACAGCAGAGTGCAGGCCGCGGCAATTTTCATGGGGGGGGGCCAGGATCAAAGCCAAAACCCGGAAGACTGTCCACCGTTTTGCACATCGCATTGTTGCGAGTGGGCACCTCGTCTGGCTGCCACGTTTCTCAGGCATGATATGTTCACACCTGAATTTTCCACTGTGAACATTCCTTTTCCTTCTCACCCCGAACCCGGGTGCTGAGGGCAATATATATACACACTCCCCTAAAGGAGAGTGTGTATATATACTTCATTACCCTTCAGATCAGTACCTCCCTCCGGTCGGCAGCCGGGCCGGGTTCTCCAAAGGGTGTGAAGATTTACTCTTCTCGTGAGCCAGGGCACCGTGGTGAAATTTTTGGAAGTTCGGCGTCATTTCCGCTCGACGCAGCTGGCCACGGGTGTGCAGTCACCAGCAATCTGTATTGCCATCTGACGCACCATCGTCTTGGTTAGCCGCATCCCTTCCATGAAGTTCCCTCTGCCTGCGCTGCTGCTCGCCACTTGTCTTCTGATGGCCTTCTCCCCCACCCTCACGCTATTTGCTGCCGAGGATCTGGCGACGCCGCCCATCACCACGGCAAAGGCATGGGTGATTGCGGATGGGAATACTGGCGAGGTGCTGGCATCCCACCAGCCCGATGAGAAGCTGAAGTCCGCGAGCACGACGAAAGCCATGTGCGCTCACGTGGTGCTGGGGCTCGCGAAGAAGGACCCCGCGGTGCTGGATGAAATGGTGACCATCTCCAAGCTCGCGGATGCGACGGCAGGCTCGACTGCGGGTGTGAAGGCTGGCGAGAAGATCTCGGTGCGTGATGGCCTGCGAGGTCTGATGCTGCCCTCCGGCAATGACATGGGGAATGCGTTTGCAGAGCATTTCCATGCGCGCCTGCAACCACCCGGAAAGGAGACGCCGGACAGCGTGAAGACACCCGGCTTCCGCACGCGCTGCAATTTCATCGCGGAGATGAACCGTGAAGCCATCCGCCTGGGGATGAAGAACACGGTGTACCGCCAGTCCTATGGTGACGGTGGTGAGGACAAGGACCCCACCACCACGGCGCGCGACCTCGTCATCCTGGCGATCGCCGCGATGAAGGATCCCGCATTTGCTGAGGTTGTGAAGACCCAGAAGTACACCGGCAAGGTCCTGCTCCCGGGGAGCACAACAAAGACCCGCGACATCACCTGGGAAAACTCGAATCAACTGCTCAAGCTTGGCGGCTATGACGGCGTGAAGACCGGCATGACGAATCAAGCTGGGTACTGCCTCATCGCCCGGGGCGAGCAGAATGGCATGCCACTCATCGTCACCATCCTCGGCGCGCCCTCGGAGGAAGTACGGTATGCGGAGGTGCGGAATCTCTTCCGGTGGTGGTGGAGTTCCGGTAGGACGGTGCGACAGTAAGCAGTGCGACGGTGGAAATCATCTGTCGTATAATCTTATCATTCAACGAGTTGTACGCTTTAGAAGAACGTTGCGTGCTCTACCCCGCACGCCAAACAACCACTGCCCCGGTAGCACCGTCCTACCGGACTCCCACGCGATTTGTCGTCCAAAATCGCCCCCACCGGTGGTACACTGGGGCATGCCCGAAGACACTCCTCCCACTCCCCGCATCGAGGCCCCGCCGGAGACCTACGAGGCGTTTGTGCGTCTCTTCGTGGCGCATGAGGGGCGGTTGCGCGGGTTCCTGAGAAGTCTGCTGCCTGACTGGGACGATGTGGATGAGGTGATGCAGGAGACCAGCATCGTGGCCTGGCGGAAGTTTGACCAGTTCGACATGGGCACAAACTTCATGGCGTGGGCAGCAGCGATTGCGCGTTTCGAATCGCTCAAGCACTTGCGCCGCATGTCGCGCGACAGGCTCGTCTTCAATGACGACATCCTCGACCTGCTGGCCGAAGAGTCCCTTGAAGAAACGGACAACCTGGAGGCGCATCGCCTTGCCCTCTGCAAGTGCCTGGAAAAACTCGACCCCCGCCAGAAGGAGCTGCTGCATCTGGCGTATCAGCCCGGCGTGAAATTTCATGAGGTGGCAGAGAAGGCGGGCAAGAGCGCCCAGGCCTTCTACAAGACAATCCAGCGTCTCCGTGCGGCGCTGCTGGAGTGCGCGGAGAAGCACATGCGCAAGGAGGCTCACGCGTGAAGAATCAAAGCAGGACAGACTTCCTCATCGCCGGCTGGCTCAATCAGAGCCTGACGAAGGAGGAGTTTGCGGAGCTGGAACTCGTGCTCCGCAACGAACCCGACGTGCGCAAGAAGCTGCGCCGGGAGGTGAATCTCGACTCGCTGTTGCGTGAACAAGCCGGTGTGGCGGCACTGAATGCGTGGCAACCGGAAGGTGCCCGGAATCGGAATGCCACGAAACGGCGTATCGCGGCATGGGTGCCCTGGGCGGCCGCGGCAGCGCTGGCGGTGCTGGGTATCGCGACCTTTGCCCTCTTGAGTGACAACAGCAACGGTGGTGAACAAACCTTCCAGGTACTGCAGGGCGATAGCATTGCGCCCACGACGGTGGCGGCCACCGCAGAGGAGACGGATCGCGGTTGTGCGATCATCACCAATCAATGGAACACGGAATGGCTGGACAACCCCCCACCCATGCGTGCAGGCGATACGCTGAACGCAGGTCGCTTTGAGCTGGGATGTGGTCTGGCGCAGATTGAGTTCTTCAGCGGAGCACAGCTCCTGCTGGAGGGACCTGCCGTGCTGGAGATCGTGTCACCGTGGGAAGCTGTCTGCACGGATGGAAAAGCCCGCGTGCGCGTGCCACCGCCAGCACAGGGATTCCGGCTGCTGACACCTGGCATGAAGCTGGTGGACCTAGGAACGGAGTTCGGTGTGCATGTGGACAGCGCGAAGGGTGAAGGCGAGGTGCATGTGTTCGAAGGTGAAGTGGAAGCCCATCCTGAAACGGGCAAGATGGTGAGCCTCACGGAGGGCATGGGCCTGAAACGCATGGGAGCGCTCTACTCCCCCATGGATGCGGCCCCGGCGGACTTCGCCAGCATTGATGACCTGAAGGATCTCGCGGGTAAGATGGCGCGCATCCGCTATGACGAATGGGATCAATGGTCCCAAGTGACCCGTAGGGATCCGCGACTGGTGGCGTGCTACTTGTTCCGCCATTGGCACGATTGGGACCGCCTCGTGAACAACGCCGCCGGCAATGACAAGTCCCGCAATGGTGGCGCGGTGGGCGCGCGGTGGACTCAAGGTCGCTGGCCGATGAAGGATGCCCTGGAATTCAAGCGTCCAGGTGATCGTGTGCGCATGAAACTGGATGGCGAATATGAGGCGCTAACCTTCGCCTGCTGGGTGAAGGTGGATGGACTCGATCGCAAATACAACGCGCTGCTGCTCACGGATGGCTACGAGACCGGCGAGCCACACTGGCAGATTCTGGAAGATGGCCGGATGATGTTCTCCATCGCATATCCGGACGAGAAGACTCCTGAAAAGAAGGTGAACCAAATCTACTACTCACCGGTGGTCTTCACGAAGACGAACCTCGGCCGGTGGCACCAGCTGGTGGTGACGTATGACAACTGCAGCGGTGAATCCGTGCAGTTCGTGGATGGCCGCGAAGTGAGCCGCGAGATTTCTCCGCTCTACCAGCCCGGTCGCAAGATTGTCTACGGCGCGTGCGAGATGGGCAACTGGGGGCTGCCGACGAAGGAGCATCAGTTCCCCGTGCGCAATCTCAATGGATGCCTGGATGAATTTCTCATCTACAGCGTGGCTCTGGATCCCTCGGTAGTTCGCCAGATGTTTGAGATCGGAAAGCCGCAATGATTGCGGCAGTGCCTTCGTTACAGGGCGCATCAGACAAGCACTCCAGCCATGATTCCGAGATCCACGGCTTTCCTCCTTCATGTCACCGCACTGGGCTTCGCTCTCCCTGCGGGCGCCGCCACCACTGAGGAGGCGGAGAAGCACTACGCGCAGAAGGTGCTGCCACTCTTCAAGGAGAAATGCCTCGCCTGCCACGGAGAGGATCCGAAGAAGATCAAGGGCGGCCTGGACATGCGCACCCGTGAAGCCATGCTCTCCGGTGGAGACAGCGGTGAGGCCACGCTCGTGCCCAAGGAACCGGAGAAGAGTCTGCTCATGAAGGTGGTCACGCGAGAAGACGAAGATCTCGCGATGCCACCCAAGGAGAATGACAAGCTCAGCGCGGAGCAAATCGAGGTGGTGCGCAAGTGGATTGCCGATGGGGCTCCATGGCCAGATGAGAAGAAGCTGGCGACCTTGCAGAAGCACGCGTGGGAATCCGCCGATGGCGTGCCCATGCAGACGAGTGGCGGACTCTCCGCAGACTGGACAAATCGCCGCTACAAGCCTGAGGACCTCTGGGCGTACCAACCGCTGAAGATTTCAAATCTCGAGCGTAGCGAGGTGCATCCGGTGGATGGGTTCATCAATGCGAAGATGAAGGTGCTGGGCGTCACGCCGGCGCCGCCTGCGGAGCGGAGGACGCTGATTCGGCGAGCCTCGTTTGACTTGCTGGGCCTGCCGCCGTCGCCGGAGGAGGTGGAGGCTTTTGTGAAGGATCCTCTGCCCGAGAAGGAAGCCTTTGCCAAGGTGGTGGAGCGTCTGCTGGCAAGCCCCCACTATGGCGAGCACTGGGGCCGGCACTGGCTGGATGTGGCACGCTATGCGGATTCCTCCGGCTTCGCCAATGACTACGAGCGGGGCAATGCGTGGCGGTATCGCGACTATGTGATTCGCGCAATCAACGCGGACAAGCCATACGATCAATTCATCCTGGAGCAGATTGCGGGAGACGAGATCGCAGAGCGGAACAAAGATGCAGCATCCGGAGAACTGTACATCGCCCCCGGCTTCCTGCGCATGGGTCCGTGGGAGCTTACCGGCATGGAAGTCGCCAAAGTGGCCCGCCAGCGTTTCCTTGATGACGTGACGGACATCGTAGGTCAGGCCTTCATGGGACACACGCTGCAATGCGCGCGGTGCCATGATCACAAATTCGATCCCATCCCCACCCGTGACTACTATGCGATGCAAGCTTGCTTCTCCACCACGCAACTTGTGGAGCGTGCGGCGCCGTTCCTGCCAGCGGAGAACGTGCAGGGCTTTGAGGAAATCAAAACACTGCGTCTGCGTGAGCAGGAGCATCTGGCGACGCTGGCCCGACTGAGTGAGAAGTCCACGGCGGCCGCTCGACAATGGTATGCGGAGAAGAAGCTCGACTCCGCGCCCTTCGAGAAGGCACTGGCTGAGGTGAAGAACCCATCGGCTGTGGAAGCCCCGGGCAACAACAAGAAGGGCAAGGCCAAACGCCAGCGCGGCGGCTATGACGAGGCTCGCAACAAGCTGATGCAGCAGGGCCTTCCCGAAGACCAGCTGCCACCTCGGCACGCCGGGTTCACCACGGAAGACTACGGCATGGATCGTGTGGCTCGCAAAGGTCTGGAGCGCTTGAAGTGGGAAATGGAAAGGTATGAGCCCATTGCCTTCAGTGTCTACAGCGGCCGCACCCCTGACATGAAGTCCGTTTCCGCGCCGCTGCGCATGCCACCCCATCGCATGACCACTGGTGAACTGGAAGAGACCAGCATCCTCGGAGGTGGCGACCCTTTCTCACCCAAGGAAAAGGTGGCGCCCGGCGTGCTCTCTGCCGCCGCGGAGTCATGGGGGCATCGCACCGCCATCACCAGCGACATTTCCGGGAGACGCCTGGAACTCGCCCAGTGGATCGCCTCCCCGCAGAACGCACTCACCTCCCGCACCATGGTGAACCGCATCTGGCAGTGGCACTTTGGCAAGGCTATCGCAGGCAATCCGAACAACTTCGGTGGCACCGGAAAGAAGCCCACGCATCCGGAGATGCTTGACTGGCTCGCGGGTGAATTCGTGGCGAAGGGATGGTCCATCAAAACGATGCATCGCCTCATCATGTCCAGCGATGCTTATCGCCGCAGTTCGCAGCACCCAGATCGGGAGTTGCTTGCCAGGAAGGATCCTGAAGGCATGAGCTATGCCGCCTTCCTGCCGCGACGCCTGCGTGCGGAAGAATTGCGCGACAGCATGCTGTCTGCCTCGGGAGAACTGAATCCGGCCATGGGAGGCATTCCCGTGCGCCCGGAGATCAATCTGGAAGCGGCGCTGCAGCCACGCCAGGTGATGGGCACTTTTGCCTCCGCATGGCAGCCCAATCCCCTGCCCCAGCAGCGTCATCGCCGCAGCATCTATGTGCTGAAGATTCGCGGCCTCGCGGATCCGTTCATGGAAGTCTTCAACGAGCCTTCACCGGAATTCTCCTGCGAGGCACGCGATGCCAGCAACGTGACGCCGCAGGTCTTCAGCCTTTTCAACAGCGAGGCGACCTATGACCGTGCGGTGGCTCTCGCTTTGCGCACACTGAAGGAGACTCAGGGAGACCGCAAGGCGGCACTGCAACGCACCTGCCTGCTCACGACTGGCACGACGCCGGATGAAGCTCGCATGGCCCTGCTGCTCGCTCACTGGGAGCAGATGACTGCGAAACACACAAATACCACGTTGGCCCCGAGCACCCGCCCGAAGGAAATCATCCGTGAAGCAGTGGAAGAGAACACCGGGGAGAAGTTTTCCTTCTCCGAGCGTCTGCATGTGTATGAGAACTTCGTGCCGGACAAGAAGATGAGCAATGTGGATGCCAACACACGAGGTCTGGCTGAGCTCTGCCTCGTACTGCTGAACTCAAATGAGTTCGCGTATGTGTATTGAGGGGCTCACCCCTCATGCTCCGCCGAGATAAGCAGCCAGTCGTCATCCATGCTTTCGTGAATGCGCGGCACCACGTTGCCATCGTCATCGAGAGCTGAGAGGATGTTCAGCTTCGGCGGGATGTAGCCGCTGGCGATGCAGAGGAACTGGTAGAGCAGGCTTCGCTTCGGTGTGTAGGGCTGGTTGTGCCAGAAGTAGCGGCGGTCCTCTTCCTTGGATTGGTGCAGCTCGCGTTCGAGGAGTCTGCGCTCGCTCTCCTGGTGGAATCGCATGTGATCCAGCACGCCCCCGCGCAAAGCACCCAGTTCCCCGCTGTTTGCGCACCAATGGGAGACTCGCTGCCAGCGCTGGAAATCGGGACCGGATTCGTCCGCAGGCTTCGCATCGGCCAGCAGGGTTGGGATGAGCACTTCGTAGAAATCCGGGCGCTTGAAGTCCAGAGCCTCCCAACCGAAGCCGTCAAACATGTTCCTGCCACCGACAATGTTGCCGTACCACTGGCTGGGGATGCCCTGCGGATTCTCCTTGAAGCCTGCGGACTTCAGCGCGCGTTTCTCGGCCTCGGAGAGAGCATTGAGTTCAGGAAAGAGGTCGAAGCGGATGGGCGGACTGACCATCAAGACAGGCTTCTGCTGCTGGCGCGCGACAATGACTTCGTGCACCGTGCCCACGCTGTACGTGTTGGTGGGGACGAAGGCGATGACGAAGTCCGAGAGGTCTGTCATGCGCAGGTCGATGTGCACCGTCTCCCAGAAGTCCCGCTCAAACTGCACACGGGTGGCGGCATTCGTCCAGAAGTCGGCCTCATACTGCTCCTTGTTGGGCAACACGCCCTCCTGGCCATAGTTTTCATGGCCTCGAATGGCGGGCTTGTTCCACGGATCCAGCACGCGAATATGGAAGGCCTTGAGGATGGGAGTGAGCAGCGCGCGCCAGCCGAAGTATTTCTCAATCACCCTGGACCCCACGAAGTCCATGGGGCCGGAGAGGTAGCAGCGGGTCTTTTCGAGGATGTTACTGGCGGGCATCCACTGCTCTAGCACCGGCTCGTGTACTGGGCAATCCAGGATGCGGTGATGAGCGCGACCCCTGAGCGAATGCCCCACCGCACGCGATTTTAATGAAAGTTCTTTGGTCCTACCAATGTACTTTTGGCCATGGTGATGAAGAAGCTCAAACCGGTGGAATACCAACCTCTGAGTCGTCAGGTGCTGCGCAGCCTGCTGGAGAACATCTCCGCGCGGGGACTCGGCCCCGAGGACAAGCTGCCTACAGAGCGTGAACTGGCAAATGACCTTGGTGTGGGACGGAACACGGTGCGCGAGGCGCTGAAATCACTGGAGATGATCGGTGCTCTGGAGCGGCGGCCCAAGAGGGGCTCTGTCATACAGGCGGTGGACCTCTCCCTGCTGGGGGAAGTGACCCAGGCTCTGTGGCTGCGCACGGATGAGGATGCGAGTGAAATGTATGAAGCACGGCGCACCATCGAGCTGGGGGTGCTGCGGCTCGCAGCGGCCAATGCCACGGAGGAGGATTTCCTGCGCATGGAGGAAGCGAATGAGCAGATGGAGCGCGATCACAAACAAGGATTTGCCCCGACCGAAGCCGATGCTGCCTTTCACCAGGCGCTCCTCGGAGCGAGCCACAATCGGTTCCTCATCCAGTTTGGCAGGCTGCTGGAGGAATTCTTCCGGAATGTGCGCCAACGCTACCGGCACGATGCCGCCGTGGCCAGGCGCACGCTGGATGAGCACCGGCAAATCGTCACTGCCTTGCGTCGCGGGCGAGTGGCGCAGGCTGAGCGTCTGATGGAAGCGCACCTCGATCCGCATCGGCAGCCACCAACTCCGGGAGCCAAGTCAAAGAAGGCAACCACTGCCGGTGCCGCTTCAGGCAAGGCTCGCAGGAAGCGCGCTGCCACGAACCGATAGACCACCACCACCTCAGAACCCAAAACCAAATGACACGCATCTCCTCCCTGCTCTGTCTGCTGCTCACTGCGGGCGCTCTTCACACGGCGCGCGCCGATGAACAGGTGTTCTTTCCTTTCGACGACGAGTCGATTCCCTGGAAGCACAACCTGCACGTGGATCTCGTGCAGGGCGAAAAGCATCCGGAGAACCCCGTGCTGCGCACAGGGCCGGAGGGTTCGCCCGATTTCGGCCATGCTGTCCTCTACGGCACCGTGCTGCATGACGGGAAGAAATTCCGCATGTGGTACCTCGGCATGATGCAGCGGAAGATTGAGAAGTACCAGGCTCCGGGATGGTGGAGGCCCATGTGCTACGCAGAGAGCACGGATGGCGTTCACTGGACGAAGCCCGAACTCAATCTCGTGGATCTCAATGGAAACAAGAAAAACAACATCTGCCTCATCGAAGGTGAGCCCTACTCGCTCACGCGGGTGAATGACTTTCTGACCGTGCTCTATGAACCCGAGGATCCGAATCCCGAACGCCGCTACAAATGTGCGTACATCGCACATCCCCCCTTCGAAGATGTGCGTGGCGGGCGCACACCGATTGGTCCCAATGAGTCCCGCTGGGGTGCCTTTGTCTGTGCGACGAGTGCAGACGGCCTGACGTGGAAAGTCGTGGGCGATCGCCCCATGAACAGCGCCGGCGAGCGGTTCGAGGTGAGCGGCCTCTATCGCTTCGGCAATTTCTACTATGCCACCGGACAACTCATCTCGCCGTGGACGTGGCACATGGATGGACGTGACATTGGCCGCGTGATGCTCGCCTACCGCTCACCTGATTTCGAACACTGGTCCCAGGCGAAGGCCACGTCATTCATGCGGCCCATCCAGTATGCGACTCATGAGAAGCCGCTTGAAGGTTCGCAGACGCACATGGGCGCCGGCATCTGGAATCGCGGCAATGTGCTCGTGGGCTTCTACGGCATGTGGCAGCACGGTCCGAAGGAGCGGCCCAAGGACAAGAATTACTTCTGGGGCATGCGCATGAGCCTTGGCATGATTGTGAGCAATGACGGCATCCGCTTCCGCGAGCCTGTGACGGACTTTGCCATGATTCCCCGTGGAGAAGAAGGCAAGGACTGGGACTGCATCTCCCTGTTGCAAGGCCATGCCTTTGCCAACGTGGGAGACAAAACCTACGTGTGGTATTCCCACTGGGACAATGAAGGCCAGTTCCGCAACATGGAGGTCGGCCTCGCCACCTGGCGGCGGGATGGATTTGGACATTTCACCCAGCACGTGCCTGCGACCGCCGCTCATTGTGTCACCAAGACCATTGCAGTCTCAGATGAAGCGCAGCCGGTGCACATCAATGTAGCTGGCGTGACATCAGAGTCCCCCATCACCGTGGAAGTGCTCGATGATCACGATCGTCCCCTGCCCGACTACTCCGGCGCGAACGCCGCTGTCATCTCTGAGGAGTCCCTGCATGGCGCCGTCACCTGGCCGAAGCTGAAGAGCAATGCATTGCCGAAGGGCAAGGCTGTCGCGCTGAGGCTCAATTTCCCAGCGAACAGCAAGGCAAAAATGTATGCATTGTACGTAGGACGCGCAAAACCGGCAGCACCCTAGCCGCCAGTCGTCTCCCGGTGATCGCTGCTCAGCGGAGCTGACCCAGCTTTCACCGGCCGTGGCAGGATGCAGTCTTTTGTCCCCATGCGGATGATTGACTTTTTGTGCTATTGCGGCGCTATTGAAGGAAGGTTTACCCACTTTCCTTCAGTGTCTCTCCTCCCATCTCCAACGGTCTTTGTTTTCAGTCACCCCAATCACGAACTGGCGGTCTACGGACTGGTCCAGCGCGTGAAGCCCTGGATGATTTTCCTGACGGATGGCGGCGGTGAAGACCGGGTGGAGCAGACTCGTCAGGGCCTTGCGAGAATCGGCCTCCTCGACCGCGCCCTGTTTCTGAACCACGCCGAGAAGGAATTCTACACCCGGCTGCTGCAGCGGGATGTCGCCTACTTCCAGGGCGTGGCAGACCAAGTGCGCGAAATCTTGAGAGAGAAGGGACCGGCCTGCGTGTGCTCGGATGCGATGGAGTTCTACAATCCTGTGCATGATCTGGCGATTCCCATCACGCGCTCCGCGCTCGCCGGCCTGAGCGGATGGACCCACTACGAGGTCCCCCTGGTACACCAAGTTCCCACCCGTGATGCGTCAGAGACGTATCTGGTGCAGCGCCTGCCCGTGGTGCTGCAGGATGGGTCAAAGGTGCATGCACTGAACGATGCTGAACTCGAGGCCAAGGTCTCTGCACGAGATGGAGTATACACCATCCTGGCGGATCAGTTCGGCACTGCGCTCACGGATCTCTCACGCGATCACCTGGGACATGAAGTCCTCGGCGAAACTCCTGCCAGTGGCATGCGTGAACCAGGCGCCGCCTACGTGCTGCGCTATGAATGGCGCGCGCACCTGCTGCTGGAGGAAGGCACCATCCGCGAAGCCATCACACTCGATGGTCATTTCCGTCCTGTGGCGGAAGGATTGCTCAGCCGGGCGGCCTGAAGCTTCACCTCCTTTGCCTGCCTAGGAGCGCCCTGCCGAGATCAGCCGGATCACTTCCATGAAGCGTGCGTGAATTTTTGCGGTGCCGAAGTGCTCACGAACATGCTGCCATGCCAGGGCTCCGAGTGTGATGCGCAGTTCCGGCTCCTGGACCAGCCTGTGCCATGCTGCAGCGTGAAGCGCGGGATCGAGCGACTCAAACAGAAGCTGGCCCGGCCCCGCGTGCTCCGTCTTACCGCCGCATTGATATCCCAGAATCGGCTTCCCAAACCAGCCTGCCTCAAAGATGGGAATGCAGGCCGCCTCGGACTCACTCATGGTGAGCAAGGCATCGCAGTGCCTCAGCCATGATGCCACCTGAGTGCGGTTCACTTCCGAAGTGAAGGTCACCATGCCTGCAAGCGCGTGTTCGTCGACCAATAGCTCCAGCTCCTGGATGTACCGCTCATGCAACGCATTCCGCGCTCCCACGAAATGCATGCTGATGCCGTCACCATAGGCGCGACGATAGTGTGCGAGAGCCGCCAGGCAGTGATGCAGCCCTTTGGAAGGCAACTGGCGACCGAGGACGAGAATTTTCAAAGACGCGCTGCTGCGCAGAAGCTCTACAGGAACGGGTCCCAATTGCAGCTCATCAAGTTTCTCCAAATCATGAAGAAACGGCAGATGCAACAGTTTCTCTGGAGGAGCTCCGCAGGCAAGCAGATCGCCCAGCGCTGAAAATGCGGGAGCGGTGAGATGCGTGGCGTGCGGAATGAGATCTGTCGTCTCGAACCGGCCTGCAATGGTCGGCTCGAGGTAGCCGGCAGGATACTTCAGGAACGTCTCTGACTTCGAAACATTGTGGTAGCGGAGCATCTTGCACCGCGCACGGCTGTGCTGCATGAGCCGCTTCCCATAGTCCCACGAAGTGCCGTGGTGGAGAATGAGGATGCCATTCTCCTCACGCACCTGCGCCGTGAGATCATCCAACGACGAGATGTGCTGAAGAAAGGACTCGTGCACCTCCTCCGCAGCAAGGTGTACGCGAAAGCCGGATTGCCTCAGGAGCCTGGCCATGGACAGCATCTCCTCGCTGGTCGGATCGAAGGGGCGGAAGAACTTCACGGCCAGCAGCACCGAGGACGGCGCGACCGAATAGGATGCAGCTCCAATCTGCGGGGACACATCATGGGAAAAGGGCGGCAACTCGGCCAGCGGCGGATGGCACCATCCGGCTCCCTGATGGGGACTCCTCTGCTTTGGCATTCCATCATCGTCATCAGCCGCAGCAACCTTCGCCCCACTTCCCGTACTGAGCCGGGCTACCTGGGCGGAAAGTTCGCGTGAATCACCGGGGGCCGCGAGCACACCGCTGGTGCGTAATTCCACCCGCACCTCCCTGCCCAAGTAGGGCCGGAGGTCGATTTCGGCGGACTGCCATTCAAAGGTGAGCTGCAGCGCTTTCACCTCGTTGCCCTGCACGAGAACGGTGAGCACATTTTGCACCACACCACTGCGAACCTCGATGTTGAGCGAAGGTGCGCCAACCTTCAACAGGAAGTCCGCACGCGTGCTCATCCACCGGATGCGTCTTCCGTCCGGCAGTGTTTCCAGCAGGTGGAAGCCCCTCACTTCGTGGTCAAAAGCGCTGGATTGAAGGTCGACGTACGAGGTTACCTGTTTCTCGCGACTGGCCGTCCACAGAACCTCACGACGCAACTGCCGCACCGCCTCCGGAAGGCTGTTGCTACTGCTGTTTGTTGCCTGATCCATCAAAGCTGCGTGTGGAAAGAAACCGCATAGTTGGCAAAGCCACAGGTCTGGCGCAAGTGGAAGGAGCAATTCCACACTCTCTCCCTGATGAACTACACGCCAAGCTCACGAGGATTTCGCTTCCACTCGCTGGGACTCACTCCGGTCTGTTGGCGGAACCAACGCGCGAAGTAGTTCGCGTCGAGTATGCCGATCTTCTCCCCCACCTCCTGAATGGTCAGATCCTCGGCCAGCAAGGCCACAGCGCGCTTCAGCCGTGTGCGAGAACGCAGCTGTCCCAGAGTGAGGCCACACTCGGTGCGCAGCAATCGATTGAGGTGATCATGCTGGTAGCCCGTGTGCTTGGAGATTTCTTCCAGGCTCACTTCGGCACCATCCTTCGACTCCAGCAGACGCTCCACACGTTTCGAGATGGAGAAATGTCGGGACGTGCTGAAACGATTCACCGGCGTGAGCCAGCCGATGGCCTTGAGCGCCATGTCCAGCACATCCAGCACCACGGCCGCCACGCGGAAGCTCATCTCACGCCGCTCAATCTGCTGATGGCGGAAGAGCGTGCTCAGACGCGCCTTGGTTTCGGCAAGCTGGTCCGCAGTAAGTTGATCGCAGGTGTGGGACACGCCCCGGCCCGTTCCCATTTCCACATCCAGCACCAGGCACAGCGGCGGTCGCGTCGCGTGCTGCTCAAAAGCGTGGGGTTTACCCGGAGGAATGTGAATCACCGTCCCCGGTCCCGCAGTGAAGAGTGTGCCCTCCACTCGCTGCTGGCCTCGTCCGTTCAGGTAGATGAGCACCTGGTCATGCTCATGGGAGTGCTCATTCCAACGTGCCTCGGGAAGATGCCGGTTCAGGCGCAGGCGCAGGATCTTGATGCCCGGCATTTGGAGATTGAGGTCCTGGATGAGTAGAGGACGGTAGTTCTTCATGCGGAGGCGTTCGGCTTAGTCTGCTATAGCACGAACAAACGGGAATGTCGAATTTGTGCTACTGAGTACGATCGCGTTCTACAGGCAGTCCATTAAGCTTGCTATATCATGAAGCCGCCCACACCGCTGTCCCGCTTCTGCATTCATACCATGACGACCAAGCCCTGGTCCCTGGAAGAGTGCGCCAAACACTACCCCACCGCGGGGGCCACCGGCATCACTGTCTGGCGGCAGCACCTGCAGGGTCAGGAGCCGCAAAAGGCAGGCGCCATGCTTCGTGATGCGGGTCTGGAGATTGTGAGCCTGTGCCGTGGTGGTTTCTTTCCCGGTCCCACATCGACACGTCGGGCGGCTGCGATTGACGACAACCTGCGAGCCATCGAAGAAGCACATGCGCTCGGCGCGCCACTGATCGTGCTGGTGTGTGGCGCCGTACCGGGACAACCCTTGGAGGAGTCTCGAAAGCAGATCGCGGATGGCATCGCCCGGGTGCTGCCTGTCGCGGTGCAGGCAGGAGTGAAGCTCGCCATCGAGCCGCTGCATCCCATGTATGCGGACGACCGCTCCGCAATCAACACCACAAAACAGGCCAATGACGTGTGTGACGCCCTCGGTTCTCCTGAAGGGCTGGGCATTGCCGTGGATGTCTACCACGTGTGGTGGGATGACGCTCTGGAGGCAAACATCAAGCACACCGCGGAGAAGAACCGCCTCTTCGCCTTCCACGCATGCGACTGGAAGACACCCACGACAGACATTTTGAACGACCGCGGTCTCATGGGAGAAGGCTGCATCCCGATTCGCAAGATCAAGGGCTGGGTGGAAGAAGCGGGCTTCACCGGACACAACGAGGTGGAGATCTTTTCCACGCGGTACTGGGGCATGGATCAGGGAGAATACCTTGGAATGATTGCCCAGGCATACCAGGAGCATGTTCACTGACGCGGGACGCCGCGGTCAGAGCATCCATCGAGAGACATCACACCCTATCACTCACTCGTTCGCACAACCTTTCATCCTCATTTATCACGCATGGAAACACGTAGAATCGGCATCATCATGAACGGCGTCACGGGACGCATGGGCACGAACCAGCACCTCATCCGCTCCATCCTAGCCATCATGCAACAGGGCGGCCTGAAGGTGAATGATGACCTCACCATCATGCCGGATCCGATTCTCACTGGTCGCAATGAGGACAAGCTGCGTGCACTCGCCCAAAAGCACGGAGTGGCGAAGTACACCACAGACCTCGATGCCGCACTGGCGGATCCCTCCTACGAAATCTTCTTCGACGCCTCCGGCACCCTCCAGCGCGCCGGCTTCGTGGAAAAGGCGGTGAAGGCGGGCAAGGCCATCTACTGCGAAAAGCCCACGGCGGTGGAAACTGCCGAGGCCATCCGTCTCGCCAAGGTATGCGAAGATGCAGGAGTGAAGAACGGCGTGGTGCAGGACAAGCTCTGGCTCCCGGGCATTCGCAAGTTCAAGGTGCTGCGCGACCAGGGATTCTTCGGCAAGATTCTCAGTGTGCGTGGTGAGTTCGGCTACTGGGTCTTCACTGGTCTGGATGAAGACCAGCCTGCTCAGCGCCCTTCGTGGAACTACCGCAAGGAAGACGGTGGCGGCATCATCGTGGACATGCTGTGCCACTGGCGCTACGTGGTGGACAATCTCTTCGGTGAAGTGAAGTCCGTGAGTTGCCTGGGCGCCACCCACATCCCAGAGCGCCGTGATGAACGGGGCAAGGTGTACCCCTGCACCTCAGATGATGCGTGCTATGCCACCTTCGAAACGGATGCTGGGGTGATCTGCCAGTTCAACAGCTCCTGGACCGTCCGCGTGCGTCGCGATGATCTTTTCACCATGCAGGTGGATGGCACGCACGGCTCCGCGATCGTAGGCCTGCGCAAGTGCTGGGTGCAGGCGCAGGGCACGACGCCCCGCCCCGTGTGGAATCCTGATATTGAGCAGCCCATCAATTTCTTCAATGGCTGGCAGGAAGTGCCCGATGCCACCACCTATGACAACGCCTTCAAGATCCAGTGGGAGCTGTTCCTGAAACACGTGGTCACGGACGCCCCCTTCCGCTGGACACTGCGCGAGGGTGCGAAGGGTGTGCAGCTCGCGGAGGCAGGTCTTGAGTCTTGGGAGAAGCGGAAGTGGATTGACCTCCCAGCGCTATAGCCCTCACGAGAAACGTGCAAAGTGCCTGCCAGGCTCAGGTGTTTTCTGCATGTCTCTGAAATCTGAATTTGCGATTAAAGCCACAGGCGTGCATGGAAAATGTTTCCATCGCGCCTGTGGTGCCTTCTAACTCTCAGCCCCACCCTCTTTCGCCCCCTGCTTCCTCATCGCTGTGGAAGCGGGTTGCCCTCGGTTGCTTCCTGGTCCTGGCTGCGCTCATCCTCACGCAGGACCTCACGGGCCGACTGATTGGGAAAAAACATCAGGTTAAACTCGCACCCGCGAGTCCGACGATGCCGGAGATGGCGAAGCCTCGCTACCCCTCGGGCATGCCCCAGGAGACACACCTGCTGCGTCAGGTTCAAATACGGGAAGACGGTAGGCAGCTTCGTGGCCCCTACCGCACCATGCAGGACACGCGGAGTGCCGGCCCCGGAAGCTACATGTTGGGCGACAAAACCTTCTGGGTAGTGCCCTTCAAGACTGAAGGAGACAAGCCTGCCGCGCGTCCACGCTACGAAGTCTGGATCCCCAAACCTGTGCCACATTGGCTGCGCTGGCCGGTGTATCTGGGACTCATCCTGCTCCTGAAGCCCAAGGTGCGGCAGTACTACCAGAACCATCCACTGGGGACCAACAAACTGCCCTATCTGGAGGCACTGCGGGGCATCGCGTGTCTGGTGGTGGTGGTGACCCATTTTGTCTGGCTCTTCTACCGGGAGATCAACCTTCCCATCGTGGAGGGCAAGACCTGGTATGATTTCGTCGCGCTGCACCGGAATGTGCCTTTCGCCTCACTGCTGAATGCCGGCGGCTTCGCCGTGGACACGTTCTTTGTCCTGAGTGGTTTTGTCCTGTTCCTTCCCTTCGCGGGAGCCACTCGGGTGGATGTCCGTCGCATTCTGGAGGCCATTGTGCGTCGTCCCGTGCGACTGCTCGGCGTGATGGCCCTCGTGATGCTGGCCGTCTGGCTTCTCCGGCAGAGCGGCATCTACTTTGAGAACAGTCACGTGCCGCCCAAGCATTGGACAGGCTTCCTGGGAGATTTGTTGATTCCGTACAGCACGGCCTCAGACTACTGCGGTGTCTTCTGGACGATCCGGTACGAGTTGTGGGGATCGTTCTTGATCTATGGATTCGCCTTGCTGCTGGGAGGAAGGTCTTTTCGCTGGTTCGCCTATCCCATCCTCATCTGGCTGCTAAGGTGGGATGGTTATGCGGGATTCGTTTTTGGAGCACTCCTCGCAGATCTTTTCAAAAGCTACACCCTGCCCACCTCATGGAACTGGGTGAAGGTGTGTGCACCCGCCCTGTTCACGGTGGGGTTGCTCATCGGCCTGCAGATGGATCACGACCACCTGCAGCAAGGTTTTGATGCCTGGCTCAGCCAATACATCCCGAATCTTCAACTTCTCTTTCCAAGCCGCAAACAGGGTCTGGTGGGTGCGGTGCTGGTGGTCTCAGCCCTGCTGCTTTCGCCCTGGCTGCAGCGCCGGCTTACGCATCCCTGGCTGAACTCTCTGGGTCGCCAATCTTACGCAGTCTACGGCGTGCACAACGTGATCATCTATGTGTTCTCGTGCTGGCTGCTCCTGGCCCTGGTACCGCTCGAAGCAGCCACTACCTGGTATATCCTGCCGAATGGCGGCTGGTATCATGTGGCGGTGCTGATTACCTTCGTGACCTATCTGGTTGCCACTTGGGGTGTCGCGCTGGCGGTGACGGCATTCGTAGACGAGCCTTGTATCCGGATTGCACAACGCTTCGGGAAATGGGTTGTCCGCAGGAAGGAAGTTCCACTTTCCACGACCGATTCCACCAGGGAAAAATCTACAATGACAACAGTGACAAGCGCAGTGGGAAGTCCAGACCGCTGAATCCCGGAAACACTTGGCAGCAACGCCACCCCACCGAGCTTCACCCACCGCCGGTGCCCTGCTCCCATGCTCCGGCAAGATGCCGAAGCTTCTCGGGATTCAACACAAAATACACCTTCTGCACGCGAAGATGATCGATATCGAAGGCAAAGGCGCCATAAATATCCCCCTGCGCTCGCAAAATCGCTCCCGCACGTCCATTCACTGTGGCAGCACGCCATTCGGTATCCTCCGGCAATCTTGGCCAGATGCCAGCCAGGAAGCGGCTCACGTGGTCGGCACTGCAAATAGGTCGACCCGCCGCCCTCACACGCCCACCTCCATCGCTATACAGGGTGGCGTCTTCTGTAAGCATGGATAGGAGTTCCTCAATCCGCCCCGTGTCCGCCGCGCGGAAGAACTGCTCCACCAGACGCTGCGCCTGCGCATTGGGTGTCAGGTTCGACTGGGGCCGTGCTTGAAGCTGGGCCTTTGCCCGGCGGACAATCTGTCGGCAATTCACCTCGCTCTTTCCAACGATGGCTGCGGTGTCCGCATAGTCGTAGTCGAAGACTTCGCGCAGGAGAAACGTGGCACGCTCCACCGGATCGAGCGACTCCAGCATCATCATGAAGGCCATGGTGAGCGAGTCCGACACAGCCGCGGCCTTGTCCGGCTCATTGCCACTTGCCTGCATCAGGGGCTCCGGCAGCCAGACGCCGTAGTACTCCTCGCGCTCACGGCGAGCCGAGCGCAGTTGATCAATGCACAGACGCGTCATGGTGGAGACCAGCCATGACTTGGGTGAATCGATGGCAGATGCATCTTGCTTTTGCCATCGAATCCAGACCTCCTGAACCATGTCCTCCGCTTCAGAAACACGACCCAGCATCCGGTAGGCAATACCGAAGAGGGTCTTGCGATGCTCTGTGAAGACTTCAAGCATGAGAGTCCAAGAGGACATCCAGACCCGGTCTTGTCCAGCGGCGGCTCATGATTTCATCGCACCCAATGCAAAGGCTGCCGCGGCCGCGGTGAACACCGAATAGTTCAGCGGCGCCTTCACCCCGAGCGCGAGTGTCATGGCCAATGCAAAGCTCAGCAGAAGCAACGCACTGCCGTATGCAGCGAGCCGGGTTTGCCAACCCGTCAACAGCCACAAAGCGAGGATGACTTCCGCTGCTGTCGCAAGAACGGCAGCCACTGACACAAGCCCCTTTGGCAGGAAGAAGAGCAGCGTCCCTGTGTAGTCCACAAACGGCTGCCACGATCCCCAACCCACATTGGGAGCTCCAGCAGGCCCGGTGAGACCGAAACGATCCGCCACCGCGGAGAGAAAGGCCGCTGCGAGGCTGACTCGCAGCGACCATTCGACCAAGGTGCTCACGGAGCGCGACTTCCCTTGCAGCATGGATTCAGTGTTTTCCATGACCTTCCAACGGTGTGGACAGCGGCGCTCCTTTGGGATTCACCACGAAAGCAATCACCACCGTGACGTTCGTGGCATCTGGATTCCTTGCTACCATGTGATAGCTGCCTGGCGGCTCAAAGAAGGTGTCACCGGCCTTCAGCTTGAGCAATGGCTCGTCCTTCAACTGAAACTCCAGCGAACCACGCTCCACATATCCGGTCACCATGCCGGGATGCACATGCGGAGGTGCTGAAGCGCCGGGCTGAAGCTCAATGCGCTTCACCAGCACTTCCTTGTCAGCGAGTTCAGGGTGGGCGCGTTTGAAAAGCTCTTTAATCTCCACGGGCTCTTTGTCCGCAGCATTCACTGCGAGAGGTGTCGTGAGGTTGAGTGCCAGCAGGGTCGCGGCAAGAAGGAGGGTTGGTTTCATAATAGTGGGGTCACTGAGTTTCGATTATCTGGTCGTGATGCATTCACTTCGCTGTGACTGCCTGGGAAGCGAGCCACTCGTCATATCTCACGCTGCCAAGCCTGGCTTCTCCCAGCGGCACCAGAGACTTGTCATCAATCTTCACACCGAAGTATGCTGCATTGGCATCCTCGATGACTTCGCGTTTGTCTCCTTGTGCAGCGAGATGTTTGCGCACGAGTGTGGCCATGCCTACACGTTCCGGTCCGGCGACATCAGAGATGCCATTTGTTGGTCCGGAAAGGGCAGCGTCAGCGACGGCCGCACTTACATCCGCCGCCGCCATGGGTTGGAAGGGCTCCGGCGTGGCGCGAATGGAGTCCCCGTTGGCAAAGGACTGCGCAATGGCGGCCACAAATTCAAAGAATTGGGTCGCACGTACAATGCTGAACGGAATACCCGACGTCTTGATGAGGTTTTCCTGGGCCAGCTTCGCACGGAAGTAGCCGCTTTCCTGAAGCCGATCCGTGCCCACCACGGAAAGGGCCACATGGTGCTTCACCCCTGCGGCAGCCTCCGCAGCGTGGATGTTGCGACCGGCTGTTTGGAAGAACTCCAACACAGCCTTCTCTTCGAACGACGGCGAGTTCGTCACATCCACGACGACCTGGGCACCATTGAGCGCGTTGGCGAGGCCTTCACCAGTGAGAATATTCACCCCTGTGGAGGGAGACGCCACAACCACGTCATGCCCCTTCTTTTGAAGAAGTCTCACCACTTCCTTTCCAATCAGTCCGGTCCCCCCGATCACCACGATCCTGAGCGCCTGTCCATCATTCCCCTTTGAGCTGTCATTTGTAGTGTTCATCACCAGTGCTGACGATCCAGCGCTCCGGCCTGTGACAGAATCCCAAAAAAACTTCGCGCCAGGGATGACGGCTCTGGAATGCGTACATCCAGCCAGCCAGCGAAGACCCGGCGATACCTTGTTATGAGCGAGATGCGCATTGGCATTTCCGGCTGGAGATACGCCCCGTGGCGGGGCGTGTTCTATCCGAAGGGATTGCCCCAGCATCGGGAACTTGAGTTTGCCTCCAGGCAGGTGAACTCCATCGAGATCAATGGGTCGTTCTATTCGCTACAGAGCCCATCGAGCTATCGAAAGTGGCATGAGGCAACTCCTGAGGGTTTCTGCTTCTCGGTGAAAGGAGCGCGATACGTCACCCACATCCTGAGACTCAAGGATGTAAAAACGCCTCTGGCAAACTTCTTCGCGTCAGGCGTGCTATATCTCGGTGAAAAGCTGGGACCGCTTCTCTGGCAGCTTCCGCCCAGCCTCAAATACGATCACGACTTGATAGAGGAATTCCTCAAGCTACTGCCAAAAGATACCGATGCCGCATCCAAACTGGCGAGGCGGCACAATGACAAGCTGAAAACTCGGGCAGTAATCAAGGCACGAGCCAACCTTCCGCTACGCCACGCCATGGAAGTGCGCCATGCGTCCTTCGAATGTGAGGATTTTGTTTCTCTACTCCGGAAATACCAAGTTGCGCTTGTAGTCGCTGACACCGCAGGCAAGTGGCCATTCATGGAAGATCCGACGACTGGCTTCATGTATCTGCGACTCCATGGCGACGAGAAACTCTACGTCAGCGGCTACACGAAATCCGCACTCCGGGAGTGGGCACGCAAAATACGGGGCTGGTCGCGGGGGAAGACGCCTGCCAAAACAAAACTAACAGCGCCTCGGCCTCGTGTTTTATCCCGAGGAAGGGATATCTTTGTCTACTTCGACAACGATGTGAAAGTCCATGCGCCGTTCGATGCCATGAATCTCGCGCACCAGCTTGGAGTATCACACGCATCCTCACCAGAGCACCCTGATGTCTTCGTCAGGGAAGAACCCCGCGAACGCTGGCCCGTCTGGGAGCTGCGCAAGGAAAGAAAGAAAACTGCACGCGACTGAAGCTTCGTGGCGGAATTTCTTTCAACTCCATCCGGCCACACTTCCAGCACGACACGATTTCCCTCCGTTGATTGTCAGAGTTCATGTGTGTGGGCCCGCTGGCGTCGGGAGCGCCAGCGGGCTTTTTTGAGAGGCGTTGATGCAGAAGGTCATCGTCCGATTGGGCGCTTTTACCTAGTACGAGGCTTTAGGTTTTCGTGAAGGCACAGAAACCATAAATGTGAAGAATTTGCCTACCAATCAAGGATTGAAAAATGCGTCACCAGCCGTCATGATAGACGTCCTTCGTCGCGCTTCTTTTGCCTGAGGTGCCGTGCGAGGGAGTCCACTTCTACGAACCGGCATTTATGAAACGGTATCGAATCAAGTATCAGGACAGCATGGCTGTGGATGTGGAGGGAGATCTGGTTTCCAAAGGTGCGGGAGTCTACTGGCTCTGCACCGCCAAGGGCCAGCCCATCCTGGCGTTTGACCTCGAAGAGGTCAGTACCGTGGAAGAACTTCCCACGGAGAACGGTGTTGAAGATAGTGAACTGGCTTTTGCCTGAGGACATCCAGAGACTTCTCTCGTCTTCCATTTTCCCTCAAGGGATCCAACCCCGAAGTGGCCATGAACTTGCCGCCGGAGATCGAGTGCTCCACCGAGCTCGCCCATTTGGAGCAGCTCCTGATGTATGAATACCACGGGCTGGAGATACACCAGCAGCGGGAAGCAGGGCGATGCTTCAGCGAAGCCATCCGTCTGCTGAATGCAGACGAAGACCTGATCACCCGCCTCGGCCGACTCTGGCCACGGGTAGAGGATGTATTCTGTGGAAGCCTCGCGCTACGCTCACGGACGGAACAACTGACCGCCGCCGGACTATTCAGTCAGGCAGAGAGTGAAGTGGAAGCAGCCTATGAAATCGCTACCGAGGCAGTGGAGGCCATTCGGGCATTCCGGCACCGCCTCCACGAGGAGGTCCGCTCCTAGCAAATTCCGGCCCGGAAAAAAAACTCAAAAAAATTGCAGTCCATCCAACCGCGCGATCCGGGAGCAGCGATGAATCCCTTGAGTGGTAAGACCACAGTGTGTTGATGTGAAAGCCCGCCGGTGTGGGAGCACCGGCGGGCGCTTTTTTTGGTAGCAGGAGGGCCATCGCCTTCCGTACGCGGCTTGACTCACCAGCCATCAGCAGCCATGGCAGAGCATGATCTCGCTCCTCGTCACTCTGGAAATCGCGCCTGACCGCGTGGATGAATTTTTGGGCTACATCAAGGAAGAAGCCGCGGACGCACGCACGAAGGAGCCCGGCTGCCGCCGCTTCGAGATCAGCCGTAGTGTGGACCGTCCCAATGTCTTCACCCTTACCGAGGCCTATGACGATCTCGCGGCCCTTGAGGCACATCGTCAGACGCCCCATTTCCTGCTCTTCCGCCAGCGCGCCGATGGAGGTCTCATCCTCAGCAAGTCCAGTGTGTGTGGTGAAGTGATCGATGGCTGACCGGCCATCACTAGGGGGTGAACCCCGGTCATCGCCATGGCGTCGTGCGATTCACTGGGTGAAACAACCCCACGACTGCCATGCATCCCCATACTGCCACAAAGTCGTCTCTGGAGCTTCTCCAACTGGAGAGGCTGTTGCGTCGCGAACCCTCCGGCCTGAATCCTGACCAACAGCAGGAGGCAAAGCACTACTTTTCCAAGACCGAAGAGTACTTGGAGGGTGAGGAAATGATCCTTCAGAAGCTGCATCACATGTGGCCGCTGGTGGAAGCCTGCTTCGGGCGCGAATTCGCAGGCGTTCCGCAGCCAGCCACGTTCAACGGAGATTCGCCCAAGCCAGCAGCGCAGAAGGCTCTGGATGCCCTTGGAGAGATACGTCAGAACCTGGCAATAGCCGAAGGGAGACAGGCGGCCACAGGGCTGTAGCTGTCACCTTTTAGTTCGATTTCGCCGTCTCTACTTCGCCCTGACCGGAGCCTGACTCCGAGCCTTCTTCGTCGTCCACCTTGGGCACACGCTTGAAGTGGAGCTGCGCGATGCGTCGCGCCTCCACTTTGGTAGCGGTGACTTCGTAGTCCTCCACGCGGAGCGTCTCGCCCTGCTTCGGGAAATGGCCGAGTGCATGGGTGACGTAGCCGCTGATGGTCGTAACCTCGTCACTCTCCAGCTCAAGATCCGTCAACTCATTGAGTTCGTAGAGGTTGAGCGTACCTTCCACGTCAAACTCGTCATCATTGATGCGGTGGAATTCGGGCTTCTCAGCGGTGTCGAACTCGTCCTGAATGTCACCCACAATCTCTTCCACGACGTTGTCGAGGGTCACAATCCCCACAGCGCCACCGTACTCGTCCACCGCAAGAGCGAGGTGAGCGTGCTTGTCGAGGAACTGCTTCAGCAGCTTGTCCACCGGCATCATCTCCGGCACGAGCAGCAGCTCACGCTTGATGCGGCGCAGGTCCTTGCCAGAGCTCCCGGGCTCCTGCATGAGCCGGAGCATGTCCTTGATGTGCACCAGGCCGATGCTATGGTCGAGGTGCCCTTCCACCAGTGGGAAGCGCGTGTGCTTGGACTCAATGGCCAGCTTGAGATTCACTTCAAAGGGCTCGTCGACATCCAGGGAAATCACGTCCTTGCGTGGCGTCATCACGTCGCGTACGTAGCGGTCATTGAGCGCCAGGGCATTCAGCACGATGCGCTTCTCCGTTTCCGTCACCTCGTCCGACTCTTCGCTGGCGGCCACGATGTGCTTGAGCTCCTCCTCAGAGTGCACGCGCTCGCTCTCGCCCACAGGGTCGATATGGAAGAGCTTCTTGAGCAGCCAGTTTGCCGTGCCGTTCAGGACAAAGATGAAGGGCTTCAGTGCCACCATGAAGATGTGCAGGGGACGGCACACCCACAGGGTGGTGGGCAGAGACTTGCGAATCGCCAGGGACTTCGGCGTCAGCTCCCCAAGCACCACGTGCAGGAATGTGATCACGGTGAAGGCAATGCCGAAGGCGATGCCGTGCACCACGTTGTCACTCTGCACACCCACCTTGAAGAGCCAGGGCTCAATCATCTGCGCCAGCAGGGGCTCACCCGCCATACCGAGGGCGATACTCGCCAGCGTGATGCCCAGCTGAGTGGCGGAAAGATACGCGTCCAGATGCTTCACCACGGACTGGGCGAACACCGCCTGCCGATTACCCTCTTCGGCTTCCGCCTGGAGCTGGCTCTCACGCACCTTCACGATGGCGAACTCCGCCGCCACGAAGAAGCCATTCAGCAGCACGAAAAACATCACCATTCCGAGCCTCCACAGGACATCCCAAGTAGTGAATTCCCACTCGCGCACCAAGGAGGAGGCGAGCAGCTGGAACGAGGCAGGGTCTGAGAGATCGGTCATGATGGGGAGGCTGGAAACAGCAGGTTCCGCGCCTCAGCGTTTTTCGTAGGAGCCATCGCAGCGCTTCTCCAGAACGGTGAAGCCGGCACTCTTGGCGTCCGAAACAGACAGGGGTTTGGTGATTTTGGGGGTATTGAACGGCTGCAGTACCTTCACCACAGGCTTCTTGCAAAGCGGACAGTGGGTCAGAGCGGGCCGGTCGAGGGGGCGGCGCAGGTCGAAGCCCTTGCGGCAGCGAGGGCAACCCTCCTCAGGTTTTTCGGCGATGTAATGGTAGGTGGGCATTTCGTCCGAAAAAGAGAAGGTGCTGCAAACGCAGCACCTTCGCAAAGTCAAATTGTGGTCACGCCCACCGGAGGTGAGACATTACCAGCTCGATTTCGTCACTCCGGGAATGAGGCCAGCAGAGGCCATTTCACGGAAGGTAAGACGGGACATTTCAAAACGGCGGATGAAAGCGCGACGGCGGCCGGAGACGCGGCAGCGGTTCACCAGACGAGTAGGGCTGGCATCGCGGGGCAGCATGGAGAGGCCCACATAGTCCTTCTTTGCCTTGAGCTCCTCACGAAGCTTGGCATATTTATCAACAGTCTTTTGTTTGCGCTTGTTGCGCTCGAGCCAGCAGGTCTTTGCCATAGAGCCGCGTAGTTTGCTGAGTTCTTCCCTGTTTGCAAGGGGAATTTTCAAAGATGTTTAAGATGCCTTAGGCATCCCCGCCCAATCGAGGGAACCTGCTGGAAACGATACAAGGGTGCGGGTGCCTCTGTTATCTTCAAGGAGGAGCCTCCGGGAGCCTAACTCCTTGACCTCCCTTTCCTCCTCGCTATCCACAACTCTCTTCTCACCAATACCATGATCGCTGGAGCCCTCATCGCCATCTTCTTCCTCGTCGCAGGAATCATCGCCTTCACGTACCTGCAGAAGGGAGCAATGTAATCAATCATCCATGAGTACCCGTCTCGAAAAAGACAGCATGGGTGAGATGCCCGTGCCTGCCGACGCCCTGTATGGCGCCTCCACGCAACGCGCTGTTCTCAATTTCCCCGTCAGCGGTCGCCCCGTCCCCTACCCCATCATTCACGCCTACGGCCTCATCAAGTGGGCAGCGGCGAAGGTGCACCATGACCTGGGCCTCCTCTCTGCAGAGCGCACCAAGCTGATCGAACAGGCCTCGCTGGAAGTGGCCGATGGCAAGCTCGACGCCCACTTCGTAGTGGACATCTACCAGACCGGCTCGGGCACGAGCACGAATATGAACGCGAACGAGGTCATCTCGAATCGCGCCTGCCAGATTGCCGGCAAGGCCATCGGCGCCAAGGACCCCGTGCACCCGAATGACCACGTGAACATGGGGCAGTCGTCCAACGACACCTTCCCCACCGCCATGCACGTGGCCGTGGCCCAGGAGCTGAACAACAAGCTCCTGCCCGCGCTCGAGAAGCTGCAGGCCGCCCTCGAAGTGAAGGCAAAGGCCTTCTGGGATGTGCTGAAGATTGGCCGCACCCACCTCATGGACGCCACTCCCGTGCGTCTGGGCCAGGAGTTCAAGGGCTTTGCCCGCCAGGCTGAGCACGGCGTGGATCGCGTGCACAAGGCGATCAAGACCATCCTTGAGCTGCCCCTCGGCGGCACAGCCGTGGGCACTGGTCTGAATTGCCACCCGGAATTCCCAGCCAAGGCCATCGCCCTGCTCGCGGAAAAGACCGGCATCCCCTTCCGCGAAGCGGCCGATCACTTCGAAGCCCAGTCGGCCAAGGACGGTCTGGTGGAAGCCAGCGGCCAGCTCAAGACGATTGCCACCAGCCTCTTCAAGATCGCCAATGACGTCCGCTGGCTCGCATCTGGACCGCAGTGCGCGATTGGTGAGATCTCCATCCCCGCCACCCAGCCCGGCAGCAGCATCATGCCCGGCAAGGTGAACCCGGTGATGTGCGAAAGCCTCATGCAGGTCTGCGCCCGTGTGATGGGCAACGACGTCACCGTGAACTGGTGCGGCGCGAACGGAAACTTCGACCTCAATGTGATGATGCCCGCCATGGGTGCGGCCATCCTGGAGAGCATCGAGCTTCTCACGAATGCCATCGGCATCTTCACCACGCGCTGCGTCGAGGGCATCGAAGCCAAGGAAGACCGCTGCAAGAACTTCATCGAGTACAGCCTCGCCATGGTGACCGGCCTGAACTCGAAGATCGGCTACGACAAGGCGGCTGTCATCGCGAAGGAAAGCGCGAAGACCGGCACACCTGTCCGCCAGCTCTGCATGGCACGCCTCGACGAACTCGGCATTACCGAAGCCGAGCTCAACGAAGCCCTTGATCCCGCCCGCATGTGCGCGCCAGATGCGAGCATGGTGGGGGCTGGTGGGGGTTGAGCCTCCATTCCTGTCTCACTGACATTTGCCAAAGAGGCGCTGGAGCATTTCGCAAACCAGCGCCTTTTTTCTGGGCTTTGCCCCCCGGCCTGCGTTAACACACCGTTCGGACAACCATGGCACCATCCCACTCACCTGAAACCGTAGTGCAACGCCAGGGACGTTGACGCCTTGATGGCGACCTATGCTGAGGACGCGCAGCACTTTGAGTATCCCTCCACATTGCTGGCCAGTGGAGCGGCGCAATTACGCGAGCGCTTCATCGCCCGATTCAGCGAGCCGAATCTGCACGCAAAGCTCATCAAGCGCCTCGTGATGGGAGAGGTCGTGATTGACCATGAAGAAGTGACCCGGACCTTTCCTGAAGGCACGGGCAGGCTCGAGTTGGTGGCGATGTATGAGGTGCGTAACGGCAGAATCACCGCAGCCCGGTTTATCTCCGGCACGAAGACTCTCGACCCCAAAGTATGACCCAAGCATCCAACTCGACACCTTCAGGCCACGTCACCTTTGCCGTCGTCTCGGCAGCCGATTTCGAAGAACTTGCTGCTCTTCGCATCGCAGCCATGAAGGCCAGTCTGGAGGCTGTCGGCCGTTTCGATCCCGAGCGGGCTCGCGAGCGACTGCGCAAGTCCTTCTACCCTGACCACACGGCCTTCATCGTTGTGGATGGACAACGCATCGGTTTCTACACCTTCCGCCCTGCTGATGAGGGCTTTCAATTGGATCACCTCTATGTCCACCCGAGTTGCCAGTCGCGGGGAATCGGTTCCGAGGTCATCCGGCATTTGCTTTCCCTCGCCGATGCCAGCCAGATGCCAGTTTCTCTCAACGCGTTGCGAGACAGCGCTTCAAACCGGTTCTACCAGCGTCACGGATTTGTGCAGACGGCCGAGGACGAGTGGGACATCTACTACACCCGGACGCCAGGTGTTTCTGGAGCCCAAGCTGGTGGCGCTTGACCGTTGATTCTTGGCTTATCTGTCGTACTTTGAATTGTGAGCTTCGCTTCACTGAAGTCTGAAATTGCCAACCTCCCACTGGAACAACGGCGGGAGTTGATGGGCTACATCGCGGCACTCAATCGCAATGACAATGGTGAGTTTCTGCGCAAGCTTGCGGTCAAGATCGATGACAAATCGCCTGAGCGGTGGTTGACCATCGAAGAAGTGGAAAAGCGTCTCAAGTAGAAGGCTGGTTCCTAGCATTTGGAATACCGGCCCTTGGTCGATATTGAGGTAATTGAGCACCTCGCGAAGTTGAAACCTTCGCTTCGCAATCGACTGATCGAGCAATTCAAACGGATTCAATCACACCCAGGCCACCACGCTGAGTATTCAGAACGCGACGACTCAGGCAGACGCATTGATGTCTGCGTCTATGAAGGAATTGCAATCCACTATTGGGAGGATTTCGCGGACCGGCACGTGAAGATTCTTGCAGTAACGTCTGCAGGCAGCTGAAACCATCACACCCCCAACAACTCCCTCGCCTCCGCCTGTCCCGCTGCAGGCCTGCCGTACTCACTCGCGGTGACACGGGCGAGAGCCACGAGATGCCTCCAGCGGAAGCTGGGGCGCGTGCGGTGGAATTCATCCCACGTGGTCTGGTAGTACTTCTCCGCATGCAGGGCGCCATCCTCGCTGACGGCATAGCGCAGCAGTGCCTGGAAGACAGGCTTCTCAGGGATGCCGAGCTGACCGCACTGGTGCACGATGGCGGCAGACTGCGCCTGAAGGTTGCCCTTGATGGCCTCGTTCAGTTCCGCCAGCAACGTGTCCTGGTCCTTTCCTTTCACGCTGCCAATCTGATACTTGGTGGGCAAGGGAGTCCATTTCAAGAAATCCCGTCCTTCCCCACTGTAACCACGATCGCGCGCCACCTGCCACGCCCCCAAGATGAGGCAGGCGTGAGCATTCCTGCCTTTGGCGATACCGGCAAGGTTACGCCACGCATGAATGGAATCCGACGCATGCACGCCAACAGAGTCGCCATGCACACTTCCCACCGGTTTGCCGGGTGATTCCCAGGCTGGGGGCCTGCCGACGTCACGTAGGACCAGTTGATTCGCTGCCAGTGAAATCGCCTCGCCAATCGCCATGGGATCAAATCCCTCCGCGATGGCGTGCGCCACAGCGCTTGCCGCCTGCTCCGCAGTGCCTTCAAAGATGGTCTTGCTAAGTTGCTCGACGTAATCATCGGTGGCGGTTCTCGTACCCGAGTCTTTCTCCAGCAGCTTATGCTCGTCCAACAGCTTGGTGAGTATGCGGCTGTGCTCCTCCCATTCCGGCTTGCGATATTTCTCAGCCTTCAAGCAGTAGTGCAGCGACTGCCGCAGCATGGTGCTCGCATTCTCCTCGCCCACCACGTCCAGCAGATCCCAGGCGCGGTAGGGCAGCACGGTGCGGTGCACCTCAGGATTCTCCTGCACACAGTAGAGCAACGCATCGAAGGCCTCCTCAGGATCCCGTGAGACCATGCGTGCCATCAGTTTTTCCGTGGCCGCCTCGTCCTTGGTCTTCATCACCTGCAGCAATTCCGTCGGTGATGCTGTCAGACCGGAAGCCTGACCATCCACCTCATGCAGCACTTCATTGCCCCGGCCGCCGTGCTCCTGGATGCGGTTTGTATTGCGATAGAGCACCTTGAAGATGGGCAGGGCCTTTTCCTTCTCGGAAGCCATGTTGCCAGACATGGAGAGCGCGGGGCTCAGGGCCATGAGCGTGTGGAAGCCTACGTAGTCCTCACCGCCGAATGTCCGCGCATTCGCCAGCACGCCTGCAGCCACGAGCTTCTTCAGTGGCACGCCTGCCTTCACCTTCTCCGCGAGAGCAGCCTGCAGGCCCGCGACAGGTGTCTCCTGCATGAAGCACACCAGAGACTCCATGTCCCCGAAGTTCAACGCTTTGGGACCGTCCGCAGCCGAAGCTGAGGGTGCAAGGCCCAACTCGCCGGCGAGAGCAGGACCAATGGTGGCGGCGATGGTTCCCTTGCCGACATTGGACAGGAACGCGCGTCGGGATTGCAGTGCATTCATACGATGACCTCCCCGTGGGTTGTGGTTGCCTGAAGTCTCCCAGTTTCCAGTTCAGGCGTCAATGGGGTTACGCCCGGAATTGCAGCCTCTTTCATCGGGAACCACACACCAACTTCAAGGCTCTTTCTCTGTCCCTGCCATTTGAGGTCGATTTGCGAACATTCGTGTATAAGAGAAGCCGCTCCACCACGCGCTCACCATTCTCCGCCCATGCTCACCGAGCAAGAAGCCCTCGAACACATCCTCTCCTCCGTCACGGCCCTTCCATCGCAGAGCGTGCCTCTTCGCGAAGGGGTTAGGAGCTATGCTGCCAGGGCGATACACGCGACCATTCCCCTCCCCGGCTTCGACAACTCAGCGATGGATGGCTATGCAGTCCGTGCAGAGGATACTCGAACCACGGAGCCCCTGCGTGTCACAGGAGCCATCGCCGCAGGTGATGTGGCCGGTGTCTCACTCGAGCCTCACACCGCCATTCGCATCTTCACCGGCGCCCCCATGCCTCCGGGGGCTGATGCCGTGATCATGCAGGAGGACGTATCCACGGATGCGGAGAAGAAATCGATCGTGTGCAAGGAACCGGTGGAACTCGGGGAGAACGTCCGCGTGCTCGGCTGCGACCTCTGTGTGGGCCAGCGCATCGTGGACAAAGGCGAGCCTCTCAATGCCGCGCGCCTCGCCGTGCTGGCATCCCAAGGGCTCACGCACGTGGACATTGCGGAAGCGCCACGCATCGCAGTCGTCACCACAGGCGATGAGCTCATCCCTCCCGGTGAACCGCTGCTTCCCGGGAAACTCTACAACTCCAATGGCATCATGCTGGAAGCGATGTTGCGGAGCGTGGGCATCTCCTCACCCATCACCTTCCATCATCTGAGGGATAACCTTGAGGAAACCGTGAGCGCATTGCGCGAGTTGACTCGACAGCATGACTTCATCATTCTCTCCGGCGGCGTGTCCGTGGGTGAGCATGACTACATCAAGCCTGCCCTCAAGGCACTGGACATTCCCGCGGAGTTCTGGCGCGTGAAGGTGAAGCCGGGCAAGCCGGTGCTCTTTGCGAAGACAGTCTCGTCCCCTCGCCCTTGTCATCTTTTCGGCCTGCCGGGCAATCCCGTGTCTTCGCATGTGACATTCCACCTCTTTGTGCGGCCTGCCCTGTTGAAAGTCCTCGGCGCCGGCAATGCCTCGCGGAGCCTGCCCCGCGTAAGTGCCACGCTCACCCGTGCCATGAAAAATCGCGGTGACCGTCCGCATTACATCCGCGGTGTTCATGAGGATGGGAAGTTCACCCCCACCGGCGTGCAACAATCTCACGCGCTCTTCAGCCTGAGCCGGGCGAATGCCTTCCTGCGCATGGATCCGGAGCAGGAGCTAGCGGAAGGCGCTACTGTTCAGGCACTCCTGTGTGACTGAGAAGCCGGTCCGGATAAGGCGGATGGTTCACGAAAGGGTGCGGCGGACATACCCGGTGGGATGCGATTCACTTGTCTGAAATGGCCCTCCAAAAAAAGATTGGGGGCGATGTCCTGCGTTCCGTCCCCTGTTCGTCATGGTCATGAACGGTGCAGTGCAACCCTCACCGAATCGCAAGCCCAATACCAACATCCCTCCAAACAAATCATGAGCTCGAAAACCGCTACCAAAGAAGCCTCCGCTACGAAGCCCGTGGATCCCGTGCCGAATGGCATGCACACCGTGACCCCGCACCTTGTTTGTGCCGGTGCCGCTGAAGCCATCGATTTCTATGTGAAAGCCTTCGGCGCTACCGACATCTGCCGCGTCCCAGGGCAGGATGGCAAGCTGATGCATGCCATGATCGGCATTGGCGACTCCCTCGTCATGCTGGTGGATGAAATGCCAGACTTCGGCATCCTGGGCCCCAAGGCCAAGGGTGGCTCATCCGTCACCATCCATCTACAGGTAAAGGATTCTGATGCCCTCTTTGACCAGGCGGTGAAGGCTGGCGCCAAGGTGGTGATGCCCATCACCGAGCAGTTCTGGGGCGATCGCTACGGCGTGGTGGAAGATCCCTGTGGCCACCAGTGGTCCATCGCCACCCACGTGCGCGACGTCTCTCCCGAAGAGTTGCAGAAGGCCGCCGCCAGTGCCTGCTGTGGAGAAAGCTGCGTGGCCTGACATGGCCTGCCCGATATGAATTGCAGACAAGGGTCTGCGTCCGAAACAAACAAGGCGCCCTCCTGCGGAAACGCGGGAGGGCGTTCTTTGTATTCGAGAAAAGGAGGTTAGGGCTTCTGCCCTGACAGTGGATGTTGGACTTTCCAGTCCGACGTTCTGATGCATCGCGGCGCCATGACGTAGGAGGTCAGGTCAGAAGACCCAACCACCACTGTCAGGCCTGAAGGCCTAACCTCCGAGCACGCTAGCTCCTGCCTGCCTTCTTCCTCTCCTGCTCCTCACGCACTTCCATGACACGCTCGCTCTTTGCAATGAGTTCGCGTCCACAGATGGCCTCCCAAGCCAAGGGCGTGGACTCAATCATCCCTTCACCTGCCTGCCACACTTCGTAGCTCACGGCAGGTATCGCTGTCGAGCAATCGATATCCAGCACGGTCCACAGCTTACCTTCGTGATGGAAGGTGAAGGTCTCTGGGGATACCAGGCTCGTGGGATTTTTCGGATTGTCGCTGCCCAAGGGACCCGAGGTGAATTCCACCCACCTGTCATGAATGTGGTACCCTGCGGAGAAGTGTCGATCCCCTGAGACGAAAATGACTCCTTCGATGCCTTCCTGCTGCATCCACGAGAGCAATGCATCGCGCTCGGTCAGGAATTTCGCCCAGCTATCCGGCTGGCTGTAGGTCTGCCACTCGCTGCCGCTGGCGATGATTTTCACCCTCGCCTTGCTGGCCTTGAGCTCGCGTTTGAGCCAGGCAAGCTGCGTAGCTCCGAGCATGGTCTTTGCAGCGCCATCTGGATCCTTGTTCGGGGTACGATGCCAGCGGACGTCGAGCATGAAGAAGCCAACACCGCTGCGCTCGAACGTGTGATAGATCGCAGGATCCTCCTTCTCCGTGATGCGCACGGGATTGGCCCAGTATTCGTGGAAGGCCTGGCGCGACTGCTCCTTGCCCACGGAGGTGGAGTCGCTGTTGTTCGGCCCGAAGTCATGGTCATCCCAGATGGCGTACACGGGGCGCTGCGCGGTGATTTCCCGGAAGCCTGCAAGCTGTCGATGCGCTGTATAGTACAAACGCTGCCGCTCCAACTCAGTGGTGTCGCCATAGTGATTGTCCCCGAGCATGAGAAAGAGGTCAAAGTTCCCACGCGCGGCGAGGTCTCCCCAAGTGGCAGCGGAGTACTCCGGAAGCCGTCCTACGCAGGAGCCGAAGGCCACCCGAATCCTGCCATGCCACACTGAAGGTGACGCAGCCACGAAGGAGGGCGCCGGCATGCTGCTCACGATGCGATCATCGAGGAGCACCTCGTAGTAGTAGCGCTTGTCCGCATGCAGATTATCCACACGCACGGAAGCTGTGCGACCGGACCTTTCATCCACGGGACCGAATGCAACCTCACGCGACTCAGACAGATCGGCATGTTCGCTCACTCGCACCTTCAAGGTGGAGGGCTTGGAAGCCTTGACCCAGATCCACGCCTCCTCATCACTCACATGCCCGAGCATGGGCCCTGCCTCAAGGCATGCCGGACCGGGAATTGGAGTCAGCGGAGGAATCTGGGGATGCGGAGGCTTGGGAGCTGAGGCAGGCTTGGGTTTGGCGTGATTCTTGTCTTTCGGGACCGGCGCCCCCGGTTCTGCCGCAAGCGTGGCAGCAGGCAAAGCGGAAGTGGCGGCGATGAATTCGCGACGTGTCATGCGTGGGACTTCTGAGGTGGTGAGGGTGAGATTTGAGCAAGAACAGTGGACAAATGGCGGAGAACTTCTACCCCACCATGGCCATCTTCCTTTCGTGGCGCGCGGTGGTTTGGACGATACCCCCCGCGTGACAGAATCGCCACATCTCCCCGTCCTTCCCGAAGAATGACTTTTTTCAGAAAAGTATCGTCGAAATGTCCCGCGAGAACTGACAGGTTCGTCATGGCAATGAAAGGCGCAACGCACGGGCGATGACGCCGAACTCAAAAACGAAAAACAAGACCTCCAGCCAATCCAACAGACATGAGCTCCACTACCGCCGCCGCCAACGAAACCATCACGGACCTCGACCTCGTCCTCAAGCGTGTACTCAACACCTCAAAGGAAAAAATCTTCAAGGCCTGGACCACTCCCGAGCTGATGAAGCAGTGGTTCGTCCCCAAACCCTGGACCCTCTCCAAAGTCGAAACGGACGTGCGCGCCGGCGGCAGAAGCCTCGTCGTGATGTGCGACCCGGAAGGCAATGAATATCCCAACAAGGGCGTTTATCTCGAAGTGGTAGAAAACGAGAAAATCGTCTTCACCGATGCCTACACGGAAGCGTGGATCCCCTCCGAGAAGCCCTTCTTCACGGGCATCATCCTGCTGGAAGACGCGAGCGATGGAAAGACGAACTACACCGCCATTGCCCGCCACTGGAAGGCAGAAGACCGCGAGGCGCATGAGAAGATGGGCTTCCACGAGGGCTGGGGCAAGTGCGCCGAGCAGCTCGAAGAGCTCTGCCAGACCCTCTAGTTGCAACGCCGGATCGTCCACCTTTTCCCCATGGGAATGCATGTCACATCGCTGACGGTGGTGCCTAGCCTTGGAATGATGCGTTCGTTTCAGATTGCATTTGATCTCAAAGGCAACGCCTTGTTAGCTGATGACTCCCCCCATTCCCATGAGTGCTGAGAAAGTGTCGCTCGATGGTCTCCGAATTGATCGCTCTGCGATGCCCAAGAAGGAGCGCCCTGCCTGGTTATTGCCCACCATCGTGATTTTGCTTGCAGTTGCAGGTGGAGTCACATGGTGGTTCATGCGTCCAAAGCCCCTCGCCGTCGAGGTGGCTGTGGCCAAGGAACAGTCATCAGGAGGCAACGGAGGATCCGCCCCGTCTCAACGTGCCGTGCTCAATGGCTCCGGCTATGTCACGGCACGCCGTATCGCCACGGTATCTGCCAAGGTCACCGGCAAGGTGATGGAAGTACTCGTGGAAGAGGGCATGAAGGTGGAACAGGGACAGATTGTCGCCCATCTTGATGCCTCCAACACCGAAGCGAGCCTTCGCCTTGCAGAAGCACAACTCGACTCTGCGCGAAAAGCCCTGGAGGAAACCAAGCCCAATGCGGTCTTCGCAGAACAGGAGCTCAAGCGTTTCCGCGAACTGGCTCAATCCAAAGCCGCCAGCCAGTCTGACCTGAACAAGGCCGATGCTGAAACCAAAGCTCTGGCTGCCAAACTCGTGCGCCAGACCGCCGACGTAGTGGTGGCGGAGCGCGAAGTCGCCCAGTGGAAGCAGCAGGTGGATGACACCATCGTCCGTGCCCCCTTCACTGGCATCGTCACTTCCAAGAATGCCCAGCCGGGCGAAATGATCTCCCCCATGTCCGCAGGCGGCAGCTTCACACGCACCGGCATCTGCACCATCGTGGACATGAACTCCCTCGAGATCGAGGTCGACGTGAGCGAAAGCTACATCAACCGGGTACAGGCTGGCCAGCCTGTCGAGGCGAAGTTGGACGCGTACTCCGATTGGAAGATTCCCGCCAAGGTGATCGCTATCATCCCCACGGCGGACCGGCAGAAAGCCACGGTGAAGGTTCGCATTGGGTTCGACAAACTGGACCCCCGCATCCTTCCCGAGATGGGTGTGAAGGTCGCCTTCCATAGTGCGCCACAGGAGCTGGCAGCCTCGCCTTCCGCGGCTGAGAAACCTCAGCGCCTGGTCATCGTACCAAAGGAAGCCGTCCATCAAGATGGCGGCAAAGATGTGGCCTGGGTCGTGAAGGATGGCCGCGTGGAACGCCGGGCCATCACGGTCAATGGCACCGATGCCGAGACCTCCACAGTCACTGCCGGCATCAATGCAGGCGAACGTCTGGTACTGAATGCACCCACCGGCCTGAAGGACGGAACGAAAGTCACGGAAAAGAAATCATGAGCACATCGAACGACATCCTCGTGGACATCAAAAGTGTCTCCAAGAACTTCAAGCGTGGCTCGGAGGAGATTCATGTCCTCTCCGGTCTGGACGTGGAAGTGAAGAAGGGCGAATTCCTCGCGCTCATGGGCCCGTCCGGCTCCGGCAAGTCCACCCTGCTCAATCTCATGGGTGGACTGGATCGCGCCACACATGGCTCGGTGACCATCGGCAGTGAGCGCATCGATCAATACTCCGACGGACAGCTCGCCGCCTGGCGCGCACGGAATGTGGGATTCGTCTTCCAGTTCTACAACCTGCTCCCGGTACTCACCGCAGAGCGCAATGTCGAACTCCCCCTGCTGTTGACCCATCTCTCCAAGGCCGACCGTAAGAAGCACGTGGAAATCGCGCTCAAAGCTGTGGGCCTCTCCCACCGCATGAAGCACTATCCCCGCACCATGTCAGGTGGTGAGCAGCAGCGCGTGGGCATTGCCCGCGCCATTGTGACTGACCCCACGATCCTCCTTTGCGACGAGCCGACCGGTGACCTTGACCGCAAGTCCGGTGATGAAATCCTGACCCTGCTGCAGACGCTGAACAAGGACCACGGCAAGACCATTGTGATGGTCACGCACGACCCGCATGCATCTGCGAGAGCCTCGCGCACGCTTCACCTCGACAAGGGTCAGCTCTCTACGGAGCCGGTGGCGTGAAGCAAGCATTGGTCAGAGGTTAGGAGTTGCAGGTTGGCAGGAGGCAACTCGTAACCGCCAACGAATCAGTCACAACTCTTGCTCCTTCCCCAAGGATGAAACTTCCCGAACTCGTCCGAAATCTGAAGCGCAAGAAATTGCGGGCAGGGTGGACGACCATGCTCTTCATGATGGCGATGCTTTCATCTGGTCCCGTGGCTTGCGACAAGGCAGGCTCCGCCCTGGGCATTGGCACAGGAGACAGCAAGCGTGTCTTCACCCGGCACAAGGTCTCGCTCATTCGAACCCTCCCCACCAGCTACGAGACTCGAATCGCCAAGATACCTGGCGTGACGCATGTGACATCGCAAACCTGGTTCGGTGGCATTTATCGGAACGACCCGAAGAACTTCTTTACCACCCTCGTGGTCGAACCTACCTCATTCTTTACGGTGTTTCCGGAGTTCAAACTTCCGTCCGTTCAAAAGGAGGAGTGGCTGAAAGTACCTCATGGAGCCATTGTGGGAGAGGAAACCGCAAAGCGGTTCGGCTGGAAAGTGGGCGACACCATCTCACTCACTTCACCCATCTGGGGTGAACCTGGGGGAAAAACCCAGTGGGACTTCCAGGTCGTCGGCATCAACACAGGAACCAAGAAGACCACAGACGTGACTTGCGTCTACATCCGCTACGACTTCTTCAACCAATCCAAGCGCCAGCACGCCAAGGATGAAGTTGGATGGTTCGTGATTCGGTGCATCGACAAAGACCAACGCCTGGCCATCTCACAAGAGATAGACAACGAGTTTTCCGGTTCACCGCATGAGACAACATCCGAACCTGAAGCTGCATCTACCGATGGCTCCACCAAACTGTTTGGTCCCGGATCCAGCGGAGGAACTCCATAAGCACACCCGGACATCCTGACGGAGCCTCTCCAACACCCTGTTTTCACTTTCGCCTCCCATCTGATCTGCCATGAAATTCCTCTCCCTCGTCTGGAGCAACCTCAAACGGAAGAAGCTGCGGACTTCGCTGACGGTCCTTTCGATCCTAGTCGCGTTTCTGCTGTACGGATTCCTGGCGTGCATCAAGGCGGCCTTCAACAGTGGTGTGAACATGGCGGATGCGGATCGCCTGGTGACCCGGCACAAGGTCTCTATCATCCAGAGCATTCCCAGCAGCTATGAGTCACGCATCACCAAGGTGCCGGGAGTCACCCTTGTAGCGCCGCAGTCATGGTTCGGCGGCATCTATCAGAATGACTCAAAAAACTTCTTCGCCACCATCGCGGTGGAGCCTGAGTCCTTCCTGGCAATGTATCCGGAGTTCGACTTGCCCGCGGAACAGAAAGCGGAATGGCTGAAGGTGCGCCATGGCGCGATTGTGGGAGAGGTCACCCTGAAACGTTTTGGCTGGAAGATTGGTGACACCATTCCTCTCACGGCACCCATTTGGGGCGAACCCAAGGGCAAGACCCATTGGGAATTTCAGATCGTGGGCGTGTACACTTCCCAGCGGAAGGGCGCGGATCTCACCTCCTTCTACTTCCGCTACGACTTCTTTGATGAAGCACGCGAGCGTGGCAAAGGTGAGATTGGCTGGTTTGGGATCCGCGTGGCGGACAAGGACAAGGCCGCATCCATCTCGAAGACCATCGACGAAGAGTTCGCAAACTCCGCCTATGAGACCAAGACGGAGCCAGAAGGCGCGATGATGGCAGGGTTTGCGGAGCAACTTGGCGACATCGGCACCATCATGTTCGCCGTGGTGAGTGCGGTGTTTTTCACCATCCTGCTGGTGGCAGGCAATACCATGACCCAATCCGTGCGTGAGCGCACCGAAGAGCTGGGGGTGCTGAAGGCCATGGGCTTCACCAACGGCCTCGTGCTGATGCTCGTGCTGCTTGAGTCCTGTGTGATCGCCCTGCTGGGAGGTCTTATTGGCCTCGGTATCGCCTGGGCCATCGGTGTGGGTGGAAGCCCTGCTCCGAGCGTGCTGCCAGTCTTTTTCCTCCCGCAGAAGGATCTCATCATTGGTGCCTGCATGGCCCTCGCTCTGGGCCTGGTGGCTGGAGCGCTCCCGGCCATCCAGGCCATGAGGCTCCAGATCGCCGTAGCACTGCGCCGCAACGGATAATCCTCCCCGGACCGACTCAACTCCCTTTTCAAGATGAACTTGCTTCAGCAAATTGTCTCCGTGGTTGGCTTCAGCATCCGCACGATCCCGGCGCGTCTGGGTGCCTCCACTTCCGCCGCGATCGGCATCGCGGGTGTAGTGGGCACCCTCGTCGGTGTGTTGTCCATAGCAGAAGGTTTCCGTCATGCCATGACGGCTTCCGGTTCTGAAGATGTGGCCATCGTCATGCGCAGTGGTGCGGATAATGAGATGACCAGCAATCTCACCAAAGACGAAGCACGACTCATCAGCGACACTCCCGGTGTGGCGCGTGCCAATGATGCCCCCCTCGCCTCCGCGGAACTCTTCGTCATCATCGACCTGCCGAAGATCACCACGGGCACTCCTGCGAATGTGCCGCTGCGTGGCGTAGAACCGACTGCCTTCGACATTCGGGGAAACATCCAGATGGTGCAGGGACGCCGCATTGAGTTCGGCAAGAATGAAATCATGGTCGGCGCCGGGGCTGCGAGGGCCTTTGGCGGATTGACCGTGGGAAATTCACTCAAGATCGGAGTGAACACCTGGGAAGTGGTCGGGATCTTCACCTCCGGCGGTGGAGCAGCCGAGTCTGAACTCTGGACGGACGCGGCCGTGCTGCAGCCCGCTTACAACCGGCCCAATGCCTTCCAGTCAGTGTATGTCCGCCTCGCCTCGGTGGGTTCGTTCTCCGAATTCAAAGACGCACTGACGACCAATCCGCAGCTCAAGATCAAGGTGCATACCTTGAAAGAATTCTACGCAGAGCAATCCACCGCCACCTCCGACTTCATCACGAGCATCGGCAAGTTCATCGCAGGGATGATGGCGCTCGGTGCTCTCTTTGGTGCGCTCAACACGATGTACAGCGCGGTATCCTCACGCACGCGGGAGATTGCCACCCTCAGAGCGCTGGGATTCGGCTCTCTCCCGGTGGTGATGTCGGTGCTGGCGGAGTCGCTCGTGCTGGCTCTCGCCGGTGGCGCTCTCGGCGCCGGGCTGGCCTGGCTGCTCTTCGATGGCTATCAAGCAGCGACCATGAACTTCCAGACTTTCAGCCAGGTGTCCTTCGCCTTCGCGGTCACCCCTACCCTGCTCATACTCGCCATCATCTGGGCGAGCGTGTTGGGCCTGCTCGGAGGCATCTTCCCTGCCATTCGTGCTGCAAGGCTCCCCATCGCCTCCGCTCTTCGCGAGACGTAAAAAATCACCGGAGGGTCTCGGAGTGACAGGGCGCGTCAGCTATCCGTGTTGATGGAAGCTGCGGCGATCCCGATGAATCCGAGAATCAGCGCGGCAGGCAGGAGGATCAGGAACAGCGGCAACAGCATCAGCCCGATGAGCGGCGCAGCGAGCGTGCAGGCGATGGCGATGGCCGAGTTCGTCGGATGCTTCAGCCAGTCCAGGGCCGGTCCCGCCACTCTGCAGAACGCCTTGAAAATAGGCGCATGCGCAACGGGTTGAAAGGCCTTGGCTTCAAGCAACATCCGTGTGCCGTCTGGGTAGCCGTCTAGAAAGGCGGGCAGCCCCGGCACCAGTCCCGCGCCCTCCACAGTTGAGGAAGTCGAGTTCATGGCAATAGCAGGTTCGTACTATCTTGTCACAATACGTTCAATGGAGGCAAGACTTATCTTTCAATCTCCGAACGCCGCCGCTGTGGACGCCACATCCCCGCTGTGCCATTCGTAGTGAGTCCTTGATGCTCATCGCTTCATCACGTCTCGACCTTGTGCCTTTCACGCTGGATTTCATGCGTGCCTCGCTCGCGCATGACACCGACCAGTGCTCATGGATCCTGGGCGCCACGGTGCCTCCGGAGTGGCCAGAACCCGATTACCGCTATGTATTGGACCTGAGAATCGGCCAGCTCGAGGCTGACCCAAACCTCCAACCCTGGCTCATGCGGGCCATGGTCGACCGCGAGACCCGCACGATGGTGGGTGACATCGGCTTTCACACGGCTCCAGCGCCCGAGTATCTACAGCCCTACTCGCCCTACGCGGTGGAGTTTGGGTTCAGCGTGTTCCCCGAGTACCGACGCAAGGGCTACGCCCGCGAAGCGGCGAAAGCCATGATGCACTGGGCCACCGACAACCATGGCGTCACCGAGTTCATCATGACCATCCGGCCAGACAACTTGCCGTCACAGGCCCTCGCCGCACAACTTGGTTTTGTGAAGATTGCATCGCACATCGATGAGATCGATGGCGAGGAGGATATTCTGGAACTACGGTTGGGAAAGTAATCCGCCGAGCTTCGGCGGTCAGGGCGTCTCCTGAATTTCCAATGACACAACAGCGTTGATGCACCCCAGAAGTTGGGTTGCTGTCATTGGTGCTTGTCACGCACCGCCGAGGCTCGGCGGACTACTTTCTTCCTCAGCTCACCATCCCTTGGTACGGGTCCGCGAGCCGCACACGTTCACCTTGATGCCGAGTTCGCGCGCGAAGGCGGCCTTGGTGAAAAGGCAATGGTCCGCTGCCTTCGCATCATTGGCATAGGCCACCTGAATGTGATTGGCCTTGTGCTTGGCCATGAGTTGATCCCGGCTCACGCCATAGGTCACCGCATGCATGATGGGCCACTGCGGCGTGGTGGCCTGCCAGCGTCGTTCGGTTTCGGCCTTCGGGAGCTCCACCACACCACCACGGCCGATGTCCATGTGCAGGGTTTCGTTCTCCACGTAGATGCGTGACCACACGATCTCGCCCGGCTTCGAGACACCACGCAAGGTGCTGCCGCCATTGGGGAAATACATCGTGGGCTGGCGGTGGCCATCGGCTCCCTTCCATCCCTTGATGAAGTGCGCCGGTGGCGCGGCGCCACTGATGAGCAGCACCCACACGTAGTCATCGCCATACTGCTCACCCCAGCGCACGTCGTGCAGCGTGGATTCCACGGGCTGCCCGAGTGCCTGATGCACGCGGCAGGTCATCAAGCCATCGAGGCCCGCGCATTCGTCCACCTCATTGAAATGGACGAGAGGCTCACCCTTGTAGAGGACATGGGTACCATCGCGGCTGGTGACCGGGGGTCGGTCGGCATTGTTGAGCGTGCCTTCCACGAGGTCACTCGCGGGAAGCAGATCCTTGAGCCCCTGCTGGTACTGGATGCCAATGGAGTCACAGCCGAAATCATCGGCGATGCGCAGGGCGGCGATGTACATCTTGCACTGCAGGAGCACCTGCTCGCGCGTGAGCTCGGTGGCGTGATCCTTGCCGAAGTGGAATTTCATTCCCTTCTTCTCCAGCCACGCGAGCACCGCATGGGCCTCGTCATCTGGAGTCTTCATGGTTTCGTAGAAGAGTGAGGACTGGCTGAGGCGTTCCTTGAAGACACCACACGCGTGCAAGGCGTGGTCCGGGATGATGGCGTTGAACATGCCCATGCAACCTTCATCGAAGATGCCGAGGATGGCCTTCTGAGAGCGCAATTCCTGCCCGAGGTGGGCGCCCAGTTTTGCGGATTGCGCGGGCACCTTTACCTTGTCCAGTTTCTTCACATGGCTGAGGTCATGCGTCACCTTGCCAGTCTTCAGCCACTGGCGCAGCTTGCTCTTGAAGAAGGCGTCCGTGAAATCCAAGCTCCACAGCGTGGAGTAGCGCACTCCGGCCTTGGTGAGGGAGCCATTGAGATTCAGCATGCCCACGAGACCAGGCCACTGGCCGGACCAATTCGCCACGGTGAGGATGGGGCCACGATGGGTGGTGAGTCCTGCCAGCACATGGTGCGAATACTGCCACACCGCCTCTGCCACAATGAGCGGCGCGTCGGGATCGATGCTGCGGAAGACTTCGATGCCCTCGCGCTGGCTGGCGATGAAGCCGTGCTTCTCATCTTCCTTGTACGGATGTGAGCGGACGAGATCGAATCCCTCTGCGGCGAGCGCTTCGCCCAGTGCCGTCTCCATGGCATGCTGCGCCGGCCAGCAGGTCTGGTTTGCGGAGAGACGGAGGTCACCGCTGGCGATGAGTTGCACGGCGGGACGGAGGGATGCGAATGGCTTTTTGCGGCTTGCTTTGGGCATGGCAGAGGAAGGTTAGAAGATGGGGCTTGGAGAAGGAGGCGGCGAGTGAGAGACGAAGGGGCCGAAAAGTCAGAATTTGGCAGAACGAACTATCGTTTTTGGAGCAGTGCGTTGGGTATCAAGGACCGGTGCGAGGCTGTTTGGGGGCCGCATCGTTGGTGGCACATGCCATGATGAGAGGGACGAGTTTGTTCACACCGAATTTGCATCGATACAATTATTGAAACAAGCGTTAAGTTGTTCGTGGTACGGTCGCCAACAATGGCATGCAAAACGAAGTGCGAACCGGTAGGCGGACACGGGTTCGTGATCGCCACGGGTTCGGGTGTCGCTCCGCGACACGATGGGTTTCTGGGGACAACCCGGCCTTGAAAGGCCAGGCTAAGATGCGGTCGTCGCTTCGCGACTGAGTTTCCGAATCGGGAGTGTCCATGTGCGCGCGATTGTGTCGATGTGCCCGTCCAGGATCATCCTGATATTGTGGGTGTAATTCACGAGGCATGACCACCAGTGGTTTGCTGTCCTTACGCAGAAAGACCCGCCTTCCCAAGCCAGCCATACTCGCGCGAGATGCTGATCCCGGTCGGTTGTGGCAGTGATACTCGGATCATGATCACGGGTGGCTTTCGTTGCTCAGGAAACGAGATTGGCTGCCGCAGGCCAGGCACGATCGCGCGTGATGCCGAACTCGGTGAGGAAGGCGCCGACACGTTCACGCTCCTGCTCGCGGAAGCGGTGGAAGGGTTCGGCCAGAAAGTCATCACAGATCCCAAGCACGCTCAGGGCGCACTTCACGCTCTTGATGAAGGCGGAGCCATAGCGGCCCACCTTGTAAACGGTGCAAGAGATGCGCATCACCTGCGCGTGCAGTTCCATCACGCGATGCACGTCGTTCCGCACCGCAGCCTCATAAAGGGCGACATAAAGACGCGGGCAGAGATTTGCTCCGCCACACACACCGCCGTGGCCGCCGAGCAGGACGCTTTCTCCCAGCAGTTCCTCCGGCCCCACCAGCAGACTCCAGTCAGGGCGCTGGGCCAGCTCGCGGACCAGTTGATGATAATACACCATATTGCCCGAGCTGTCCTTGAGCCCCACGACGCCGGGGAGCTGCATGGCGCGGCGCACGGTATCCAGCTCGAAGGTCACCTTCGTATGGCTGGGCATGTTGTAGAGGAAGACGGGCAGCGGCAGTTCCGGCACGAGGTCTTCCACGTACTCCACCAGTTCTGGCTGACCCACGGGGAAGTAATAAGGCGCGGAGAGCACCACGGCCTTCACACCCTGCTCCGCGGAGAAACGGGCCAGCTCCACGCTCTCCACGAAGGACGTGTCTGTGATTCCCACGAGCACCGGAACGCGACCCGCTACCAGCTTGCAGGTGCGCTCCACCATCTCCCGCCGCAGACGGTAGCTCAGGCTCGGCGCCTCTCCCGTGGTGCCGAGGGCAAAGATGCCATGCACTCCCCCACCCAGCATGTGCTCGACGAGCCTCTCCAGTCCGGCGACATCAAGCGTGTCGCGATCTTTGAGGGGAGTGATGATGGGCGGGATGATGCCGCGGTAGGCGGGCGAGGCTGCTTGGGTCATGAATGGGTCAGTTCTGGGAATGAGATGTCTCCGTGTCGCGCGGACGGATCATGAGCACCAACAGCGCAGACAGGACGCACACACCGGCGAAAGCGGTGAAGATGACATTGAGCGGCACATGGCGGTCGCGCATGTAGCCAAAGCTCCAGTCCGCCACGCCGCCGAACATCATGCTCACAAAATTCATGATGCCGTAGCCGGTGGCTCGCAGGTCGGGACGCACAATCTGCGAGAGGATCGGCATGTTGTTGATGTCAAAGAATCCCCAACCCATGCCAAAAAGGATGAGGCCAAAGATGGCCAGACCAAAGGAATGCATGCCGGGAGCATTCCCCACGCTGAAGAGTGCAGGCACGATTAACGCCATGCCGAGCGCGCTCACGTAGATGCGGCCACGCTGCGTGCGGCGCATCCACCTGTCCGCCAGCCATCCGGCGAAGATGGCAGAGACCAGCGCAGCGGCCTGCCAGTAGAGAGCGGCGGAGACGCCCGCCTTGCCTTGGGAGATGTTGAACTCCTTCTGCAGAATGGCGGGCATCCAATCGCGCACCACCCAGGCCGCGATGGCAGGCAAGGTGAAGTAGAGCACGAGGAGGATGAAGGAGGCATTCCCAAAGAGGAGCCGCAACGCCCTGCCCAACTTGCTGAGTTCATTCTCCTGAACGGGCTCCGCAGCAGCCGCAGCATCGCCAGTCCCGAAGCGCGACTTGTCCCTTAAGAAGATCAGAAGCGGAATGGCATACAGCACCCCGACGATACCCGTCACATCGAATGCCCAGCGCCACCCCAGGCTCGGAGCGTCCGCCACATAACCTGCAAAACCACCCACGATGACACCGCAGTAGATACCCATCTGGTGGATGCTCACCGCGCGCGAACGAGTGAGAGTGCTGTGGTAGTCCGCAATGAGTGCCAGGGCGGCAGGAATGTAGAACGCTTCGCTGATGCCCATGAGGGAGCGCGCCCACATGAGTTCCTGAAAGCTGGAAGCATGGCCCGTCCACCAGGTAATCGCCGACCACACAAAGAGACTCGTGCAAATGGTGTAGCGCTTGCTGAAACGGTCAGCGATGTACCCACCGATGGGACTGAAGAAGGCGTACACCCACTTGAACTGCGCCAGCATGTGCCCCCAGTTCTCCTCCGATCCCACCGAAGGGATGTCCTTCATCACGGACACCTTCATGGAGGCAATCATCTGCCGGTCAAGATAGTTCAGCAGCGCAACAGGAAACAGCAGAGCAACGATGATCCACGCGTAGCGAAGGGTGGAAGAAGACGGAAAGGAGGCAGTCATGAGGAAGGTGCGGAGATGATGGAGACAGCGGCGTATTCTCGTCACTCGCGCTTGGCACGGTCAACGGCAGCAGACTGGTCACCTGACTTGACCACAGGCTTGGGCTTGGTGTTTTGCTTGGGAGTCAGGGCTGCCAGCTTCGCCAATTCGTCTTCACTCAAGGCACGGTTGAAGATGGCGAGACCGCCCATGCGCCCATCAAAGAAGTTCCCCCAGGAGCCGCCACGATGCACTGCGCCCACGGTGAAGTCAGCGCCATCCGCACCGCCATCGAACAGACCATCGGGATACGGAAAGGGGTTGTACTGCTCCAGCGAGTCGAGCTTCCCATTCACAAAGACACGCGAGGCCTTGCCATCATAGCTCATGGCGAGGCACTGCCATGAATTGAACGGAATCTCCGTGGCGCCGCTGGAGTAGGTAATGCAGAACTCGTCGCCCGGTGTGGGACCTCCCACTGCGGAGACATGGCCATGGATGCGATTGGCCAGCGGATACCGCTTCATCTCATCCGCCTTCGTGCCGCGAGGCGCATTGAGGAAAAGACAGTACTGCCGCTTCTTCCGCGTCTCATCCCACACGCCGCCGATGGCCTGCCAGGAGGCCTTATCCCCGCGCTTCACCCAAGCTACCACGGTGACCTGAGCATCCTTGCCATGAATATCCAGCGCTCCCATGTCCTTGCGAGGTACCATGAGCCATTGACCTCGTTTGATGCGTGCGGCATACGGACCAAAGACACCATCCTCCACCTGAGCGACCGGGCCTTGCATTTCCTGTAGTGCATAGGCGTGGTCTCCACCCTTCGAGGCTCTGGCTTGTCCGGCGATTTCCTGGAAGTCCCAAAACGCTACGAGATTTGGAATGGCCAGTACCGTCGCGCTGTCCGCGGGTCTGGCAGGCGCGCTGATGGCGACGGGCTGCCGTGCAGGAAGCTCGCCTTTCAGCAAGCGCTCCACATCATCCAGCGAGACCTTCAGCAGCTCTGTGTTGGCCTTGGTGCGCGAGTAAGCAATGTATAAGCTGCCCTCATGCTCGATGACGTGGGGATACTGCAGCGTGGAAGGCTTGTCCTGTGGGATGCCCAGCAGAGCCATGCGGGTGAAGGTGAGGCCATCCTGTGAAACGGCGAGGTGCATCTCACGGCGGCCAATCTTGGGATTGGCATTCGAGACGAGCACGCGGAAGCCCCGGCTGGTTTGCAGGGTGAAGAGTTTGCTGGTCGCATTGGGATAGTTCGTCTTCTCCGGTGCGCTCCAGGTGTGGCCGTGATCACGGGATACCGAACGGAAAAGGCGCAGGGAGCCACCATTGTCACGAATGGCAGAGACGAGGGTCCCATCCTGCTGCTCCCACCACACGGGCTCGTCTGGGCTGAACTTGCTGGTGGCCATGGCTTCTTTGCGATCCACCACGGGAAAGGCCTGCCAGTCATTGAGCGCCTTCGTGCCACCGATGAGCATGGATACGTTAAAACGTGCATCACGGCGGGTCATCATCCACTCCCCGGTGGAGAGCCTCTGCGGGGTGAAGTTGTTGATGGCATTCTCATAGAGCACGCCTTTCTCCTTCCAAGAGTCATCCGCCTTGTTGTAGGCGAAGGCGACAAGCTTCAGGTCTTTGTCCACGCCGAAGGCGCCCTTCCCCTTGTAGCTGGCGGCGAGTGCGAGCAGTTCACCATCCCGCACCCAGAAGCCACGCGCGATGTAAGCTCGACCTTCCGCGGGCGGACCACTCAGCATCTTGGATTCGCTCCACTTCAATCCATCCTCGCTGGTGGCGTAACGCACATGTTGCGTGGGCACATCTTCTACCACCGGCCCATGGCTCCACATGCACCAGAACTTGCCATCATGGTGCAGGAGGTAATTGTGCAGTTGGAACTTCCACTGCGAGTCTGGAGCACAGACGACGGAGTGGGCGCCGCTGAGCAACGGCAGGGTGTCATATTCGATCTTTGACTCATCTCCCTCTGAGCCGGGGAGATGGAGCATGGGAGGCAGGGGCTTCGAATCCTGGGCAGGTGACGACACCCCCAGAATGAACAGAAACAATGGCAGCGACAGGCAACAACGGATGGACTTCATGAGTGCTATCGAGCCGTGTGAAATAGACTGCGCAAAAGAAAGGCGCTGGTTCTGCAATGCTGCATACCGAATTGAACAACTCCGCGACTCCTTCAGAGTCGAGTTCCCTATTGCTGCCCACCCAGGGTGTCGGTCGCCAAGGCTCCCTAACCCTGGGCTGGGCTCCTGCGCCCCTTCAGGGCGCGACCGGAGATAGCTCATGACAACGCGGTGGGTTTGTTCTGCAGGTCGAATATGCAAGGTCATTCGAATTGAATGTCACCGATAAAGCAATCAATCTGCCGGCACGGCAGGCAGCGACTTCAGCCAGGCGAGATTGAAGACGTAGTGATTCTTGCTCGTGATGAGCTGGATGTGGTCATCACGCGTCTGCGTGGCGGCGAGGTAGCCTTGGGGCTCTGCCATGGTATCACTCATCTCGAACATGCCGCGATCGATGGTGTTGAGCGTGCGTTTCTCACCACCCTTCGTGATGAGACGCCGCACCGGCCAGGTCTTGCCTTCGTCAAAGGAAAGCGCGGCAAAGAGACCGTAGCCGGTAAACTCGCCACCGGAGCTGTTCTTGAACTTCATGCCCTTGCGATTCTTCCATTCACGAATCGGGTCGGTGTAGGAGCAGAAGAGCAGAGGTCCCTCCTTCAAGCGCATAAGAACAGGACGCTGCACGGTGCTGATTGCGGGGAAATCAATCGTGTCATACGTCCATGTTTGTCCCCAGTCGCTGGTGTAGCTCACGGATGTCTTGCCTTCATATCTTGCCTGGTCCTTCACATCATCCTGGCGTCCCACGGTCATCAGCCTTCCATCAGCAAGCTGGACGATGGGTGCATGGATGCCCACATGCCGTGCACCACTGCCTCTGCGATTCTGCTTCGACTTCTCAGCAATAACTGGAGAGGCCCAGGTCTTCCCGCCATCACGGCTGATGTTAAAGGTGGTGGACGGCACGTCTGTGGTTATTACCAGGTAGCCCTCTTTCGTGCGGATGGGAGCATTTCCCCATTCGCACACCGGCAGGGTCGTCTGCGCTTTGCTCCAGGTCGCGCCGTTGTCCGTGGAAGTGCGGATGAGGTTTTCGTTCAGCCCACGTGTGAAAAAGTACAGCGTGCGATCTCCATCCCACCAGAGCTTCGGACCATGATCGTTCACATCCGGCCCATCCCAGAAGAGTGACGCAGGTTCCCATTCCTCCGAGCCGAGGCGCAAGCGACTGGCGAGGTTGTTGAGCTCCGTGCCCGGCTCATTCACGCAGGAGTACCAGATAGCCAGCAGGTCACCATTGAGACACTCCGCGATGGCGGGGCTGTGGTTGTGTCTCGTGAAGAGAGGACCATAGCTATCCGGTGGGATCTTCACGTACGGCTTCGGTCCGGAGAAGAAGGGAATGTCGACACGCGCGCGCTCAATCTTGGGGAAGCTCTGACTCACATTCGCCGCATTCAAGGCTGGAGCCGCGAGCGGGAGTGGCTTGCCTGGTGGAGGTTCGCCAAGCACCACGCGGAATCCTGTCTTATCGTTCTTCGTATCAGGCAGCCATCCACCACGGTTGGCGGAGCGGAGCAAGCGTGTCTGCACGGACTGGCTACCGCCACGAATCACGCGAAAGTCTCCATCTGCACGCCCCAGAGGATCTGTCTGCTCACTACCTTCGTAGGGGCCATACCAATCCTCACACCACTCGGCCACATTTCCGTGCATGTCATAGAGTCCCCATGCATTGGCTGGCGTCTTTCCCACGGTGAAATTGGCCGACTCTTCAATCGGCGCATACTCCGCCGGCAGCTTGCCATCCGGGAAGATGAAGCCACGCCCACCTGCATCGCGATTCCACTTGTGGAAACCCGCAGGCAACGCATCTCCCGTATGGAAGAACGTCGTCGTCCCCGCACGGCACGCGTATTCCCACTCCGCCTCGGTCGGGAGGCGGTAGGTGCGGCCTTCCTTCTTCGAAAGCCATGCGCAGAATTCCTTCGCTTCCGTCCAACTGATTCCTATGACCGCTTCGTCGTCATCGCCTTTGCCGAAGCCGGGTTTGAATTCACGATACTGTCCAAGGGTCACCTCCGTCGTACCCAGATGAAACGCCTTCGTGAGCACCACTTCATGCGCCGGCATTTCATCGTAGTCCGCATCATCGAACTTCGTCGGGTCCTTCTTTAGATTGTACTGCGACAGTGGTCCGTCCTGCCCCATGCGGAACTTGCCGGGCGCGATGTGGACCAGCTTCATGCCGATGCTATTCGTCGCCACTCCATCACTCGCAGCATCGGCCGCCCTTAGGCAAGCAGGCTCAACGAGTGCGCAAGAGGCAGCAGTCATGAATGAAACGAAGGAGACCTTCATGGGTGCAGGAGTGTGGCTTGCCATCCAGGCCTTCACTTCGGCCACTCGCCATTGATGATCGGCTTCAGCATCAGCTTCGCGGGATCAACGACCACATGCTTCACCTTCTGCCGCTTCCACGTGTAGGTGATGTGCACCAGTCCATCGCTTGTCTGGATGATGGCTGGGTAGCTGTACTCGCCGGGCTCGCTTTCCAGAACCAAGGCAGCATCCCAATTCCTGGCATCCTTTGACGCTGCCAGATTGAGCGGCGTGCGCTTGCCACCCCACTTCCCCGGGGTGCCTCCGATGTGGTTGTAGATGATGAGATGGGTACCATCCTTCAGGGTGACGGCGTCCGTGCCACTGTTGTTGTTGGGCAATGTGCCAAGCGTCATCTCCCCCCACGTCTTGCCGCCATCGGTGCTGCGTACCTCAAACACGCGGTCCTGGCGGGAGCGCCCCAGCGCGAGCAGGGTGTCATTGCCAAGACTCAAGATGCTGGGCTGGATGGCCTGAATGGTCACGCCATCGTGCACCGGTCCGATTTTCTGCCAGGTCTTGCCGAGGTCGCTACTGCGCTCGAAGTGCACAGACCATTTGCTGGGCTTCTCATGGGTCTCGTTGCTGGTGGGGCTCAGTATGTCTCCGTTGGGGAGTTGCACAGGCTTGTTCTTGATGGGGCCAAGAATCCCTTCAGGCAGCTTGCGTGCCGCGCTCCAGGTCTTGCCACCATCCATGGAGGTCTTGAGTTCGCCCCACCACTGCTCTGGATTTGGACCAACTTTGTAGAACAGCATGAGAGGGCCATCCTTAGGTTGGAAGAGCACCGGATTCCATGTGGGATGACGCGTGCCGTCGGGCTGTACGCCATTCGCCGTCTCCACACTTTCCGTCCACTTCCCCTCCACCAGACGGGAGACCCAGATGCACACATCTGGATTCTTCTCATGCGTGCCTCCGAACCAGGCAGAGACAAGACCTGTGGGAGTCTCGACAATGGTCGTCGCATGGATCTGCGGATAGGGGCCGGTGTCGTAGATGTACTCTTGTTTGAGCACAGCAGGTTCCGCTCCCTGGAGAGAGCATTGCAGGGTGCCAATGGCGAGAGTGAGAAGCAAGCGATTCATGACTGTGATGGGGCGTGCGAGTGCGAAGGGATTATTTGCTGCGAGGATTCTTCATGAAGTAGAAGCGGCCATCCTCGGCACCGCCGAGGAAGTCGGGGATCTTGTCACCATCGAAGTCCACCACGGTCGGACTCACATCATGGCCCTCGATGTTGCGTTCAGCGAGCGTGCCGGCGTTCTTCATCACCCAGTTGCCGTCCTTCTCGCCGACTTGCTTGAGGAAGTCGGCGTTGGAGGAGTTCAGCAGGAAGTCGAACTTGCCATCGCCATCCCAGTCGGTGACACAGAGCTTGCGACGTCCACTGCCGCCGGCGGTCTTGGCATTGAGCTGAAGCGGCTTGCCTGCTTCGTCCACGAAGGCACGGCGCGGAGCCTTCAGCACGAGTTTGCCATCCACCTTCGCGCGCTCGAAGAAGGCGAGGTAACCCTCCTGATCCAGCATGGCGAGATCCAGCAGACCATCCTTGTTGAAGTCATACACCGCAGGGGTGGTGCGCCACTGGGTGACCAGGTCCTTCCCCTTGGGATTCCACCACATCCAAGCGGGCTTGGGAGCAGGACCTGTCCACTCCACTTCGATCGCTTGCGGTGCGGCGAGCTTCGGCTCCTTCCGAGTGCCGACGTTCTTCAGCAGTTCCACCTTGCCCCAGATGCCATTCACGAGGATGTCCGGCAGACCATCAGCATCCCAGTCAGCGACGTTCAGCGTGGTGTAGCCCCACTTCGCCTCGGCAGGTCCCTGGATGCTGCCATTTGGTCCGGCGAGAATGCGGAAGACCTTGCCGCCCGCTTCCAGGCGTTTCGGTGCGGACCACTTGGGTACCGCGACATTTGGACCGCTCAGATTCTCGAAGAACTCGATGTAGCCTGCGGTGTTGCCGGAAACGATGTCCATGTCGCCATCGCCATCCCAGTCAACGCCCACCGGCGTGGCGAGGGCGCCGCATTTCAGCGTATCAGCTTGCTGCTGGAAGTAAGCAGGTGCCTTGAAGACGGGCACGCGCTTGTCAGAAAGCTTGCCTGTGTTCTCCATGAAGGCGACGCGGCCGTCTTCATCACCCACGATGAGATCGAGGTCGCCGTCCTTATCCCAGTCGAAGGCAACCGGCACAATCATCTCCAGGTCCATGGCGAGAGTCTTGCCATCTGCACCCTTGAGCCTCATGCCCTTCGCGTACTTCGGCTCTTTGCGTGTGCCGATGTTTTCGAAGTAGGTGAACTTGTCCAGGAACTCACCGCAGATCAGATCGAGGTCACCATCGCCATCGTAGTCCCCGAAGTTTGGCGAGGGGCAGCCGAAAGTTTCGAGTCGCTTTCCATCCGCTTCGAGGAACTGAGGTTCGGCATACGTTGGCTTCTCCGTGGTGCCGGTGTTCTTGATGAAGTAGACCCAGCCATGCAGCGGACCATTCGTCCACTTGCCCTCGGCATTCCACGCATCATCCCAGCCGTAGTAGCTCCAGTCTTCCACGGCCACGATGAGGTCGGTCACGCCATCACCATCGTAGTCCTCGTAGCGCCACTGGTTGTGGCGCATCTTGGGTCCCTTGGGCTGCTTGCCCTGGGGTTTGTGGAACTTCGCCTCCACGGAAAGTTTCACCTTCTCATCGAGGCCAGTCTTGAGAAAGTTCAGGTGCTCATGCCCAGGTGTCAGCACGCGCATGGAGCCATCCTTCGCGTAGCTCGGCATCACGTAGTGCATGGTCTTGCTCAGGCGCGGGCCGGGCTTGAAGACAGGCATCTTGTTCTTCGCCGTATCCCCCGTTACATTTTCGAAGACGTAGATGCCGTTGAACGGCTTATCTGGGCAGGAGACTATCAGGTCGTAGTCCCCGTCCCCATCCGCATCACACGGTACGGGCCATGCCCAGAGTCCCACGCCCAGGTCCACCGCCAGTCCCGGATTCTTGTATTCCAGGCGATCCAGCGCAGAGACTGCCGAGAATGAAGTGGCTGCGAGCAGCGCACACAACGAGGTGCGTAGAGAAGAGGTGTAGCGTGTCATGATGCAGAATAGGAAGAAGTAGCTGGAAATGATGCAACAGCGGTGGCTGCCTGTGACGAGGGGGAACGGGGCGTCAGGAGCGAACTCAGGCAGCTCTGGGCTTCTGTGGTTTGCGGGGACGGGCGTTGCGCTCCATGCGCTGGTACTCGCTCATCATGTCATCCGGCAGATCCAGTGGCACGGCATCCGCCTCAGCAGCAGCACGCTGCTGGTCATAGTGATCGAGCGATTCCTTCATGCTGGCGCGGATGTGCTCGGCCATCAGCGTACGAGCGACCTCTCCCTTCCCTGCATTCACCGCATCGAGAATCTGAATGTGGTAGCGGTGCGTCTCCTCGATGATGGTAAGGTCGTGCTCCTGGCGGGGCGTGGCGAAGATGCGGGCCAGCAGGCGGCTGTCCGCCACAATTTTCATCATACGACGGTTGCCCGCCGCGCGGATGAGAAGTTGGTGGAAGGCCAGATCCGCGGAGAGCAGGCGTTTCATCATCGCGGCATCGGGCACCGTCTTGCCCTTCCTGCGCAGTTCCTCCGCCACGGACTTCATCTCCCGACAGAGGGTGTCCAGCATGTGCGCATCGGCTTCGGAGAGCTTGCCTGCGGCCTGGGACACCGCGTAGGGCTCCAGAGCCTCGCGCAGTTCATAGAGTTCCACCAGGTCGCGCCGGTCGAGCGCCTTCACGCGGGTGCCGAAGCGGGGCACCTGCTCCAGCACGCCCTCCTGCTCCAGCATGCGGAAGGCCTCGCGCACCGGCGTGCGGCTGATACCCATCTCCTTGGCCACGGCCAGCTCAGAGAGCACGTCTCCAGCGGTCCACTCCCCGGCGAGGAGCTTCTTCTGGACATAGTGGTAGGCCCTGTCGCTCAGGGAATCGGTGGGTGCGTCAGACATGGGAGTGTCGGTGTAGCATATTGCTGGTATACCAGCGGTGTGCGCAAGTTAAAACGAGAACCTTTTCAGGATGCTTTCATCTTTTCGGAGAAAATTTCTTCATCCCCTCCGAAGCCCGTCCGTGCCCTCACTTGGCAGGTTTCTAACAAAACGCGTCCAAAGGTCGCATAGAAACCGCCCAAACTGTTCGTTATGTCGCACCCTTTTCGCAAAAAGTCACCTCGCCCATGAAGCAGCTCCTGCCCTCATTCCTGTGTCTGTCCGCCGCTCTCTGCCTTCACGCAGAGCCCCCGGAAATGCAGACCGTGCGCATCAATACGATGACCGCACAGATGAAGTATGATGAGAACGAGTTCACCGTGCGGCCCGGACAACCCGTGGAGGTGGTGTTTCAGAATGGCGACGACCTGCCGCACAACCTCGTCTTCTGCAAACCGGGCACCAATGTGGTGGAACTGTCCATGAAACAGATGGAGACGCCGGAACTCGCGCTCAAGCGCAACTGGCTGCCTGAGGATCCTCGCATCCTGTTTCACACAAAGATGCTGAACCCCAAGGAGCGAGAGGTCATCCGCTTCACGGCTCCGGAGAAAGCGGGCGTCTATCCTTTTGTCTGCACCTTCCCCGGCCACGCCATGACCATGAATGGCGAGATGAAGGTCATCCCGGAAGGCGAAGGACTCAAGGAGCTGAAGTTCAAGATGTACTTGGGAGACTGGAAGCAACTCCCCGACTTCTCCAAACTGACGGAGGTACATCGCGAAGGCACCATCGAGGACAACCTGATCCAGGTGAAGCTGGACGACTACAAGAACCAGTTCGGCGTGGTGTACACGGCGAAGATTCACGCTCCGCGCACGGGCAGCTACCGCTTCTTCCTCACGTCGGATGATGGCGCACGAATCCTCATCGATGGCAAAAAGGTCGTGGAATATGATGGCATCCACCCTGCCGGAAGCATCAAGAGCGCTGGTGTGAAACTCGATCAGGGTGAGCATGAGTTCCGTTTGGAGTACTTCCAGGCGGGTGGCGGCATCGAGATCTACGCTGCGTGGAAGGGCACCGACTTTGATATCACTCCCCTCTCCACCTGGCGTCCCAAGGGCTGGAAGGAAGGCGATGCGAAAAAGAAGCCAGACACACTCGGCATGCCACTCGCCGTGGGTAGCGAACCGATGATCTATCGCAACTTCATTGCTGGCGCGGGCAATCGCGGCATCGCGGTGGGCTATCCCGGCGGCATCAATATCGCCTGGAGCGCCGAGAGCATGAATCTCGCGCTGGTATGGCGCGGCGCCTTCATGGATGCGGCCCGCCACTGGAACAGCCGAGGAGGTGGTTACCAGGCACCGCTGGGCTACGATGTCCTGCGTCCCACGGGGGAGGTGACTCCCGCGTTTGCAGTCGCGGATGGCAGCAGCGGAGCCTCCTGGCCCACGTGGAACAAGGAACAGCGCTACGATGGGTATATCTGGAAGGGATACACCCTCGATTCAAAGCGCGTGCCCACCTTCCGCTATGAATGGAATGGCGTGTCCGTGGAAGACACCTTTGCCACAAACGGCACCGGCACCGGCCCGGATGCCAAGCTCACACGCACCATCAAGCTCAAGGGGAACATTCCCGCCGGCGCACTCTTCCGCCTGGCCAATGGCAAGCTACAGCAGAAGGACGGGGCCTTCCTCGTGGAAGCTCCAAAGTTCTCCCTGGATGGGAACACCTTCAACAACCAGTTCCTCGTCTCCGCGAAGGGCGCTGAGGCAAAGGGCGAGAACCTCGTGGTACCTGCCACCTCAGAAATCGTGGTCACCTACACCTGGCCGAAATAACCAGCTGCCTCTCCCACCGTCTCATTCTCCCCCGCCCTTTTCCTTCTTCTTTCTCCTCCCCATGAACTTCCGTTCCGCAGCCCTGCTCCTTCCGGCCCTGCTCGGTTTTGCTGTCGCCACGCACGCCGCCGAAGCGCCCAAGGAGTCCGACTATTACAAAATCACCACTTATGATACACCCAGGGAGACCGCCATGGAGGTGGGCTCCATCGAGCTGCTGCCTGAGGGCAAGCTGGCCCTGGGCACCCGCCGTGGCGAAATCTGGGTGGTGGACCACGCCCGCGAGGCGGACCCCAGCAAGATCAAATTCCAGCTCTTCGCCTCGGGCCTGCATGAAGTGCTGGGCCTCGCGTGGAAGGACGGCTGGCTCTACGCCACCATCCGCTATGAGATCGTGCGGCTGAAGGACCAGGACGGCGATGGACGCGCAGACATCTTTGAACCCGTGAGCGATGGCTGGGGCGTGAGCGGCGACTACCACGAGTACGCCATCGGCTCCCGCTTCGACAAGGACGACAATCTCTGGGTCACGCTCTGCCTCACGGGTTCCTTCAACAGCAACATCGACTTCCGCGGCTGGGCCCTGCGCATCACGCCCGAGGGCAAGGTCATCCCCACCTGCAGCGGCATCCGCTCCCCCGGCGGCATCGGCTTTGATGCGGACGGCGAGGTTTATTACACGGACAACCAGGGCCCCTGGCATGGCTCCTGTACCCTGCAGCATCTGGTGCCCGGCACCTTCCAGGGACATCCCGGCGGCTTCCGCTGGTATGAAAAGACTTCCCTCAAGAAACCTGTCGAGCCCAATGACAAGAGCCGCATGGTGACCGAGCGCGCCCGTATCAAGGAACTCGTGCCACCCGCCGTCTACATGGTGCACGGGAAGATTGGCAACTCCTCCAGCTTCATCGTGTGCGATGAGTCCAAGGGCAAGTTCGGCCCCTTCGAGAAGCAGCTCTTCGTCGCCGACCAGTCACACTCGAATGTCTCGCGTGTCTTCCTCGAAACGGTGAATGGCGTGAAGCAGGGTGCCGTCATCCCCTTCCGTTCAGGGTTCCAGTCCGGCCTCATCGGCGGTCGCATGGACAGCGAAGGCCGCCTCTATGTCGGTGGTTCCGATCGTGGATGGGGCGCGCGCGGTGGCAAGCCATATGATTTCGAGAAGCTGGAGTGGACCGGCAAGGTACCGTTCGAGATTCACGAAATGCATGCGAAGCCAGACGGATTCGAGCTCACCTTCACTGAACCGGTGGACCCTGCCACGGCTGGAAATCCCGCCAGCTACAGTCTTCGCGCCTTCACCTACATCTACCAGGCGGAGTACGGCAGCCCCGAGGTAGATGAGGTCCTGCCGAAGATCACCGCCGCAGAAGTGGCGAAGGACGGCAAGTCTGTGCGCCTGCGTCTCTCTCCCCTGACCAAGGGGCACATCCATGAGCTGCATCTCGATGGTGTGAAGTCGCCTGTGGGGCAACCACTGCTGCATCCGGTGGCGTATTACACCCTCAATGAAATTCCCGAAAAATAGGTCGTCGCACCGTGGCAAATCTGTCACAATGCGTGAAACCATGGCGAGCCAATCCCCCATTGACCCGGCTAAGTTCTACGAGCAATTTCTGGCTGAGCGTGAAGAGATCCTGAAACACAAATGGATCGAAAGCACGAAGGCGCAGGAAGACATCGGCTTTGAGCGAGCACTCACCGAGTGGATCTCCGAGCACCGTGAAGGCTGGCGTGATGGCCTGGCTGGTGAGAATTGAGGTTCACTGATATCTGCGAGCCTCTGCTGGGCGTGGTGAAAATAGGAATCTCGCCACTTGCGTTCAGAATTGACCCGGAGTTAGGACTGGTCCCGAGATGAGCACCGCTCCTTCCTCGGTCACCACAGCGGCGGACAGCATGATTCCGCCTCCCGAAATGGACTTCGTCGGAGGCGGCGACTTCGCGGCCATTGGCAATAGTTTCCTCCCGCTCTTCATCAAGCCCGGCGGATTGAAGCCCCATCACCGGGTGCTTGATGTGGGCTGCGGCCTGGGGCGGATGGCAATCCCCCTGACGCGCTACCTGAACGAAGAAGGTTCCTATGACGGCTTCGACATTCGCGAGGATGGTGTCAAGTGGTGCCTGGAACGCATCGCGCCGAAGCATCCGCGATTTCGCTTCAAGTTGGTAAAGCTTCACAACAGCCACTACCTGCCAGATGAAAAGGAGGACGCATCGTCCTTTCACTTTCCGTACCCCTCGCGTTCCTTCGACTTCGTCATTCTCACCTCGATATTCACACACCTGCAACCCGAGGTGACCTTGAACTACCTCGACGAAATCAACCGCGTGCTGAAGCCGGCTGGGCGGATGTTTGCCACGTTCTTCCTGTACGCGAAGGGCGCTGCGCCAAGACCCGAGCGGGTAGCATCGCATTTGACGTTTCCCCACGCCTACAAGCACTACCGCCTGCAGGTGGAGAACAATCCCGGAGCCGCCATCGCCTACCAGGAGAGCTGGGTCACGGCCCAATGCGAACGCCGTGGCCTGCAGATTCGCTGGCCCGTGCACCATGGTTTTCAAGACAACGTCATTGCAGAGAAGAAACGGGATTTGCCGCTGAAGCACCGCTGGAGACGCTGGCGTGCCCGGCTCTTGGGCCGGTGACGTGACCTCTGGCCGGGGTCCTACCCGCGATCCAGGACAAATGGGGATGGCACAAAGGCAGTTCCGGCAAGTTTTCCCCTTGCCGCGATTCTAGGGTATGCCGATACTACTTTTTGTACTGGCTGGAGGTTTTGTACGCCAACACTAATAAATGGGCCGCTAAATCGTTTCTGAGATGAGCAATGTACCCATGCCATCACAGTCAAGCGACCCGGCCGGAACGCTGGTGCGGGAAGCCCTCGCACAGCATGAGAGCAATCTCATTGGGTATGCCACCAGCATTCTGGGGGGTGACGAAAATCGTGCCCGGGATGTGGTGCAGGACACCTTCCTCAAGCTCTACCTCGCGGATCCTGATCGCGTGCGGGAGAACCTCAAAGCCTGGCTCTACGCCGTATGCCGCAATCGCGCGCTTGATGTCCTCCGCAAGGAGCACCGCCTCAGCTTCACCGACGACCAGGACACGCTCGACTGGCTTGATGAATGGCAGCCCGATCCCAGTGACGACGCCAGCCGGGAAGAGATGCTCGAGCACGTCTGGACCACGATGGAGCAGCTCCCTCCCAACCAGAAGGAAGTCCTCCGCCTCAAATTTCAACACGGCCTCAGCTACAAGGAAATCTCCGGCATCACCGGGCTCAGCGTCACGAACGTGGGCTTCCTCCTCCACACCGCCATCAAGCGCCTGCGCAAGCTCATGAACCATGCGCTGGCCGAACCTTGATCCTCTCAACCCCCATTTTCCATGAACTCCCAAGACTTCAACCCGCCTGACCTCACCGCCTATGCGATGGGTGAGCTGCCGCCCAACGAAGCGGCCCGCGTCAGGCAGCATCTGGACCAGTCGCCCGAAGCTCGCGCTGAGCTGGAGCAGATTCAGGTCATGCTGACCGCGCTGAATCAGGCCCCTCCCATTCCCGTGCGTGCCCTGCATCCGCGCCAGCGCGAAACGGTGCTCTCCATGGGTCAGGCTCCCGCCGTGCCGGCGGCCGGCGCTTCCCGCTCCTCCAGAGTGGTCCCCTTTCGCCCGCCGCAGTCCCGCGTGCCGTATGCCAGACCAGCCGCCAGTGTCGGCTGGACCGTTTTCAAGTATGCCGCGGCAGCCGCGCTCACCGTGGGTGCCTTTGTGCTTGGCCAGAAGACCTCCAATTCGTTCAGCGGAGGTTTCCTGACCCAGAGTGAGACCTCACTCAAGGACCTCGTCGATCAACCCACCGTCCAGAGGTTGGTGGCAGGCACCGTATCCGCAGAGGCGCCTGTGGAACCCGCCCCTGCAGCGGCAGCACCTGTGCCGGCTACGGTGGGCTCCCAGATCTTGGGTTCGAGCCGCGTCAGCACGCCTGCCAAGTCCGTGGTCGCCGTTGCCGCCGTGGTGGAGCGAGCCGAGCCTGTAGCTACACCTCCCGCACCTACTCATCAGAGCTCTTCCTCACTCAAGGGTTTTGCTTCAACGGCATCCTCCGCTGAGTCCCGCGTGAGCATCACCCCGAAGCTCCTGCGCAAGCCCCCCATGCCGCGTGAATTCGCCGATGTGGTGCTGGCTTCTCCAATGCCGGTCAACGTGAAGCCTGAGCCCCAGCGCAAGCCTGAGCCGCAGCCCGCCTTGCAGGTGCACTCCTGGAAGGCGGAAATCGCCTCCTGCCCCTGGGATTCCAGCCGCCGCCTGATGCGTTTCGTGGCCCAGGTTCCCGTGGAGCAGAATGGCATCCAGCATCAGGAGCAGGACTACAAGCTCGTGGCCAAGTTCGACCCCTTCCACGTACAGGCTTTCCGCCTGGTGGGTGAGAAGCACATGCCGCCGAACGCCGCCGGCACGCAGGCCACCCGCTTCGCCTGGTATGAGATTGTGCCCAATCGCAATTTCAATCCCTCAGGGGATCGTCCGGTGACCATCGGCACCATTTCGCTGGAACAGCCTCGTGGTTCGCAACCCCAGGACCTCCGCCCACTGCCCCTGGTAGACCGCGGCATCGGCTGGCAGGAAGCGCGTGAAGACTTCGCCTTTGAAACGGCCATGATCGGCTGGAGCCTCCTGCTTCAGGGCACCGAGAACATCGGCAACCTGAACTACAAGCTCGTGCTCGATCTCGCCGAACAGTACCGCGGTGAAGATCCGAAGGGCGAGCGTGCCAAGTTCATCCAGGTGGTGAAGCAGGCGCAGAGGTCGGTGGGATTGTAACTGAGAAGCTTTCCCCTTTTACACCAGGCCTCAGTTACAGGCGGTGGCTTCTTCACCTGCATACGAGCAACAGGTGGATGCCTCTGAGCATGTATTCCGTCAACGAAATGCGAATCATCGAGGCATTTCGACGGGATGCACGTGTCGAGTTGTATTGGCAGTGGTAACGGCCAATACAACACCTAATTTGCAGACCGATTAGAGCATTCCAGACGCAGACTCAATTCTATGTTTGAAGCAGTATCGAAAGGGCCCGCCTGCTGTTCCGCGGATATTGAAGAGTTCGAAAGCTTCCTCCACACCGAGCTACCTGTCGAATACAAGAATTTTCTAATGCAATTCAACGGGTGCATCCCGGCGTACAACTGCGACAGCCATCATACGCCAATCGACCTTCCGGGTGGCAAAACAATTACCGTTCATCAATTCTATTCATTGTCGAATCAATGCGAGCCTATTCGTAATCTGCATGAGGAGACAGAGAACTGCATTGGCTTTCTGCCATCCACTGCATTTCCATTCGCTCATGACTCGTTTGGAAATGTTCTTTGCCTCGAGTGTGATTCGGGGAATGTGCATTGGATACTGCTCGAAGAACGATACACGCTTGACTACATGCGTGTCTTTGACCTGGGCGTTACGTTCAAAGTCTTCCTTGAAGGCTTACAAGCTGGTCCATATTCAGAGTAACCGAGTCCGAGGCTCAACGCATCGACTCTGGGAGATCCTGCGCTTTCATTACGAGTTGCAACGGGTTGCTTCTTGGCAAAAGCGCGAGTCACCCTTCTCCCGCCGGTACGCCTCTGCCAGCAACGTCACCGGCTGCGTCACCTCACGGCACATCGCCTGCACGCGATTCTTCAATCCAAACGCCAGTTGCAGATGGCACCCCGGATTGGACGTCGCCACCGCACAAGCACCGGTCTGCTCAATGTTGCCCAGCTTGCGATCCAGCAGCTTCGCCGATTGCTCCGGCTGGGTGATGTTGTAGATGCCGGCACTGCCGCAGCACCAGTTGCTCTCGGGCAGTTCGATCACCTTCAATCCAGGAATGGCATTCAACACCGCACGCGGCTGACTCATCACCTTCTGCCCGTGGCAGAGATGGCAGGACTCGTGGTAGGTCACCTCAGGCACATGCACACCTGCCTGTGGCTTACGGAAACCGATCTGCACCAACCATTCGTGAATATCCTTCACTTTCGAATCCCAGAGCGCAGCACGCTCCGCGTACGCAGGATCATCATGCAGCAGGTGTCCGTAGTGTTTGAGATGGGAGCCGCAGCCACCGGCGTTGGTGATGATGGCGTCGAGTGTTTCCACCTCGAAGGCATCAAGCTGACGTCGCGCCAGTTCCTTCGCCAAATGCGTCGCGCCATTGTGCCCGTGCAGGGATCCGCAGCAGGACTGCACCCGTGGCGTGATCACCTCACACCCATTGGCGAGGAGCACATCCACCGTGGCACGATTCACATCCGGGAACACGAGGTCCTGCATGCAGCCCGTGAGCATACCCACGCGATAGCGATGTGTGCCTTGCGGCAGCTCGACGGTATTGATGATGGCATCCGAAAAGTCCGGAGCGATGCGTGGTGACTGGGGCTCCAGATCACGCAGACCTTTGGGAGCCAGGCGCGTGAGTCCGAACTTCCGCACAAAACTCTCCACTCCACTCTGCTGGTACCAGCGCATGAGCACTCCCACAAAGCGCAACAAGCGCGGCTTCATGAAGAGCACCTCCAGCGTGAGCCAGCGCCAGAAGTCACGCTGCCCATGGCCCGCGGCACCGGTTTTCTCGATGTCCGCTCGGGCCGTCTCGAAAAGCTCCACGTAGTTCACGCCTGCGGGGCACGCTGTCTGGCAGGCCAGGCAGCCGAGGCAGTAGTACATCTCATCCGCGAAGGACTTGCTGACCGTGGCTTCATCATCCGCGATCGCCCTCATGAGGGCGATGCGACCACGCGGGCTGTTCCGTTCCCGCTTGGTCTCCATGTAAGTTGGGCACGTCGGCAGGCACATGCCGCAGTGCATGCACTGCTGCAGGACGGAGTAGTCCAGCTCCTTGAGCAGGAGTTTGCCAGTTTGCTTCTGAGTCCCCGCCCGCTCCGCACTCATTCGATCACCACGGAAGACACCTCGAACTCAGGCTTCACCTTGTGTGTGTATGCCACACCGGCGCCCAGCGCCAGCAACAAGACCGCCACCATCAACAAACCAACAACGAGGAGTAGACGTGAGTTCATAATCAGTTCCACCAAAAACCCTTTACTTCAAAACTCGGCAGACCGCCCCACAGCAACCACGCAAGACCCAGTGACACCACGAGGAGAAGCACCACCGCCAGACCAGCCAGCATGAGGATGCGCGCATTGGATGGGCTCATGAGAAGACATTTTAATCAAAGATCTTTCCTGGGTTCAAGAGCCCATTGGGGTCGAGTGCCTTTTTCACCTTCTGCAAAAGCACGTAGCTCACATCACCAAACTGCTGACGTAGAAAGGCCTTCTTTGCGAGGCCCACACCATGCTCCCCAGTCACCGTCCCGCCGACCGCAAGTGTCTCATCCACAATCTCCTGCAGCGCCAGCTCCACTCGATGCATTTCCTCGGTATCCTTCTCATTTGTCAGGAAGGTGGGATGCAAATTCCCATCTCCCATATGGCCAAAGGTTCCGATGAGGAGGCGGTGTTTCGCCGCCGTCGCATTGATGAACTTCACCATGCGGGCGAGTTCGCTGCGGGGCACCGTGACGTCTTCCAAGATGGTCGTGGGTTTCACTCGAGCCAGCGCGGAGAAGGCATTGCGTCGCGCAGAGGCGAGTCGCGCGCCTTCCGCATCGTCTGCCGCCATTTTCACTTCACGGGCTCCATGGCTCCGGGCAATCTCCATCATGCGTGAGGCTTCATCCTCTACTGCAGCAGGATGACCATCCGTCTCCATGAGCAGCAGCGCCTCCACATCCGTGGGCAGGCCGATGCGCGCATAGTCCTCCACGCACTGCACCGTCATGCGGTCCAGAAACTCCAGCGTGCAGGGGATGATGCGTGCCGCAATGATGGCGCTCACCGTTTCTGCGGCCGCCTCCATGGAGTCATACATGGCCAGCATGGTGCGTCGTGCGGCTGGACGCGGGAGCAATTTCAACAGCACTTCCGTGATGATGCCCAGCGTGCCCTCGCTACCGATAAACAAATCCTTCAACGAGTATCCGGCAACATCCTTCACGCATTTGTTTCCCAGGCGTGAGATCTCGCCATCCGGCAACACCACGGTCATGCCCATGATGTAGTCCCGCGTAACGCCATACTTCAGTCCACGAAGCCCGCCGCTATTCTCAGCGACATTCCCACCGATGGTACTGATCTTCATTGAACCCGGGTCGGGCGGATAGAAGAGGCCGTGCTTCGCAGCAGCGTCATCAATCTCTTTCGTGATCACGCCGCACTGCGCACGCATGGTGAGATTTTTCTCATCCAGCTCGAGAATGTGGTCGAGCTTCACGAGGCAAAGCACCATGCAGCCTCCCATCGGCACGCTGCCGCCACTCAAGCCAGTGCCGCTTCCACGCGTCACGACTTGCCTCCCCTCGCGTGCGGCCAGCTTTACGCACGCAGAGACTTGCTCCGTGCTGCGAGGAAACACCACGCACGCAGGACGCTGCTTCAGCGCCGCCGTACCATCGAAGCTGTACGGAATGAGATCCTCGTCCGCCGTCAGCACCGCCTCTGCGCCGACGATAGCACGAAGCTCCGCAAGCACCGCCTCGTTCAAAGGCTTGGCAGTTGCGTGAATAATCGCGGATGGAACAGAACTACTCATGGGATGCGGCAGCCAAAGAAAGTAGTCCGCCAAGCCTCGGCGGCAGGGTGGCGCAACCCACAACTTTGCCAAGCACCCTGGCTCCAAATCCATCCACGACTGTCTCTTGTATCTTCTGCATTCGGATTGGAAAATCAAGAGTCATGCAACGAACCGCCGAAGCTCGGCGGACTACTTTCAAAGACTGCGGTAGCCATAGGCTTCACCAAGGTTCAGGCATTCATCCACAGGACGCAAACCCAAGGAGGGCGTGGCATGCGTGAGACACGCGGCAGCAGTGCATACGGCGGTCTTCAGACAACGGGAGACGTCCCACTGTTCATGCCAGCCATGCAAATAGCCTGCGGCAAAGGCATCACCCGCGCCCGTGGCGCCCACGATAAACCCTGTGGGCAGCTTCAAGGAGCTTTGCTTGGCGACCGCTCCATCTTTTGAAACGACCACACCACCCTCCACAAAGTGGATCACGACCTGCTGTAGCACGCCTCGATCCAGCAAGGCTCGCGCGGCAGCCACACAACCGTCCACATCAACGGCCTCGCCCTTCTTCAAATTCATACCCGCCACCTTGCCGGCCTCGATTTCATTGATGATCAGCACGTCGGTGTACGGCAAGGCACTCTCCGCAATCTCACGGAACTGCGGGTTCTCCGTGCTGACGATGTCCACCGAAGTAGTGAGCCCGCTTTTCTTCGCGGCTTCCAAGGCGAGCGAGGCGCGTGTGCGACCGCTGCTCACAAAGCTGTCCATCGCATCCAGCAGCATGAGATAGCCGAGATGGAAATGCTTCGCGTTCGTCGCGGTGAAGTCCACATGGGTTTCATTGAAGTGCGCATTCGCCCCGCGCTGATGGAAGAAGGTACGCCGTCCCGTGGATACCACTGTCATGGCGTCCGTATAGCTCGTGGGTGAGCTCGCGGTGTGATGAAGCTGCCGCGTATTGATCCCCGTCTTTGCGCAGTCCTGCTGGATCCACGCGCCGTTGGCATCATCTCCCACCAACCCACAGGCCTCCAGAGGATAGCCCACGCCCATCGCGGCGAGGTCCTTGAGCACATTGTACGGTCCGCCTCCATTGCTGGAGGTCTCCGAGCGGATGCTCGAGAGCATGTCCTGCTCCGGCCACGCGTCGATGATCTTCACGTAGTCGATGATGAAATTACCCGCGGCGAGGATTCCGGTGCGCATGGAGAGGGAACTCAAAGGTCAACGATTAGGTGTCAGCGGGATCAAGGATTGAGCAGTGTCAGTCGATACCGGTCACCACCCGCTTCCAGGCTCAGCGGCGCGCCATACGCCTCGCTCAAGCATTCACTGGTGAGCACCTCCTGTTTGGTGCCCGAGGCGAGCACGGCGCCTTGTTTCAGCACCAGCACATGGGTGAAGCACGGGAGAATCTCCTCCACGTGATGCGTCACCAGCACCATGGACGGTGCGCCGGGCGCGGTCGCAAGCTGTTGCAGCCATCCGAGGAAGTGCTCACGCGCCACGGGATCGAGACCAGCGCAGGGCTCATCAAGAATGAGTACGTGGTATTTCGACATCAGCGCTCGGCAGATCAAAATCTTCTGTCGTTCCCCCTGGGAAAGCACGCCCCAAAATGAGTCTGCAAGGTACCCGCAACCGATACGCTCCAATAGTGCACGCGCCTCGGTGCGCACCTCCGCACTGACTTCGCCCACCAGATTCAGCATGGCCTCGCGACCACTGGCCACGGCATCCAGCACGGGTTCGCCAGGTTCCAGATAAGACGTGAGTGTGCTCGTTACCAGGCCTACACGCTTGCGCACTTCGCGCCAGTCCGTGCGGCCGAATTCGGAGCCATCCACCGTGATGTCTCCAGCAGTGGACATCTCATAGCCGGTGAGGCAGTTGATAAGTGATGTTTTTCCACATCCATTTGGACCCAAGATCACCCAGTGCTCCCCTGCCCCGACACGCCAGTCCACGCCCTTGAGGATCTTCCGGTCGTTGCGCTCATAGCGCAGACCGGAGATGTTCAGGACGGGAGCGTTGCTTGTATCCGCCATGGTGTGGGTGCTCACAGGGAGAGCTTCACTGCCGTGCCAGTCTTCTGCGATTCCAGCGCGGCGGCGAATATCTCCTGCGAAGCCACCGCCTCCTCCACCGTGGCGCAACCGAAACGATCGCCCAGCTTGCCCTCACGCTCCATGAGGAACGCGGCCCACATCTGCTGAATCACATCCGGGAATCCCGGTTCGAAGATGCCACCCGTCACCGCCTTAAACGGCGTGCCAAAGCCAAGGTCCGTCTGTTTCCAGTACTGCTCCTTGCCGCCCTCGAACACCCAAAGGGTCTTGGGATGCTTCGTGGAGTAGCGCACGCCCCCCTCGGTGCCGAGCACTTCGATGAACCACGTATTCGTCTCTCCGGGAGCCAGGCGCTTCATCTCCAGGCGAAGGGGCGCCTCCTGCCCACCAATGTCCGCCCACGTGTGCAGCACGGCGTTGTCCCACGTATCGCAATCAGTCATGCCGCCCTTGCCATCCGGGCGCTGGGGGTAGCCCTTCTGGAGCTGGGCGAAGAGTGACTTGGGCTTCCACCCGAAGCGGAGCGGCAAGTGGCATGCATGCATGCCAAGGTCACCCAACACGCCAATCTCACCGCAAGTGCGGCTGAAACGTTTCCAGTTCGCAGGCTTCGTGGCATCCAGGTCACTGCTGTGATGGAAGCCGGACACAACCTCCAGCACACGACCGAATTTGGCGACCTTCACCGCCTGCACCACACGCTGCGCGCCGGGGAAGAAGGGAAACTCCGAACTGCACCGCGTGTAACGGCCCGTCTTCTTCACGACAGCAGCAATGTTCTTCGCTGCAGTGAGATCGAAACCGAAGGGCTTCTCCGCGAAGAGATCCTTCCCTGCCTCAAGCACATCAATATAGATGCGCTCATGCAGGTTGTGCGGCACGGCCACGTACACCACGTCCACGGCGGGATTCGCGAGCAACTCCTTGTAGTCACCCGTGAGCTGCGTGCAGGAAGGGATGCGCTGAAACCAGTTCCGCACGTCCTCCACCACGTCCGCCACGGCGACGAGTTCCGGTTTCACCTCCACGTCCGTGAGGGCGCACCAGCGCCCAAAGGCGCTGGCCATTTCACGGCCCATGAGGCCGCCACCAATGATGCCGATACCGACAGATTTCATCGTGAGGAAATTTGATGCTGGTACTGTCGAGGACTAGGCGATGAGCTTCAGCGCGTCATCCACGCTGACGTTGTCATGCACCATGGCCATGAGCGCTCGGGTGATGCCCTTGGGATTTGGGTGCTGGATGATGTTGCGTCCGTACACGATGCCCGCGGCGCCCTGCTTGAGCAGTCCTTGGGTGCGCTCGAGGATCTCGCGATCGCTCACACGACCGCCGCCACGCACCAGCACGGGGATGCCACCAGCGGTCTCCACCACTTGATTGTAGAGGGAGACATCGTCCGTGGGGTCCGCCTTGATGATGTCCGCCCCGAGTTCCACGGCCTGGCGTACGAGGTGCATGATCTGCACCACATCGCCATTCACCATGTAGCCACCGGCTTTTTCATTCGGCTGGAAGACGAGGGGCTCCACCATCATCGGCATGCCGTAGTAGTCCGCCTGCGGCTTGAGCTTCAGAATGTTCTCCACGCACTGCTCGTGGACTTCCGGCGCGCCGGGAATCTGGAAGAGATTCACGCACACGCACGCGGCATCGAAACGCACCGCCTGCAGCATGGTCTCCTCAATCATGAGGCTGAAGCGTGAAGTGGGCAGTTCCTTGCCGTAGATGTTCGCCACGTCCGTGCGCAGCACCAGGGAAGGCTTCTCGCGCCCGGGAATCTCCTGCAGGTGACGCGCCTGCCCTACCGTGAGCTGGATGGCATCCGGAGCGGCGTCCACGAGGGTCTTGATGACCTTGGGCATGGACTCGATGCCCTGGAGGAAGCCTGGCTGATTGAAGAAACCGTGGTCCACGGCGACGTCAAAGCAGCGTCCGGACTTGGCGTTGAAGAGGCGATTGAGGCGAAAAGACTTCATTGGAATGGGTTAGCTATGCTGGAAAGGCGGGCGGTGCTGTCAATGCGCAGCTCCCGTTACTTCACTCCCATCAGGTGATTGAGCACAAAAAGCTCAAGCGCCTCATAGTCACGGGCCTCGATGTACTGCTGCTCCAGCTTCCGGTCGTAGCTGCGCACCTTGTCCACGAGGTGCAGGAAGATGGTGCGGCTGTTCGCAAGGTGGGCGGTGATGGGACTGCCCTTCTGCGTGCGCATGGCCTTCACATCAAGACCGATGAACTCACCCTTCGAGCCGTAGCCATTCTCCTCAAGCACGCGCACCTGGTTGAAGGCCGCACGCAGGTTCGCCGCGCCGAAGTTCTTGTCCTGGTCGTACTTGAGGCCGTTCTGGTCGTTCAGGTGCACGCTGCCCAGTTTGTCGTGCGCCAGGGCAAAGGCCATTTCATCGGAGGGGTCCAAACCGGCGAGCAGAGCATGGGCCGTTTCGATGAGGCCCTTCACTCGCTTCGAGTCCTTCGAGGCATACGCCAGCGCAATGGCATGGCCGATGGTCGGCACGTACGCCTGATCGGTGGGTTCATTCGGCTTGGGCTCAATCCAGATCTCGATGTTCTTGTCGTAGTCGAGCATCTTGTTGATGGTCTCCAGCAGGCGGTCATAGGCCACGCGCGCATTCTTGCTCTCACGGATGTAGCTGCCTTCGCGTGCCAGCCAGAGGACGACGGCCTTGCTGCCCACAGCGTTCGCGATGTCGATGCACTTCTGGGTGCGGTCCCAGGCATACTGGCGATCTGCGGCGCTGTTGGAGGTATAGCCGCCATCCACTGTGGCATCCGCGAACCAGAGACGCGGCGCGACGAATTCGGGAGTGAGTCCCTGATTGCCGAGCATGGCCTTTACTTCCGTCGCCTTCTTGGAAATCTGGTCTGGTGTGAGGTCATCCATGCCGGGCACCACATCGTCATCATGGAACTGCACGCCATCGAAGCCGAGTGGCTTGTAGAGGGCATATTTGGCCTCATGCGGATACTCAGCGCGAACGGTGGGACCAAAGGGATCGCCGCCCTCGGAGATGTTCCAGGGGCCAAAGGAGAAGCGGTAGGTGGTGGGCGTGCTCATGAATGGGAAGAACTAGGAGTGAGAAACGGTTCGTGAAATACAGGTGCAGTAAACACCAGCTACACCCCGCGATTCTCCGTGTGGCGGCTCATAAAATTGCACAATTGTCTCAGCCACTCTCGACTTTACGGATAGATCGTGAGACGATGATGCATGGACCTCCAGCGCGAAGCCATCCATCTCGATGCCCGCCAGTCCTTTCGCCTCCTCCGGTGGAAGGACAACGTGCGCGATGTGGAGTCCATCCTCTCCCCCCGGCGACGCGTGAAGTTTCAGGGATCTGGAGAGCGCTGGCACTACCATCCGGAGATGGAGATCACCATCACCCAACACGGAAATGGTACCCGGTTCGTGGGAGATCACATCGGACCGTTCGACTCGCTGGATGTCGTGCTCATCGGCCCCAACGTGCCGCACTTTTGGAAAGGTCTGCACGGTTCGGCTGGCTATGCCGTGCAGTGGAATCTTTCACCTGGCCAGAGGCAGGCACAAAGCATGGCGACCACCACCGGTCTCGCACTCAGTCTTCCCGAGATGGAAGAGCTGAAGCCCCTCTGGAAACTCTCCGCTCACGGCATTCGCTTCAGCGGGCAGACTGCAGAGAAGGCCCTCTCCCTTGCCGAGGAGATGTCCCGCGAAGAAGGCATGGTCCGGTTGCATCTCCTCCTGCAACTCTTCACCACCCTCGCCCGCGCTCCCCGCCGCGAGTGGCAGCGGCTCTCGCAGCGGCCCTTCGACCTCTCCGGCCTGCACGCCCACCAGCCCGCCATCGAGCGTGCCATCCGCCACATCCTGGATCATTTCCGCGAACCCCTACCCCTGTCAGATGTGCTGAAAGTCGCCGGCATGAGCAAAGCCACCTTCGCCCGCCAGTTCCGCAAACATGCGGGAACTCCCTTCAGTGCGTTTGTGAATCGCGTGCGTCTGGATTCGGCGTGCAGGGAGTTGGTCGCAGGAAGCGCGACCGTGGGTGAGATTGCGTTTGGGAATGGGTTCAACAGTCTCTCGTATTTCAACCGAGTATTCAGGAGCGCGATGAAGTGCAATCCGAAGGACTATCGGAAGAAGGCGATGCGAAGATAGCAGCGCAACCTGCATAAAATATTCTTGTGTCCCATGCGCGGAACAAGCTATACATGCACGTCGAGCAACCCTCTTACACGACATGCACCACTATCAATGCGAAAAGTGTGGAACCACCATCAAGAATGCAACAACCCCGAACGCCCAAGGATGCCCCAAAAGCTTCCCCCACAAATGGCACAAGCTGGGCCCGGTCGGCGATCGCAACTATCAATGCTCCAAATGTGGCACCGTCATTGGCACCAATGCCACACCATCTGCACATGGATGCCCCAACGGCTTTCCTCACAAATGGTCCAAGCTGTGATTCGCATCAGCCACCAACCTTTTAGAAATACCACTTTGTGCATCGCGCTCGCAGGAACAGGCAGAGAGCCCTATGCACGAGGACAACATTAGCGGAACTCCAGCCATGACCGTCTTAGCCATCCTCGGAATTGCCATGGGTTTGACTCTGCTTTGCTATTCTGCGGTCGTTGTCAATGCATACGCCGTCCGAAAGTATTGCCACTCCCCGTTTTCGCCTCCCTACCTCATAGCATCGGGCATTTCCGCGACACTGCTTGTCATCGCTTGGTTTGTCGGAGGACAGGACTTTGACATTTGGGCAGCAGCGCGCCGTGATCTGAATGTCATGGTCCTCTTGATCCTCGTGTTCTTGGGGTTGTGCTGGACATTTTATTGCATTGGCATGCGAACATCCATCCCGATAGCAGCCTACATTACCCTCCTCCAATTTGCAGCCTCCCTGGTGCTCGTTGTCGCTATCGGCATCCTCCTTCTGGCCACTTTAAGTCGAAGGCAAAAAAGGGTAGTTCGCGTCGAGTATGAATGACACCACACGCGCAATCATTGGTGGGTCCTACCCCACCATCCCCTTCACGAGGTGCCCATGCACATCCGTAAGGCGGTAGCGTCTCCCCTGGAACTTATATGTCAACCGCTCGTGGTCGATGCCCAGGAGGTGCATCAGCGTGGCATGGAAGTCGTGGATGTGCACGCCGTCCTTCACCACGTTGTAGCCGAATTCACAGGTCTCGCCATAGACTGAGCCGGCTTTCACGCCGCCTCCTGCCATCCAAACGCTGAAGCAGCGGGGATGGTGGTCGCGGCCGAAGTTTGGCTGAATCTTGCCCTGGCAGTAGTTGGTGCGGCCGAACTCACCGCCCCACACCACAAGGGTGTCATCCAACAAGCCACGCTGTTTAAGATCCTTCACGAGGGCAGCAGCGGGTTGGTCGGTTTCCTTGCAAAGCTTTGGCAAGGATCCGGGAAGGCCGCCGTGGTGATCCCAGTCCTGATGATAGAGCTGGATGAAACGCACATCCTTCTCTGCGAGACGGCGTGCGAGCAGACAGTTCGCTGCGAAGGTACCGGGCGTCTTCACATCCGGACCGTAGGAGTCGAGGATGTGCTGTGGTTCATCCGCGAAATCCGAGACCTCTGGGATGCTCGTTTGCATGCGGTAGGCCATCTCATAGTGGTCGATGCGATTCTGAATTTCCGAATCCGGTGTGCCAGCGAACTGATGCTCATGCAGGTCCTTCAAGCGATCGAGCATGAGGCGTCGGCTCTGGGCGCTGACGCCCTCGGGATTGCCAAGATACAAGACTGGGTCTTTCGCCGCACGGAAGAGCACACCTTGATGTTTTGTAGGAAGGAAGCCGCTGCCCCAAAGATGCGCACCAAGCGGCTGGCCGCCTTTGCCCTTGGTGATGAGCACCACGAAGGAAGGCAGGTTCGCATTTTCCTGGCCAAGGCCATAGCTCAGCCAGGAGCCCATACTTGGACGCCCCGCAATCTGGCTGCCGGTCTGGAAGAACGTGACACCAGGACCGTGATTGATGCTCTCCGTGAACATCGAACGCACGACGCAAAGCTCATCCGAAATGCTTGCGGTATGCGGCAGCAAATCGCTGAACCACGCACCGGATTGCCCATACTGCGCGAACTTGAACGGTGAGCCCACCAGCGGGATGGATGACTGGTTCCCCGACATCCCCGTGAGCCGCTGTCCACCACGGACGGAGTCAGGAAGTTGCTCGCCATGGCGCTGATTCAGCAGCGGCTTGTAGTCCAGCAGATCCAGATGCGAAGGACCGCCGGACATGAAGAGATAGATGATGCGCTTCGCCTTGGGCGCCCAGTGGGTGCCTCCGAGCACACCGCGATCCACTGCGGCAGTGGCCGAAGAGGCTCCGAAGGCCTGCTCTTTACCCAGCATCTCTGCCAGTGCAATGCCACCCAGGCCCATGCCGAAGCGGTTGAGCATCTGGCGTCGGGAAATGGTACCGGCATTCATGGCTGGATGGGTCGCTGTATCAGAGTGTATCATCGTTTCACCACACAGGCATCATGGTTCATCAGGGCCTGCACCAGCACGGTGGCGGCCGCCGCCTCGGGCGCAGGAAGGGAAGCATCACGCTTTGCACTCCCCTGTTTCAGGAGCGCATCCGCTTCGGCGGGATGTTGCTTGAAGTGCGCGAGCTGCTCTGCGTGGAGTTGCTGGAGGATGTCCATCTCCTTCGCATCCGGTTCACGACTCAGGCAGGTGAGGAATCCCTGGATGATCATCTGTTTCACGTCGCCCTTTGCCTCTCGATGCAGTTTCTCCCCAAGTACCCGGGCGGCTTCCACATACTGGGTACCATTCAGAAGAATGAGAGCCTGTAACGGCGAATCGGTGCGTTCACGCTTTGCGATGCACACCGCACGGCGCGGAGCGTCAAAGGCCACCATGGCCGGTGGTGGACTGGTCCTGCGCCAGATCGTGTAGAGGCTGCGACGGTAGGCATCGTCACCGGCATCCGCCTTCATGGGCTTGAAGGCCTCAGTCATCTCATACGGACGCACGGGCGGCCCACCCGTCCTGGGCCTCAGCAGGCCGGAGGCAGCGAGTGCATTGTCGCGAATCATCTCCGCAGGCAGGCGGAAGCGCGGACCACGGGCCAGCCAGGCATTGTCCGGATCATCCGCCATCACCTGCGCACCGCCAAAGCTGTCCTGCCGATAGGTGCGCGACATGACGATGGTCTTCATCAGGTGCTTCACATCCCAACCGCTCTCGCGGAAATGCCATGCCAGCCAGTCCAGCAGCTCGGGGTAAAGCGGGCGCTCACTCTGGCTTCCAAAGTCCTCCGACGTCTTCACCAGTCCACGCCCAAAGAGACTCTGCCAGATGCGGTTCACCGTGACTCGAGCGAAGAGCGGATTCTCCGGACTCGTGAGCCACTTCGCGAGGTCGAGCCGGTTCTTCGGTGGCTGCTTGCTGAAAGGTGGCACCGCCGAGGGTGTGGATGGCGGCACCACTTCGCGACGCTGGTTGTACTCACCGCGGAAGAGGATGTACGCCGTCTTCGGCTCTGGCAGCTCACGCATCACCATGATTTCCTTCGCTGCATCCTGGGCCTTGTACAGCTCAGCACGAGCGACCTTCAGGTTCTCCAGGTGACTCTTCCACTCCTCATCTGCAGTGGCGAAAAAACGTTCCTGCAACAGCCTCTTGTCACTCACCTGTTCCGCGGCTGCGCCCCCCTCTTTGTCCGCATACAGCAGTGCAGCCTCCCCCGCACCCACCTCCCGACCGAAAACCCGGAAGTCATCGAGCATCCCACCCTTGAATCCCTTGTCGCGGAAGCGTTCTGCCAGCGCGATGTTATCGCCACCGCCACCTGTGATTTCCCTGGTGAGGCTGTCTCGGATGACATCCACGGCCGCGTGTTTGCCGTTCACATAGAGCTTCAATCCGTCAGCCCGGCTGGAGCCATCATAGCTCACCGTGACATGGGTCCACTGCTTCACGGGCAGCGGTTCCCTGGCTCGTACAGAAATGGCATTGCCCGGCCAGAAGTGAATCAATGACCACTTCAGCCTGCCCTCCTCGATGAGCAGCTCATACCCGCGACTGGCCGCATCTGTCCACGCGCGTGAGCGGTGAAACACGACCGCCCTGTCCTTCACATCCGGTGTCTGCATCCACAGTGAGATGCTGAACGGCTCCTGCCGCTGGAAATTGCCGATGGGCAGATCCACCGCATCATCTCCCGTAAAGAGCAGTGCCTGCCCTGCATGTCCCGGGACCAGCATGTTTTCTCCTTTGAGCTTCGCAGGTTGGTCGGCCTTGAGATCATTGGCCAGAGTGTTCTTCTTTCCCAGCGTCTCAAAACGATAGCGCCCCAGTTCACCCGGCACGGAGCCAGCATGAGTGTTCGCCGCATCTGTTTGCAACCAGGCCTCGAAGGCGTTGCGACGAGATTCACGAAGTGCCGCCGTTCTCTTTTCAAGGTCATCGACGCGCGCCTTCAATTCCCCAAGCTTTTTCTTTCCAGCCTCATCGACCAGCGATAGCGCCGGAGTCGGAGCGGACGACGTGAAGAAAGAATACAGGCCCGCTTCATCGATGTTCTGAAAGAGCGAGAACAACCCGTAGTAGTCCTGCACAGAGATGGGATCGAACTTGTGGTCGTGGCACCGTGCGCACTCGAAGGTGAGCCCGAGGAATGCCGTGGCAAAGGTCTGAACTCGATCTGCCACGTACTCCACGCGATACTCCTCCTCCACACTGCCGCCCTCGCTCTCCTGCTGATGCAATCGACTGAAAGCCGTGGCGAGGATCTGTTCATCGGTCGCATCCGGCAGGAGATCACCGGCGATCTGCCATGTGGCGAATTGATCAAAAGGCAGGTTCCGATTGAAGGCGGAGATCACCCAGTCGCGCCACATCCACACATCACGGTCACGATCCACCTGGAATCCGAAGCTGTCTGAGTAGCGGGAGACATCCAGCCAGTCCACGGCCATGCGCTCTCCAAACTGAGGAGAAGCCAGCAGACGGTCCACGAGCGCCGCGTAGGCCTTGTCCGGTTCCGCTGCGTAGGCCTTCTTAAACGCCAGCACTTCCGCAGAGGATGGCGGCAGGCCAGTAAGGTCAAAGCTGACGCGACGAATCAGCGTCTCTGCCGTTGCCTCCTTCTGGGGCTTGATTCCACGTTCCGCGAGTCCACTACCCACAATATCGTCAATAGGTGAAACGCTCCCAGCGCCCGGCATTCCCAGCTCCGGCTTCTGCACTGGAATGAAAGCCCAATGCGCCTCGTACTCCGCACCCTGCTCAATCCACTTCTTCAGGATGTCCACTTCCGCAGGCGTGAGAGACCCGAGCTTGGACTTCGCCGGAGGCATGTGTTCATCCGGATCCGTGCTCAGGATGCGCACCAGAGCCTCACTCTTCAAAGGATCTCCGGGGGTGATGGCCTTGTCCTTGATGGCATCCTCGCGGACATCCAGTCGCAGTCCCGCCTCACGCTTTTTGCTGTCGAAGCCATGGCAGTGAAAACACTTGTCCGAGAGGATGGGTCGGACATCACGATTGAACTGGACCTTGGCCGGGGAGGCAGCGCAGACCTCCACTCCACCAGCAGCGAGGCTGATGATGAAAAAAGCATAGAGAAAACTGGCTCGTGCAAAGCGCATGTGGTGATGCAGATGCAGGGAAATCACGCGGGAGAGTGATATTTGGACAATTGGACCGTCACGAGAGGCTGCCGGTTGAGGCAAATTGTGGAACTCGCTGGGGATCAGAAAACGTCAGAAATTGGCCAAACGAACTATCGTTTTGCGAACCGGGCACTGATTCTCAACGAGGTCCACAGATGGTCTTTTTGACCCTGCGGCATGTTCTTGAAAGCGGTCGCCGTGACGATAGCTGGGATGCCTGTTCCGGACGATCCTTGAGCGAGTATGGGTCCATGCCCATTTTATGCCGATATAATAGTTGAAACAAGCGTTGAATTGAGCGTGAAATGGGTGAGCGCGGCTCCCGGGCGGGAGGAGGCTGCGCAAGGGATTGATGGCTCATCGAATGTCAGGCCGGAAGGCCTAACGCCCACAGTCGGGCCGGAAGGCCCAACCTCCATCACTGATGTGACCGCCGAGGCTCGGCGGACTACTTTTTGGCAGACTACTTTCCTGCGGCCTCCTGCTTCCCCTGTGCCTTTTGCGGAGCCCGCCTCCCGGGCTCACGAGTTCCGGTGCCATCTCTCTTGTGCAGGGAGTCACCGAGGTCCTCGCGCGCACTCTCGGCGTAGCCTTGCAGCCGAGCCACCACTTCGGGGTGCTTGTCCGCCACGTTCATGGTTTCACCAGCGTCATTGTAGAGGTCGTAAAGGGCAAGCTCAGCTTGAGCATTGGTGTACTGCGCTGGCTTTCCGCCATCACCTCCCGGCTTGCCGCCGAGGGTGCGATAGGTGTGAGGCAGCACCAACTTCCACTGGCCGCCCATCACCGCCTGGAGTTGGTTGTTGGCGTAGTAGGTGAAGTAGAAGGGATGGGGGCACTTCGCATCCTTGGGGCTCTCCAGCATCTGCGTGATGTCCAGACCATCGATCTTATGGCCAGGCAGGGAGGCCCCGATGATCCTCGCAAAGGTCGGGAAGAGGTCGATGGTCATCGCCGGCTCACGACACTCGGAGTCCGCCGGAATCTTCCCAGGCCAGCGCGCGATGAATGGCACACGAATGCCCCCCTCCCATGAGGTGCCCTTGCCTTCCTTCAGAGATCCCGAGGAACCTGCATGCGTGCCATAGGAAAGCCACGGACCATTGTCACTGGTGAAGATGACGATAGTATCTTTCTCGATTCCAGCTTTCTCCAGAGCCTTCATCACCTCTCCCACGGACCAGTCGATCTCCATGATCACATCGCCGAAGACACCACGCTCCGATTTGCCTTTGAATTTGCTGCTCACATAGAGCGGCACATGCGGCATGGAGTGTGCGAGGTAGAAGAAGAAAGGCTTGTCCTTGTTCTTCTCAATGAACTTCACCGCGCGTTCCGTGTATTGCGTGGTGAGCTGCTCCTGCTCTTCTGGCGTCACTTCCGGATCGACGACTTTATCACCTTCAATCATCGGGAGCGGTGGGAAGCCCTTGCGCTTCTTCGGCTCTTCCCCCTTCTTGGCGTTGACCTTTTTCGCGTTTGCTTCGGCCTTGGCGAGGTTCGCCATCATTTCAGGATGGTATGGCCACATGTCATTCGAGTATGGCAGGCCATAGTATTCATCGAAGCCATGGTGCACGGGCAGGAACTGCGGCGCATCACCCAGGTGCCATTTGCCGGACATTCCCGTGGCATAGCCTTTCTGCTTGAAAAGCTCTGCCATGGTCACCTCATCCTTGCTGATACCCACCTGCGCGCCCGGCCCGAGGGCTCCGTGAATGCCAATCCGGTTGTTGTAGCACCCCGTCATGAGTGCTGCACGCGAGGCAGAGCACACCGCCTGGCTCACGTGGAAATTTGTGAAGCGTACCCCCTCCTTCGCGAGACGGTCGAGATTCGGCGTAGTATATCCCCTGGCTCCAAAGGAACCGATGTCCGCATAGCCAAGGTCATCGCAGAAGATGAGCACGACGTTGGGGGTCGTGGAGCGGTCGGCGGCATGGAGTGCCGCGATGCTCGACGTGAGCAGGACGAACGAGAGGAAAAGAACTCGTTTGATAGGGAACATCATGGTAGGCGAACGTGCTGGGTGATGGTGGCTACGGTAACGGAGGGTTTGGACATCACTTTCAGGAAACGTCCTGAATGCATGCGGGGAAGTGTTTGGCTGGTTGGTTCCGGGGTGATGGGCGTGTTGGTGTGCATTGGATTCAACACAGAGACACGGAGACGCAGAGGAACTTCAGAGACTGAGTGGGGAGTGTTGGGAGGGGTTCGCGGTGCGTGCCACCCTCTTCGCAAGTATTCCTTGTCCTTGTGTGAAACCAAGACGAACCGCCAACGGATCCTTTTCGTCCGAAGGCACCTCAGGGAGCCTCACGCGCGATCATGGCAAACTTGAGTTCTTCGCCGATGCGAAGGATGATTGGCGGGCAGGAACCCGCCGACCGCTGTCCGGTCAGGAGACCCGACTTCCTATTGGGGGACGCATGCTGATCCGCAGCTTTACGCAAACACACCCATCACCGGCTTCCCATGGCCATCTTCCGTCGCGTAGAAGGGACGCTTCTCCACGTCATACGCGGTCTTGGGATTGATTCCCATGGCGGTGAAAATGGTGGCATGCAGGTCCATGATGCTCACCGGGTCCTTCACCGCGATCAGGGGACGCTCGTCCGCAGTCGCGCCGTGCACATACCCCTTCTTTGTCCCACCGCCGAACATCACCACGGAAGTTCCTCCGGTGAAGTGGCGATGCAGTCCATAGTGCTTCATCTCCTGCAACTTGTCCGTTTTTGCACGGCTCTGGTCTCTGGCCTCCGATCCGGGGACACCTTCGATCATCATATCGCGGCTGAACTCACTGGCTACGATCACCAGCGTCCGCTCCAGCAGGCCTCGCGACTCAAGGTCCTTCACCAACTGGGCAATCGGGCGATCCACCTCTCCTTTGAGTCGCTTCACGGTTTCATGACCATTCTCATGCGTATCCCAATGCAGGAAGGGCACGTACTCGGTGGTGACTTCGATGTAGCGCGCTCCAGCCTCCGCAAGACGACGCGCCAGCAAGCAGCCCCTGCCAAAGCGACTGTCGCCGTAAGAAGCGATGGTCTCCTTGCTCTCAAGTGAGATATCAAAGGCGTCCTTGTCCTGTGAGCTCAGCAGACGCTGCGCGCTCTCCATGCTGCGGAGCATCGACTCCTGCTGGTAGTCGCTCATGAATTCACGATGCGGATTCTTGTCGATGAGCTTGCGGTAGGCCTTGTAGCGATTCGCAAAACGCCCCGGCTCCATGCCCTCCGGCGGCTTCACCGAACGCGCCGCCTCCTCAGGGTACGGCAGGTTAAACGGACCAAACTCCGCGCCGAAGAATCCACCGGTGGTGAAGGCCTTCAATTCCTCCTGCTCCCCCACCCCTTCAAGCCTCTGGCCAATGTTGATGAAAGGCGGAATGACCTGGTTACGCGGACCGAGCACCCTCGCCATCCAGGCGCCAATGTGGGGAGCTGCGACCGTCTGCGGAGGCACGTAACCGGTGTGCCAGTGGTACTGATGTCTCGAATGCAGGATGCTCCCCAAATCCGGCTGCACATGCGAGCGGATGAGCGTGGCACGATCCATGACGCCGGCACAATGCTCCAGCCCCTGGCTGATCTGCAGTCCCTCCACCGCCGTGGGAATCGCAGGGAACGTGCTCAGAATCTTCTCGACCGGAAGTCCTACCTCGAACGGCAGATACCGTTTCGGATCCCAGGTCTCAGGCGCCGCCATGCCGCCGCCCATCCAGAGCAGAATGCAGCAGTCTGCCTTTGCCGTGGGATTCACGAGCTTCGCACCCGGAGTGGACGCCGCACCCAGCAGTCGAGGCTCATGCGCCATGAGTGCGGCGAGCGTAGACGCGCTCAAGGCCTTGAGGAACGCACGTCGCGTCTCCCGCTTCTCACCATGAGTGAACACGCGCCCTGCGGCATGAGCTTGGAAATCCGGAGAATAGGGATGCATGGCGGCAGCAGGCTACAAGGATCAAACTGGGCAGGAAGTGCAATCTTACCGGACAAACTGAAACTCGGGAAGAAGCATGAGCATCCACAACATATCCTCCACCCCTTGGCTCTCATGCTTCCCGCCAACCATCTCAATCAGCAAGGCGGCCTCATCCGGCGTGGGAGCGCGCGACAGCGCCTTGCGAAACACTCCCTGCACCAGCTCAGGCGTGGCCGGATACCTCTGCTGCAGATCCACCGCGCCGCGCTTCAACAATCCAGCGAGGATGTTCCCATTGGCCAAATCGATGGCCTCAAGCGTCGTGAGATTTTCAGGGCGCACGGTGACGATCTGTTCGCGATTGGGCCTCCCCAACGCACGCTGGAGCAAATCACTCTGCACCACCGAGGCACGTACACGCTCTGGCGCCTTTGCGTGAGCACGGCCCAGCGCTTGGGTGATGCTGGGCATAAAACCATCCCAGGTCTGTTGTGCTTTCACGACATGTGCACGCTGCCAATCCTCGGGAGCCCTGGCAAATTTGCCCTTGGCATCCGGCAGCGACCTGGACCATTCCCATGTGCCATCGCTGGTGATGGCCTGTGATTTCCCGCCCGGCAGCACAACGTTGGCTTCGAAATACACACCCGCCTTGTTCGGCCCATTGCCGGCGTTCTTTGCCACCACAAGAACGTAGTTCTTGCCCGGCTTCAGCCCTCCCAAAGACACCACCTCTGCCGTGCCGAGATCCTCATCCTTCCCGAGCGAAGCACCATTTAGAAAGATCTCATAGCCATTGTCCACGGAGATCACGGCGCTCGCGCTCGTGGGCGCGCCCTTCACCTCGACCATCTTGCGGAAAGTCAATGTCTCGCCCGCCTCAGCGTGGCCAGATGCATTGGCCCAGATCCATCTGCCAGCGGGCTTCACCCCCAGCTCAGGCCTGCCACGGACCACGGACTTGTGCGCCGCCGCAGGAGCAGTGCCGGTGATTTGCCACACAGCGTCCACAAACTGCTCCGCGGTCAGTCGCTTGGCGATGGGACCACGGTACACATAGTGCGAGACCTCGTTTCCTTCCGCAGAGGTGACGCATTCTGACTGATAAGCCTGCGATCCTGCGATGAGCGCCAGCACGGCTTTCAGGTCATGCTTCTGCTCCACCAGATAAGATGCGAGGTAATCCAGCAGATCCTCGGACCACGGCTCCGTGCCCATCGCATCCACCGGATGCACAATGCCACGTCCCATGAGGCGGTGCCAGAGACGGTTCACCATGGTGCGGGTGAAGCGGCCATTCTCCGGGTGAGTCATGAGCCTCGCGAGTTGCTTCAGACGTTCCGGCTGCGGAGCCTTCGCATCCACGGTGCCCAGCTCGGGAAAGATCCACGCGGCCTGCGCCGTTCGTCCCGTAGGCTTGTCGCAACGATTGATCTCCAGCGGCTGCTCCGCGTAGATCGCCGCGAGCCCATAAGCCTCATCGAGCTTCCAGCGATCAATGAAGCTGTCGTGGCACGAGGCGCACTTCATGTTGATGCCCAGGAACACCTGCGAAATGCTCTGGGAAAACTGCACCTCCCGTACCTGGCTGGCATTCACCCCACCGCGCCATTTGATGCCAAAGATGAAGCCCTCTGACTCCGGCGTGGGTGAAAGCAATTCACGGGCGAACTGATCATACGGCTTGTTCGTCACGAGCGCCTGGTACAGCCAGTTTGTGATGGGCTTGCGACCGCCGTCGATGTAGCCCGTGCCCACGTAGTCATTGCGAAGCAGGTCATTCCAAAAGGTGAGCCAGTGCTCCGCGTAGTCCACACGGCGTTCCAGCGTGCTCTTGATGAGGCGAGCCCGCTTATCCGCCTTCTTGTCATTCACGAAGGCATCGACCTCCGCCGACGTAGGAAGCACTCCCACGAAATCGAGCGTGAGCCGACGGATGAATCCCGCGTCATTCAGCGGCTTGGGACGTGGAACTTTGTGATCCACAAGGTACTTGTCGAGGATGCGGTCAATGGGATTGGTGCGTCCATCCACCACGGGCGGCAGTTTGGGGAGACGCGGCTTCAATGGCGGTTCATAGGCGGACTTTCCAAAGGTGAAGCCATCTTCCCAGAGCACGCCTTCCTCAATCCACTTGCGCAGCAGCGCAATCTTCTCCTCCGGCACGCGCGCCCCCTTGGGCGGCATCTGGACATCCTTGTCCTTTGTGGTGAGCACTTCAATGAGCAAGTGTCCTTCCACTTTCCCCAAGGAGAGCACCGCGCCATTCTCCGAACCCGCGAGCAGGTCCTCCCGGGTATTCATGGAGAAGCCACCCTTCTTCTTGTCGCCGAGGTGGCAATCCGCGCAGTGCTCGCGCAGCACCGGCACGATCTGGTGGGCGAAATCGATCGCGGCACCGAGTGATCCGTATGAAACGGAAAGGAACACTAAAGCAGAAGGCAGCAGTCGCATATTGGTTGGCGGCACTGCAAAACGCCCTTACGCCATGATCCCTTTCACCACATGGCCCGCGATGCCGGTGAGACGCACATCCAGCCCCTGGAATTTCACCGTGAGCCGCTTGTCATCAATGCCCATGAGACGCAGCATCGTGGAGTGTAGATCATGCACGTGCACCACGTCATCCACGGCGCGATAGCCCAGCTCATCCGTAGCGCCATAGGTGCCCGGCTTCACACCACCACCAGCCATGGCCACACTGAAGGCGAGGATGTGATGGTCGCGGCCACTGCCCTGCCCCATCGGCGTGCGGCCGAACTCCCCACCCCACAGGATGAGCGTGTCATCCAGCAGACCGCGCTGCTTCAGGTCCTTGATGAGCGCCGCAGTGGCCTTGTCCACATCTGCGGCCGCGGACTTCATGCCGTCCTCAATGCCGCCATGGTGGTCCCACGCGCGATGATAGAGCTGGATCATGCGCACCCCACGCTCCGCCATGCGACGTGCCAGCAGGCAGTTGCTGGCGAAGGTACCATCCCCTGGTTGCTTCACGCCGTACATATCGAGGATGTGCTGCGGCTCGTTCTTCATGTCGGTGAGTTCCGGCACGGAGCTCTGCATTTTGAAAGCCATCTCGTACTGTGCGATGCGCGTCTGGATCTCCGGATCGATGCGCTCCTCCGCCAGCATGCCATTGAGCCGCTTCACCTCCTCGACAATCTGGCGCTGCGTGCTCTGGCACACCCCCTCGGGATTGCCCAGATAGTGCACGGCATCTCCTTTCGAGTTGAACAGGATTCCCTGGAACTTACTGGGCAGGATACCGCTCGACCACTGACGTGCAGAGATGGGCTGCTGACCTGTCTTGCCCGCCGAAGTCAGCACCACGAAGCCGGGCAACTCTTCTGTCTCACATCCCAAGCCATACAGGAGCCACGAGCCCATGCTCGGACGTCCCTTGATGATGGAGCCCGTGTTCATGAAGGCATGTGCCGTGTCATGATTGATCTGCTCCGTCTGCATGGAGCGGACAATGCACAAATCATCCGCAATGCCTGCCATGTGCGGGAAAAGATCCGAGATCTCATTCCCCGTCTGCCCATACTTCGCGAAACCGCAGAAAGCGCCACGCGCCTTGAGCTCCGCACCCTGGAGCTGCGCAAGTTGCTGCCCCTTCGTGAAGGATTCAGGGAAGGCTTTGCCATCCAGTTCCTTGAGCTTCGGCTTCCAGTCAAAGGTCTCCAGATGGGATGGACCTCCTGCCATGCAAAGATGGATGACACGGCGTGCGCGCACTGGCGCATGCGGCTTGGCCAGCACGCCATTCCAGCGGGCACTCTCGGGAGTCGCAGCGGCATTTGCGCGATTCAGCAACGACGCAAAAGCGATGCCTCCGAGACCATACGCCGACTGATGCAGAAACGCCCGGCGCTTCAATCCGCGATCGTAGCTCTGAAAATCAAAGTTCATGGGATTCACCTGGAAAAGCTTGGAGGATGAAATCAATCAATAGCGGGTGATGGTCTCGTGCAGGTTCAGGATCACGCGGCAGACGGAGGTCCACGCTGCCACTTCTGCCTTGTCCAGCTCTGCGGGCACAGGTTTCAAGCCGACCTTCAGCGATAACTCTGCGTCGGCGGTGTTTGCCTTGAAGGCTTCGCGCTGCGCATTCAGGAAGCCCAGCAAGGACTCGCGCTCCTCCTTCTTCGCGGGACGGCTTACCGCCAGCATGAAAGCGCGATTGAGCCGTGCGGCATCATCCAGAGGTTTGGCAGGGTCGGTCGACTTCGCCTCCAGCAGCCGGACCGCAAACACCCGTGCCGCTTCCACGAAGGTGGGGTCATTCAACAATGTGAGCGCCTGCTGGGGTGTGTTGGAATTGTTTCGCAACGCTGTGCATTCATCACGCATGGGCGCATCGAAGTTGGCCAGCATGGGATGCAGGAAAGTTCGCTGCCAGTGCATGTAAACCCCGCGGCGCCACTGACGGTCATCCGCGTCCGCGATGTAATTGCGGTCTGGGAACTGCAGATTCTCATAGTAGTCGGCAGGCTGGTAGGGCTTCACGCTGGGTCCTCCGAGGTCGCGGTTCAACGCACCTGAGATCGCGAGGGCATTGTCCCGCACGAACTCCGCATCAAGACGCCGCGGATTCTGCGAGGACAGCAGGCGGTTGGCCGGATCCACTTCGCGCATGTCCGCACGAAGGCTGCTGCTCTGGCGATACGTGCTGGAGCTCACCATCAGGCGAATCATGTGCTGCATGTCCCAGCCACTGTCGCGGAACTCGCACGCCAGCCAGTCGAGCAACTCCGGATGACTGGGAGGTTCTCCCTGAGCTCCAAGGTCATCCACCACTATGGAGAGGCCGTTGCCGAAAAACTGCTTCCACAGCCGGTTCATGGTCGCACGTGGCGTGAGTGGATTCTCCTTTGAGCAAAGCCACTCTGCGAGCTGCAGGCGCGTCGCCTGGGGCTTGTCCTTCTCCGGACGGAAGGTGGCAGGCAGAAACTCCGGCACTGCAGGCGGCGTGACTTCGCCAGTCTCATCCATCCAGTTGCCACGTGGCAGGATACGGACTGTCAGCGGATCCATCGCTTTGGTGACCATGGTCCAGGTCTTGCCGTCACGGCAGGCGAGCCACTCGCTGTGCAGCTTGCGGTACTCCGTGATGGCTGCGCGGTCGGTGCCTGTAGAGGTGAGATACAGCTCAGCCAACTCGTCGGAAAGCTGCTCCAGCTTCAGAGCTTCCGCGAGCTTGGCGCCCCATTCCCTGCCAAGCGGCTTGAGGGGAGCAAAGGGAGAAACTGACACGCGCATGACCCCGGCCATGTTCCCGGGAATGGTAACATGCAGTGTATCACCTTCCATCAGGGTCACCGGCGTGTCCAGGATCCATGCAGAGGCCTGCGGCTGATTCCATTCCTTGGATGAGGTCTTCCAGCCGCCGCGGAGATTGAGCTGTTGCACCGTACTGCTGTACTGGGGATCTTCATGGGTGGCAGTCGCATAGGCAATGGTTGCCGCAGCCGCCTTGTCGGCACCCTTACGCTGCACACTGATGGCAGGCTTCACTGTGAACGAGGTATCCTTCGCCCCGCCACGCAGGATGCTGTCGCCATGACGCGCATCCGGCAAAAGCTCCAGCCACACCGCAGCGACACGACCCGTGACACTTAGTGAAACCTTCGTGGTGTCGGCTGCTTTTCCGCTGAAGACGATCTTCCTTCCCTCCTCTACCACGGGCTGCGGCAGTTCGGGTTTGGGCTTCTCCGCGGCAGCACCATCCTTCTTGGGCGCGGGTTTGGCGGGTGCGTCCTTCTTCTTTTTGTCCGCAACCGGCGCCTCGCTCACCGTCACCTGCGGTGCGGGTGTGACCCAACCCTTCTGGTGTTGCGCAAGGAATTCCTGCGATGCACTCTTCCACGCTGCAAACTGTTCTTGCGGCACCGCTGCCAGCGCCTTCTTCGCGACAGCCATCATCCCGGCATGCAGCTTCTCGCCACGCTTCTTGAGGTAGGGGCTCACCACTTCGATTTCCGGCGGGAAGGGATAGTCGTTGCTCCAGCCCTTGAGTTCGGGGTTTTTCGTGTAGCCGTAGTCGGAGTACACGCCCCACTGCTTCACATCTGCAAAGAAGGCCTGCATCGCATAGAAGTCCTTTGCGGTAAAAGGATCGAATTTGTGGTCGTGACACTCGGAGCAGCCGAGCGTGGCTCCCATCCACGCGCCTCCCACGGTGCGCACGCGTTCTGCGCCATACTTTGCGAGATACTCTTTCGGCTGCGCCCCACCTTCGCGGGTCATCATGTTCAGGCGATTGAACCCGGAAGCCACGAGCTGCTCTGTCGTCGGGTTTGGCAAAAGATCGCCGGCAAGCTGGTCCCTTGTGAACTGGTCAAAGGGCTTGTTCTTGTTGAACGCGCTGATCACATAATCGCGATACGGGAAGATGCGCTGGTTCTGGTCTCCATGGAAACCGACCGTGTCTGTGAACCGCGCAACATCCAGCCACCACACCGCCATTCGTTCGCCGTAGTGCGGCGACTTGAAGAAACTCTCACGCAGGGCGTCGTAGGCGGCATCAACTTCCGAAGGCGACTTGCCCGCGGCGGCCTTTACAAAGTCACCCACCTGCTTGGGTGATGGCGGCAGCCCCGTGATATCCAGAGACAGGCGACGCGCCAGCATCCGAGCATCCGCCTGCGAGGATGGGCCCGCCTTTTTCTCGATCAGTTTCTCGGCGATAAAAGCGTCGATGGGATTGTGAATCGTGAAACGCGCGTCCTCAATCTTCGGCACCGCGGGCCGCACCAGGGGTGTGTAGGCCCAGTGCGCTTCATACACCGCACCCTCTGCCACCCAGCGGCGGAAGATTTCCTTCTGTGCGGCGGTGAGTTCCTTGTGCGCGTCATCCGGCGGCATCAGATCGTCAGCATCCTTCGTGAAGATGCGCGTGACGATCTCGCTTTCCTCCGGCTTCCCGGGGACGATGGGAATCGCGCCGGACTTGCCCGGCTTCAGCGCCTCTTCGCGAATATCCAGCCGCAACCCTCCTTTGCGTGAGTTCTTGTCTGGACCATGGCAGTGGAAGCATGTGTCCGACATGATGGGCCGCACATCGCGATTGAAGCGAATGGGTCCCTCTGCCGCAAAGACAGGCATGGCGACGTGGGTGGCGAGAACAAGGGCAACCAGAGAAGAGCGGCTCATGGGGGCAATAGCATAAAACGTCCAGACAGGTGGGGTCTAGCGGGAATCCCAAGGTGGATGACTCCATAAGAAAGGCGGCGCCATGGCAGAATGCCAGATAGACTCTTCATTCATGGACGATCCTTTGATGCGTTTTGTATGAAATTGCTCATCCTCTACATAGTCGCTCTCCTACCCTTGGTGGTTCATGGTCAGGCGCGTTCTCCTGCACCGTCCTTTGCGATTGATGCCAGCTTCCCCGGTGGAAACGTCCTCGTGGCCAGGGTGGATGGCGACACCATCCACCTCGCTCCAGACAAGCGGGACAGCATGGTCCCCTGGTTCTACTGGTACTTCCGGGTCACGGGCGCGGCAGGTCGCACCCTGACCTTTGTGTTCGACAAGGCCAACATCGGCGTACGCGGCCCGGGCGTCAGTGTCGATGCAGGGAAATCTTGGAAGTGGCTCGGAGCAGACGTAGTGCAGGATGGCACGTTCTCCTTTGCCTTTCCCCCGAAGGCCCACGACGTCCGCTTCTCCGTAGGCATGCCCTACGTGCAGGGTGACCTGGACCGGTGCCTGCAGAGGCACAAGGGCAACCCATTCCTCCACCTTGAGCAGCTCACCAAGACACGCAAAAGCCGCGAGGTTCCCTTGATTCGAGTCAGCGACCCGGCAAAGAAGGCTCGCTACGCCATCGCCATTACCGCACGGCATCACTGTTGCGAAATGATGGCCAGCTACACCTTGGAAGGCCTGATGGAAGGAGCCCTGGCGGACGATGCGGCGGGACGCTGGCTGCGGGAGCATGCGGAGTTTCTCTTCGTTCCCTTCATGGATGTTGATGGCGTTGAAGATGGCGACCAGGGGAAGAACCGCTCACCCTTCGACCACAATCGCGACTACGCCACCAACGTGCCGCGGTATCCGGAAGTCGCCGCGCTCAAGGAACGGCTGCCCGCATGGAGCGCAGGGCGGCCCATGGTGTTCCTGGACCTGCATGATCCGGCCCTCCGCAATGACATCCACGAGGTGCTGCATTTTCTGGAGCCAGAGGACAAGATCCAGGCCGGACGCCTTGATGCACTCTGCACCCATCTCGAACGTGAGCAGCAGGGCCCGATCCTCTATCGCAAGTCAGGCAATCTACGCTTCGGCTCTGGTTACAACAAGATCACAGCTCAACCTGCTCCCATCAGCTCCGGTTGGGCGCGGTCTCTGCCGAACACTCTTCTCGGCTGCACCGTGGAAATTCCCTACGCCAATGCCAACGGCTGCGAAGTGAACGCCGAGTCGGCACGCGAGTTTGGACGAGACCTTGCCGTGACACTGATGAAGTTCCTTCAAGACCAAACCGGCAAGACCACTGACAAATGAAATCTCCCATCATGCTTTCTTCCCTCGTCGCGTACTCCAGGTTAGCAATCATCGTCGCCGTACTGACCTTTGTCTTCGGCGCCGCGGGTATTGGGAAAACACATCCACCCTTGAGCTGATACAATCCCATCCATGCAAAGGCACTTTCTCTTTTTCGCTCTGCTGCTGTTCATCACCAGCACTTTCTCTCCCATTCACGCACAGACGACGCGGCATGACGCCCGGTCATGGCTGGTATGCGGCGACAGCAGAATCCACCTCATAGACAGCACTTCGTCCAAAGGAACGACACCTCATATCGTATGGACGTGGGATGCGCATCTCGTCGAGGATCTGCCAGAAGAGTTCAGAAAACGAAAATTCAATTCCGTCGATGACGTGAAGGCGGTTCAAGGAGGCAGCCAGTTGCTGATCTCCTCTTCTTCAGGCGCCGTAGCCGTGTGGGATGTGGAGAAGAACAAGACGCTGTTTCATGCCTCGGTGCCCAACGCCCACTCCATTGAACTGCTGCCAGGAGGACTGCTGGTCGCGGCTGCTTCCACACATGCGGAAGGCAACAAGCTGATGCTCTTCGACCCGGCCAAGGGGAATAGTCCGGTATTCACGGACGAACTGCACTCCGCTCACGGCGTGGTCTGGCATGAAGGGCGTCAATCCCTGTTCGCTCTCGGCTTCGATGTGCTGCGGGAGTACAAGTTGGAGGGCACCACCCTCAAGCGTCTTCACGAGTGGAAGATTCCAGGAGAGAGCGGGCACGACCTGACCCTCTCGCCTGATCAAAAGAGCTTTTTCCTCACCGAGCATACCGGAGCGTGGAGGTTTGATCTCGACACTGCAAAGTTCTCAAAAATCGATGGCTTTCCTGATGCACCGAATATCAAGAGCCTGAGCATGACGGTCGATGGGCAATACCTCTACACCGTCCCTGAAGAAAGTTGGTGGACACATCACGTGAGTCTCCTCAATCCCGCAAGTCGCCTGGCGTTCCCAGGCATGCGAGTTTACAAAGCACGCTGGTATAAAGAGTAGCGTAGCCACGGCGCAGCGAGGCAATCAGGTCCACTGGCTCACTGAGTGATTGGGGCTCGGCATGGGAGTAGCCGGCATTGGTCTCGGCCGCGACACTTATGGTCGCGTCGCACCAACGTGCGCCAAAAATCAACCGGCCTCCACCGCCGCTTGGCGTGACGCTTACATCCAAAACGTCATTGATGACTCGCTTGGCAATCAAGCTCTTGATCGACTCGTTGCTTATTCTAGTTCATGGGGATAATAAGAATTGAGGAATGCCCCCAACTCTCACCCCTTCATCAGCGAAAACAAATCTTCCATGTGACTCAAGAGGACGATGCTCACTACACGGGCTAAATCTTCAAACTTGGGATCAAACGTCACATCAAGCGAATCAAGCGAGTCCTCTGTGCGATTGTAATGACAGTAGATTTCCCCAGGAAAAGAATATTCTGTTTTGATCTCAATTTTTTGCTTAACCCATTCCGCTTCCGGTTTGCCTCCTTCCAATAGCCGTATTTCAATCACAGGCTGCGAGAAGGCCCCTCTGGGAACAAACATTCAGTTCAAAATTATCACCTGTGATGCGACCCGAATAAGATCTGACGAAGCGAGCATCTGTTGCGGTGTCGAGTGAGGCAATCGAAGAAACTGTTGAATCATCATAGAAGATGACCTTTCGTTCCTCAAATTTAAACTCGACCATTCCAGGCGCGAACTCCAAGACGTTTTCCGAGGCGACTTCGTATGGAAGCCATCGAATCGGCCTGCGATAATGGCGGCGGGCCTTGATCAGGATCATACGATTCAGTCAATTCGCAAAATTCATCAGCGGTACTGTAGCGTCCCAGTTCGGCGTTGTATATGGGTTCCCATTTTCATCTGCGATTTGAGTCGTGAGCCGGAAAATCTCGTTTTGGCACTTATATCCCAAGACATTCACCTTGGCTTTTACTCTAAAGTTCACACTCACTGGACCACCCTCCCCATGAATACTAACCGCGCTCTCGCTTGCGTCACCAGACAAATTCCATGAAGTGTTGGCGCCACCTTCACCTAAAATCTCGGCCGCGTCCAACATGTCCTGTCCTCTTATGCCAACCCAGCCCGTCAGGCGCAAGGCCCTGCTCCAATACTCCAAGCTGGACACGGCCGCGATGGTAATGATCTGGAAACACTGGAAGGAAACCCAACCGTGATGTTTTCACTCTTCTTTCTAGCACCTAATTAGTGGCTCACAAGGAGAGTGCCCGCGGAGATTCTCGCGCCTACAGGATATTCAATGGAGACATTACACCTTCCTGCCGGCAGAAGAGCTTTGATACATCGACCACTTTTGATACCGCGGTCTTACGAGAGTAAAAAGCTGGCGGTCATTGAATTGTCCGTGCCGAAAACTCAGTCTGCCAGGTTTTGAGTTTCACCAAGTCCTTTTCAATTTCGTCCGGGTCTGGCAACTGCACCGGGCCTCTTTGGGCTGGGCGTGCTCATAGCGGGAATACTTATCCCACGTTGCCGCTGGCATGTCGCTTTTCGTAGATCGGGTATGTCTTTGGCGTCAGGCACACGAAATGTGCCTCGAACGTGCCTCGCCAGAGAAGTAATTCAATGCCAAATCTTGAGCATTGTCCTCAGGATGAAAAGCGCACCCGTCAGGATTCGAACCTGAAACCTTCTGATCCGTAGTCTTTCGCCGGCATGTTTCCTTGAGATGCCTTAAAAATACTCGTGACACGTCCTCTGGTCCATTTCACAAGGGAACCAGCGTCATCGTGAGTATTTTTAAGAGAACTCTGCGTAACCAGAATGAGCAGCGAGATTGCACAACAAATGCACAACACTACTCACCTGAACGGAAGTGCGCGCTACTGCCGGCATTCGGTCCTCCACTTTCAGCGTCTATGCGCAAGCTCTCCGACTCATCGCCAGCGAAATTGCAGAAATTTGCGACCAACCAGCCTTGGGAGCCGATGGGATGGCCCTGAGGGACAAGAAAGGCCGTCCAATTCTAATGTCCCGGTTTGACTACAAAAAAAGGAGGGCGCAAAGCTTGGGTTTCGAAGGTCGACGCGGTGCCGCAGAGCATATTCTCATCGAATGAAGTCCAGCGATGGAAGCTCTCGTATGTTGAAAAGAGAGAGGCAGCTCCGGATGCCGCGCCGACGCGCGGTCAACAGCGTAACCTCCCATCTTAGGAATGCTCGCTCGCTGTTCAGCGAAAAGGCTCTGAAGCATGTCCATTCGAAATTGACGCTCCCCTCTCCCCTGCCCTTTGCCGACGTGAGCTTGGAAAAGCGCGGTAACAGCCGGTATCAGTCAAAAATCGAGGCCCCGCAACCCGTCGCGGACGCTCGAGCGGAGCTTGCTGAAGAGCCCGCGATGGGGTTCGGTGCTGGCTGGCACGGGGCACCATTTCCACCCCTGGGTTTATCGACAAATTCAAGAGCTTCGCATGCATTTCCGAGGAGGAATGTTTCCCTATCAAAGCAGTCCTCATCGTGAGAACCTCAAAGTGCTGCAGACTGATATCGCTCAAGTGCCCACGCTCGGAAGAATAGTGAGAGCAAAGCAGCGCCGCAAGCAGCCAACGAGCGAAGTCGAAATGCAGATGCTCGCATTTTGGCAATGGTATGACCGTGCGAATCGCTACCATTGGAGGAGGCTCTCAGAAGCCATGCTAGCCGCTGCCGCATGTGGGGAAGTGGAATTCTTCATGCACGTCGCAGACATTCTGCAGAGGGGCTTCGTATCCCCAGATGCCGCGGCCAACGAACGCCATGGTATCTGGACAGCAATCAAAGTCCGACAGGCAAAGTGGGTGGAGGCGAACCAGATTCGCCTTCCATGCCTCAAGAGTGACATCGTGATATCGTGGCAGGAGGTCGATGAGGAGATCGAAACCAATTCCGTCTTGAGACAGATGCTCCCAGAGTGGTCCGAAAAGTCCAGTGAGGCCCGCCGACGCATCATCACCCGTGTTGCCAAAATCGTGGGCGCGAGGTTGAGCGGAAGCAAGGGTTCCTCTGGCCGAAAGGTTACGGACAAGCATAGGCGCTAAGGCTGTCCACGATATCAACACCGAACTTTTGCGAACACTGAAAGTGATGACATTTATCCAGGCCACCAGAGCAATCACTTGGCAGTCTTTCCCAGTGGTGCCTTTGACTGCATCAAGTTCCAAGGAGATGGGCCAGAAGCGGCTCACCACCGACAGGAGATTTTCTCGCTTGTCGGGCTTCCCGGCGATCCTCTCTTGAATGTGCCACCCACGAAACCCCTTGAAGTCAGCGCTGAGCAGCTGAACTGGGAGGCCGACTGTCAGCGTTTGCTTCGAGATGTCAATTCACTGGCCAAACTGGCTCATTGGAGGGGCTGGTCAGAGCAATTCTGCACCGAGATCACGAAGGCAAATGTCATAGGCCTGCACGAAAACTGGATCTGCTTCCCAGTCCGTGAAATCAATTCTGGGTTAGTAAGGGGCAGACACGTGTTTGCAATGGCCAGGAGAAAATGGCGGCAAGGCAGGGTATGCTCCAGGCCCGAATATCCCCTTGATACTCGGTGCGACGTCGCTGGATGGCGTAACGCATGCGCACCTCATGGCTCAATCCCAAGGCCGAAAATCCCCCGACTATGCGCTAGCGGCACCGACAAAACCGTACAGAACTGCGTTTTGTCGGTTTTGTCGGTGCAAGGGAGCGAGGTTCTACAGAATTCCTCCTTCAACAGCCCAAACCTTTCGCCAGGTCCATCAGGACACAATGGTGCCAGGGAAAAGAGTTAGTGAACGGATCGATTCCCTGGTAGTCACCGTGAGCCACATCTTGGTTGATGGTCTCTGATTGCCCCTCATTCCGCAACGTGAGTGTGCTTGTCTCGCGCGGCAGGTGGATGGGCCGCGAGGCTCCATCCTCGCCCGCCGCGCGTCATGCACGCACTGCATGATTTTTTCGAACCGGCCTACTTCGAGTTTCGCTGTCCCAGTGGGCGTGTATTCGCCAGTTCCACGGACTGCGGCACCCGGTCGCCCATGGAGCGCGCAGGGGGGCTGCCATCCGGCTCACGTGGGGTGGCGATGTGCTCTGCACCCGCAGCGTAGGTGATGAGTCCGCTCGTGAAGTAGAGCAGGCTGTAGCCCAGCTTCGCCTGGTCTCGCTCCTCCTCCGCGATGCGGATATTCGCCGAGGTGACTTCATTCTGGATATCGAGCATGCTCAGCAGCGGGCGCGTGCCCAAGTCGAACTGCTCCCGGTACAGTCCAACGGTCCCCTTCAGGCTCTTGGAATACTTCCGCAACAGATCGAGGCGGTATCCTGCGGAAGTGTAGTCCGCCCAGTGGGCCGCCGCATCCTGCCGGATGGTCTCATACACCTCCTGCGTGATGGCCTCCTGCCGCTCGATGTCAGCACTGGCCTGCTGGATTTCCGCTTTGCGCCGTCCCCCATCAATGAGATCCCAGCTCATCACTATCATGGCACTGGCCGAGTTGTCCCGGCCCTCGATGCCATCCACGTCCTGTCCCACCGTGCCGCGTCCTTCGAGGTAGAAGCGCGGGGCATACTTGCCCTTCAGAGCGTCCTTCTGCAGGGTGGCGGCGGTGTGCTGGTGCAGAGTGGCCTTGTAGTGCCAGTTCTTATGGAAGTCGAGTGAAGCAAAAGATTTCACGGAGGGCACGCGCGGCATGGCCAGGGTGTTGGGCACAGGCTCGCCCACGAGCCGGAGGTACTTCGCCTCGGCCTGCTTCAGCGCGAGACGGCGCTCGCGGACCAGGTTCAGGGCAAGATTGTAGCGGGCATCGGAGAGGTCCACATCCGCTTGGGTGCCGGCAGCCTCCGCACGCTCCTTTGCCAATCCGAGGACGCGGCTGTGCTCGGCCACATTGTTTTCCGCATACATGATCTGCCGCCTGGCATGGATGATGTCGAGGAAGACACCAGTCACCGCATACGCGGTGAGCTCGCGCTGCTGCTTCTCCAGCATCAGCGTGGCCTCACGACGCTGCTGGGCGTCCTTGTAGCGATTGGAGAAATAGTTATTCGACCACAGAAGCTGGCGTCCCACGAGACTGGCGCTCCTGCTGAAGAGCCATTCGTCGCTGGCAAGGAAGCCATCGGAACTGCGGTCTCGTCGTTCTGCGCCTGCCGAGGCCTCCAGGAAGACCTGCGGACGCATGTCTGCCCGCATCTCCTTGGCGAAACCATCGGCCTGGATGACATCGGCAAAGACTTTGCGAACAGTGGGGTCATGCGCCAGCGCTTTGGTGATGGCGTCCTTCAGGTTGACGCTTCCTCTGGAGGCCGCGCCTCCGCCCTCTCCTGCCCTGGCCGTTGCAAGGAAGGCCATGCAGGTGCCCGTGATAAATACCATTGTTGTTTTCATGTTGTGCGTACATGTGTTTTTCAGGCTTGGGTTTTGTCTTTACATTAACCTAATAAAAAGAGACAAAGCTCCGCCATGATGCTGTGTGCCATGCCGGCTGGCGCGCTGCTCCATGGTGGCAGCCGTATCGACCCGCAGTGTCTTCAGCAGTGATGGTGTGTGTGTGTGACGGTCCTATCCGTCTGCCCCGTCAGCGTTCGCGGAGGGCTCGCTCCTTCGCGCGGTAGACCGGGCTGAGCAGGTAGTTGAGTATTGTCTTTTTCCCAGTGATGACGTCCACCTCGGCAACCATGCCGGGGATGATGGAAAGCTGTCTGCCATTCTTGTCCAGACCGAGAGTATTTTTGTGCGTGCGCACGCTGATGGGATAGTAGCTGGCCTCCTGCCGGGAGACTCCCAGACCTGCGGCGGAGCGAGCGGGCCGCCCCGGCTCATCCGTGACCGTATCCGCGCCGATGCGCTCCACCTCGCCATCCAGCCCGCCATAGATGGAGAAGTCATACGCGGTGAATTTCACCCGCGCGTTCGCACCGGGACTGAGGAAGGCGATGTCAGACGGCTTGATATACGCCTCCAGGAGCAGTGTGTCATCCAGTGGGACGATGGCCATGATGTCCGCACCGCTCGGCACCACGCGACCCACGCTGTTGATATAGATCTTGTTCACGATGCCGTGCACCTCAGAGCGGATGATCGTGCGGTCGAGCCGGTCCTTGTCGCGCTTGATGGCCTGCACCACGGATTCATACTCCACACGATCCTTGTCCAGTTGCTCCATGGCGAGCCGCTCAAAGTTCGAATTCAGCGTCTGGAGATCCCCCACCACGGCGGCAATTTCCTTCTGCGTGCGTATCAGCTCTATCGGAGACACGGCGCGGGAGGCAGCACCCGTTTGCAGCAGTTCCTCCTCACGGCGCATCAGCTTCAGGCGGCTCTCCAGGCTGGCCTGCGTGGCCAGGCGGTCCGCCTTCCGTTTTTCGAAGAGCTTGCCCTCCGTAGCCACGAGTTCGGCCCGCACGTCCGGAGGGAAGGTGAGCTCTGGTGAGCGCTCCGCCTCCGCCTGTAGCCGCACGAGCCGCGCCTCGAGCACCTCACGGCGCGCCACATTCTCCTGGTAGTTCGAGGCGAAGATGACATCGCGGATGCGCACCAGCGGCTGGCCCACCTCAACCGTCTGCCCCTCCACCACATGCAACTCCTCCAGAATGCCGCCCTCCAGGCTCTGGATGATTTGAACCGCCTGCGAGGGGATCACCTTGCCATGGCCACGTGTAACTTCATCGATCTCCGCATGCGATGCCCACCAGATGAAAAGGCCCACGGCGCCCACGGCAAGCCAGGGTCCCAGGGCGCGGAGCTTGCGCCCGCGGCGGCTCAGGAGCACACGCGCGCCCTGCACGAAGTCGGCGTCCTCATTCTCCACGATATCCCGGCGTGACTTCGCCGTACCGGAGGTGGAGTTCCGGCGCATGTCCGAGGCACGCCAACCCCTGCCGGCGGTCGCGCCCTGGCCTCCCTTCATGTGTAGTGCCGTGCTCATACTCTGGATGCGTGGACTTGTGGCTGCGCTGCAAGCGGATGCTGCGGACGGGACTTCTGCTGAAGGTGCTCGATGGCACCCTCCGCGGGACCATCATGGTGTATCCTACCCTCGTGCAGAATGATGATGCGGGTGGCGATCTTGAGCAGGCTCGACTTGTGCGTGGCCACCACCAGGGTGCGAGTGGCATCCCCCGCAAGGTAGTTGCTCAGGCAGTTCATGAACTGCTGCTCCGCCTGGAGATCCAGACTCGCGGTGGGCTCATCCAGCAGCAGCATCTTTGGCCGACGGACCAGCACCCGTGCCAGCGAGAGCGCCTGCCGCTGCCCACCGGAAAGGAGGGAACCCTGCTCACCCACCTGGGCGTGGATGCCTGCGGAATTCCTCACCACAAAGGAGGCCAGTCCCACCATCTGCACCACGTCCATCACCTGTTCATCCGTGATGCCACGAGCACCCAGGGTGATGTTGTCCTTCAGCGTGCCGCAGAAGATGGCGGCATTTTGCGGGAGGTAGCCCACATGCTCGCGGACCACGGCAGGGTGATACTGTGGCATGGAGATGCCATCCAGCGTGATCTCTCCCGAGGTGGGCTCGTAGATCTTGGTCATCAGCCGCAGCAGGGTGCTCTTGCCCGAACCCATGCGCCCGAGCAGCGCGACCCGCTCGCCCTGTGAGATGCTCAGCGTAAGGTCCGCGAGGGAAGGCACTGACTGCCCGGGATAGGCCAGGCTCACATGGTGGAACTCATACGTGGGCCGGAAGGAACGCTTCTGGATGAACATGCGCTCCTCCGCCGTCTCTCGTGGGAGCGCCATCATGGTATTCAATCCACCCAGCGCATGCAGTGCCTGCTGCAACCGTGTCATGAGGCCCGCCGCCATGGCCAGCGGCGTCATGATGCGGCTGCCGAGCATCACACAGGCAATCATGCCACCCAAGCTCATCTCGCCCTTCTGAATCTGGTACACCGAGGCTACGATGATGGCGATGGAGGTCACATTGATGATGGCCTTCGTGGTGGAGTCACCGAGCAGCGAGTACCAGTGCGCACGCACCTCCTTTCGTGAAGACTCCGTAACGGCCCTCTCGAACTTCGCGAGCAGTGCGCCCTCCGCATTGGATGCCTTCACGGTCTCCATGCCATTCACCGTCTCCGAGACCAGCGTCTGCCGCTCCAGCCCGGATTCCGAACCGTCCACCACGGACCGCCTTAACGCTGGCTGAATCAAGAGCTGGAAGAAAATGGTGAGCGAAATCGAAGCCACCATGAGCCACCCAATCACCTGCCCTCCCAGGAAGAATGTGGCCGCCGTCATCAGGATGGCAAAGGGCACATCCGCCAAGGCGAGAATCGAGGCAGACACGAAGAAGTCCCGCAGCACCTCATAAGACTTCGCCCGGCCTGCCAGCATGCCGGAGGATGGTGGCCGCACGCGCATTTCCAGCGAGAGTATCTGCAGGAAGAGATCACTGGCCAGCACGCGGTCCATTTCGCGCCCGCTTTCCTTCAGCACGTAGCCGCGCATCAGGCGCATGATATACTCAAAGGCAAAGATGGCTCCCACTCCCGTGGCCAGCACCCACAGTGTCTCCTCGGCACTGTTCGGCACCACTCGGTTGTACACCAGCATGGTAAAGAACGGCAGGGCAAAGGCAAAAAGGTTCACGAGAAACGACGCTGGCAGCAGTCGCAGGTAGTCCGCACGAAATCTCCACAGCGTGCTCCAGAACCAGCGGCGCCGCTGCGCGGCATGGTCGATCTCGCCTGCTGCTCCTGCCACCGAGGTGAAGTCATCATGACGCCGCAGGAGGATGGCGTAGCCGGAGTATGCCTTGCGCAGCGCACGCGCGTTCCCCGCGAACACTCTTCCCGAGCCGTCCATCGCCTCGAACTCGATGTCCCCCGCCCTCCCCGGCAGCAGCACTCCCACGTTGTCATCCTTCAGGAGCAGGATGGCTGGGAGGATGGGACGCGCCAATTTGCGAAGCTTTCTCCTGACAACCTGAATCTTGAATCCGGCTGCATGCGCCGCCTTTTCAAAGATCCTCACGGTAAGTCTGCCGGAACCGTCCACAGGCAGGCCTGCCAGCACCACCTCCGGGCTGAACTCCACGCCATGCCAGTCGGCAACACGCGCGAGGCAGCTTAATAGTGGATCTTCCAGTTCCTCACCATCCGCACTTGGTGGCGCGGACGAGACCTCGGGTGGCTGAACGTACTGGTCGACCATAAGACCGGGAGTGCGTGTGTGGAAATGAGATGATGCGAGTGTCTCTCGCGCGCCGACTAGGCGACGGCCGCGGGAGCATCTTCAGGTGCGGCTACGGTGTCCGGCACGGAGACTGCCTCGAGCTCCGCCACGGGTCCACCTGTTGCAGCCGCCGACTCCGCAAGCTGTGCGGAGCCGGAGGAGTCCTGGGTACCTGAGTCGCCGTCCTCTGGGGAATCGGGGCCGGTGGTCTCAGGTGACGTGGGAGGCAGCAGTGCCTCCACGGTATCCTGGTCTGATGCGAGCAGACCTTCTGGGGCGCCACCTGCCGGCTGGGAAAAGACCGAGAAGGTGGCGTCTTGCGCAATGCTCGTGGTGCCGTCTGTGTGGGTCACCACACTCTGGCCATGTACCTGCACCTCGCCATTGGCGGTGGTGTAGGTGGTGGCATCGGTGAATAGTGAGATGCTGGAGATGCCTGCATCCGCAAGCGTATGGAACTCACCCGCGTCACTCAGCCCATTGCTGTTGGCATCCTGCCAGATGCCTAGCTGGGCGAAGACGCTGTCTGCGGAATCCAGCAGGCCATCCGTGTTGTCATCGAAGTACATTCGCAGCGCCTCCATATCCGTGTGCGCATCTTCATGCCCATGGGTGAAGACAAACTCAGAGGCGCTGCTCACCTGGTGATTGCCATCCCGATCGTACACCAGGATGCCGTCATGATGGTCGACCCAGGAGACCTTGTCCGCGGCACCATCCCCATTGAAGTCAAACCTCACGTGGTTCATCGAATCGTCATGCGTGAGGTAATGCACACCATCACCATTCAGGTCCAGCGCCACGGGAGGAACTGGAGCATTGAGCGTGATATTGATGGGATTGGTGGAGACGGTCGTGTCCCCATCCGCATCTGTAAGCGCCACCTGGAAGCTCATGCCCACCTGCGGGATGTTGATGACATTCGCGGAGAAGGCGAATGCGCCAATGTCGAAGGCCTCGCCATTGTGTGCGGCGTTGGTCACACCATGGGCACCGGAAATGGGATTCTCGATTTCGAGCCGGTTGAATCCGCCACCGGAGGCCGTGACCATGAGAGTGTCATTCACATCCAGTCCGGTGACGAGATAGCCACCGAGGCCATCATTGACCAGCGAGCCCAGCACCAGGGGGGTAGTGGTATTGCTGCTCGCATCATACCACTGCAGTGCGGTGATGGTATTGAGCTGAGCATCCCCGGTATTCAGCGCCACTGCATGATCCGCGCTGCTGCCCGCAGGGTCGTCATTATCCGCATTGTAAATGCGCACCCACATTTCGATGTGATTGGTAGGTGAACCACTCGTATTGTCCTGGACAATCTTGAACTGGAAGTTGTTTACATTGTAGTGGATGCCGTAATCGTAGTCGTTGTTGCTCCCGTTGGAGGATGAACCGGCGGTCACAAAATCGAGACGGAGATTGTCCGTGTCGTTCATGGAGTTGTTTCCCACCCCGATACCGGTAGTACTGGAGTTCAGTGCCGAACCGCCCGAGGCGATATTGGTCACACCGGTGCCGCTGCGAGTGTAGCCAGAAAACAGCAAGTCCTGGTCCGTATTCGTACCCAATGGATCCTGCTGCACCTTGAAGGCCTGTGAACCCGATCCCAGCTGGCTGAAGTCCAACAGCACCGCCTGCTGTGTTGCGCCGATGGGATTGAGCACATTCACCTGGTAGGTATCCTGCGTCGCATTCGTGGGATCATGATTCAGTGTAACATTGAAGATCTGCGTGGCTCCCAACGCCCCGGGCGCGCCATCGACCCAGCCCTCCAGCCGGTTCGGCGTGGAGGAATTCGAGTCATGGTCCACCAAGTACAACTTGATGAGCGAACCACTGAGGCCGGAGGTGAGATTCACCGTATTTCCACCGATCACACCCGTGGCCTGCTGGCCATTGGTGATATTGGCAAAGGCGATGGTGCCCGGCTTGTCCGCACCCATGTTGTTGTCCACATCTCCGTCGCCGTCGAGCAGCGGCAACGGAAGACTGGAGGTGCTGGAGGCGCCAGCGGAGTTCACGAGGATTTCGGTCTGCGGGGTGATGCTGACAGGCGTGTCATCATTCACCGTGAGGGAAAGTGAGCCATCCACGAAATCGCCATCGGCATCGGTGACGCGGTAGTTCAGCGTAAAGTTCGCATCGTTCTCATTCGCGAGCAGCGCGTGGAGGATCGCTGCATTCTGCACCACGGAGTAGGCTCCGGAGGTCGGGTTCAGATTCACCGTCAGGACGGTGGTGCTGCCCTGCTTTACCAGCAGATTGTTTCCGGAGAGCTGGTAGCTGAAGCCCACAGGTGCACCCGTATTCAGCCAGGCGATCGTGCCGCCGTCGGCACCGAAGCTGTGGGACACCGTGCCGGTGGCATTGGCCGGGGCGAGGTCACCGGTGCCGCCAGGATTGCCGCCAGCTCCGATGACGTCGTCATCATCCACGATGATGGCGGCATTGCTGCCGGCGGTCGCGCTGTCGTCTTCAATCGTGACGGTCAGCGTTGTCGGCACCGTCGTGATGCCGTCCGAGACATTCACATCGAAAGCGAAGACAAACAGGTTCTCAAAGTCTCCTGGTGCATGGTCAATGTGTCCCTGCAGTGTGACCGTGAAGGCGCCCGCGTTGTTGATGACCACATCCATGATGGGAGTGGCCCCCACGGTGCCGACCAGATGATTCGTGCCGTCACCCACCCACGTGACATTCACTCCACCTGAAGTGAATGTACCAAGAGGCGGAGCCACCAGCGTGACCGTGAGAGGCTGGCCATCCGGGTCGGAGACGGAGATGGTGCCGGAGGCGGTGGCACTGTTGGTGCCATCGGTGGGATTGCCCACCGTGTCCGGGTTGGCCCCAGCCAGTCCTTCCTCCGACACCAGTGCTGTGCCTGTGCCCACCACCGGCGCGTCATTCGAACCAAAGATGGTGATGGTCAGCGTGGCGGAGGCACTGTCGGCAGTGCCGTCACTGGCGGTGTAGTTGAAGACATCCGTGATGGTCTCGCCAGCTTCCAGGCCTTGCACGGTCGCGTGGGCATCATTGAGGATGTAGTTGTATGAGCCGTTGCTGTTCAGTGTCAGCGTTCCATAGAGACCTGCGATGGCGACACCAACATTACCCGCATTGCCATTTACGGTGCTCACGGTCAAAGGTTCGATATCTACGTCCGTATCCGCCACATCGCTGAAGGATCCGCTCGGCGCACCCGCATGGGGCAGTGTCTGCAGCACATTGCCACTGGCATCGGCCCCATCTTCCTGCGCCCAGTTCGTGTCCGCATTGGCCACGGGCGCATCGTTGGTGCCAAAGATGGTGATGGTCAGTGAAGCGGAGGCACTGTTCGCCGTGCCATCGCTTGCCGTATAGGTGAAGGCCTCCGAGAGCGTCTCTCCCACATCCAGCGCCTGCACGGCGGCAAGCGCGTCATTCAGAATGTAGTTGTACGAGCCATTGCTATTGAGTGTCAGCGTGCCGTAGATACCTGCGATGGCTACCCCCACATTCCCCGCACTGCCGTTCACGGTGCTGACGGTCAACGGCTCCACATCCACATCGGTGTCCGCGATGTCACTGAAGGATCCGCTGAGCGAGCCAGCATGCGGCAGCGTCTGCAACACATTGCCACTCGCGTCAGAGACATCTTCCTGGGCCCAGTTGGTGTCGGCGTTGGCCACCGGGGCATCGTTGGTGCCGAAGATGGTGATCGTCAGTGTGGCGGAGGCGCTGTTGGCGGTGCCATCGTTCGCGGTGTAATTGAAGACATCCGTGATGGTTTCGCCCACATCCAGGGCCTGCACTGTGGCATGGGCATCATTCAGGATGTAGCTGTAGGCACCGTTGCCGTTGAGGGTGAGGGTCCCATACGTGCCCGCGAGGGCAATGCCCACATTCGCCCCGCTTCCGTTCACCGCACTAACCGTCAGCGTCTCCACATCCACATCCGTATCAGCAATGTCACTGAAGCTGCCACTGGGCGCGCCCGCATGCACCAGTGTCTGCAACACATTGCCGCTGGCGTCGGACACGTCCTCCTGAGCCCAGTTGGTGTCGGCATTGGCCACTGGGGCATCGTTGGTGCCGAAGATGGTAATGGTCAGCGTGGCCGCGGCTGAATTCGCACTTCCGTCGTTTGCAGTGTAGTTGAAGACATCCGTGATGGTCTCACCCACATCCAGGGCTTGCACGTCCGCATGGGCATCATTCAGGATGTAACTGTAGGCTCCGTTGGATCCCAGCGTCAGCGTTCCGTAGGTCCCCGCCACTGCAGCCCCCACATTGCCGGCACTGCCATTCACCGTACTCACGGTCAGCGTCTCCACATCCACATCTGTATCCGCGATGTCACTGAAGCTGCCACTGGGAGCGCCGGCGTGCGGCAGCGTCTGCAGCACATTGCCGCTGGCATCCGCACCATCCTCCTGCGCCCAGTTCGTGTCTGCATTGGCCACTGGGGCATCATTGGTGCCGAAGATGGTGATCGTCAGCGTGGCAGAGGCGCTGTTCGCCGTGCCATCGTTGGCGGTGTAGTTAAAGATATCCGTGATGGTCTCGCCGTCATCCAGCGCCTGCACTGAGGCATGCGCGTCATTGAGAATGTAGCTGTAGGCTCCGTTGCTATTGAGGGTGAGCGTGCCGTACGTGCCTGCCACGGCATTGCCGACATTCGCCCCGCTTCCATTCACCGCACTGACCGTCAGGGTCTCCACGTCCACGTCCGTATCGGCAATGTCACTGAAGGATCCACTGGGTGCGCCTGCATGTGCCAGGGTCTGCAACACATTGCCGCTGGCGTCGGACACGTCTTCCTGCGCCCAGTTGGTATCCGCATTCGCCACCGGCGTGTCGTTCGTTCCGAAAATGGTAATGGTCAGCGTGGCTCCCGCACTCGCCGTGCCATCCGTGGCGGTGTAGTTGAAGACATCGGAGAGCGTCTCACCGTCATCCAGGGCCTGCACCGCCGCGCTGCCATTGTTGAGCACGTAGTTGTAGGTGCCGTTGCCATTGAGGGTGAGCGTGCCGTGCGTTCCCAGAACCGCAATGCCCACATTGCCCGCCACCCCATTGACGCTGCCCACCGTCAGCGTCTCAATGTCCACATCCGTATCTGCAATGTCGCTGAAGGATCCGCTGGGAGCTCCTGCGTGTGCCAGGGTGAGCAGCACATTACCACTCGCGTTGGCTACGTCTTCCTTGGCCCAGTTGGTGTCCGCATTGGCCACCGGCGTGTCATTGGTGCCGAAGATGGTGATCGTCAGGGTCGCTGCCGCCGAGTTCGTGGTGCCATCATTGGCCGTGTAGTTGAAGACATCGATGATGGTTTCGCCAACATCCAGAGCCTGCACCGCAGCATGGGCGTCATTCAGGATGTAGCTGTACGCGCCATTGGCACCCAGAGTCAGGGTGCCGTACGTGCCGGCCACCGCTGCACCGACATTGCCCGCGCTGCCATTGACTGTGCTCACCGTCAGCGTCTCGAGATCCACGTCCGTGTCTGCAATGTCGCTGAAGGATCCGCTTGGTGCACCTGCGTGCACCAGGGTCTGCAGCACATTGCCGCTGGCATCAGCGCCGTCTTCCTGAGCCCAGTTTGTGTCTGCGTTCGCCACTGGGGTGTCGTTGGTACCGAAGATGGTGATCGTGAGCGTGGCTGCCGCCGAGTTCGTGCTGCCATCATTGGCCGTGTAGTTGAAGACATCGGTGATGGTCTCACCCACATCCAGGGCTTGTACCGCAGCAAGAGCATCATTCAAAATGTAGCTGTACGCTCCATTGGCTCCCAACGTCAGCGTGCCATAAGTGCCAGCCACCGCTGCACCGACATTGCCCGCGCTGCCATTGACTGTGCTCACCGTCAGCATCTCGACATCCACGTCCGTGTCCGCAATGTCGCTGAAGGATCCGCTTGGTGCACCTGCGTGTGCCAGCGTCTGCAACACGTTGCCGCTGGCATCGGCCCCGTCTTCCTGCGCCCAGTTCGTGTCCGCATTGGCCACTGGGGCGTCGTTGGTACCGAAGATGGTGATCGTCAGGGTCGCTGCCGCCGAGTTCGCGGTGCCATCATTGGCCGTGTAGTTGAAGACATCGGTAATGGTCTCACCCACATCCAGGGCCTGCACCGCAGCATGCGCATCGTTCAAGATGTAGCTGTAGGCGCCAGTCGCACCCAGAGTGAGGGTACCATACGTGCCTGCCACCGCGTTGCCCACGTTACCTGCCGCTCCATTCACGGAACTCACTGTCAGCGCCTCCACGTCCACGTCAGTGTCTGCAACGTCACCAAAGGTGCCACTCGGGGCGCCATTGTGAGCCAGGGTCTGCAGAACATTGCCACTGGCATCCGCACCATCCTCCTGCGCCCAGTTGGTATCCGCATTGGCAACGGGCGCGTCATTCGTTCCGAAGATGGTGATCGTGAGCGTCGCCGAGGCACTGTTGGCCGTGCCATCCGTCGCCGTGTAGGTGAATACATCGGTGATGAACTCCCCATCATCCAACGCCTGCACCGTCGCATGAGCATCGTTCAAGATGTAACTGTACGCCCCGCTCGCGCCCAACGTCAGCGTTCCGTACGTGCCTGCCACGGCATTGCCGACATTCGCCCCGCTTCCATTCACCGCACTGACCGTCAGCGTCTCGACGTCCACATCCGTATCGGCAATGTCACTGAAGGCTCCACTCGGAGCGCCGGCGTGGGCCAGGGTCTGCAGAACATTGCCGCTGGCATCCGACACGTCTTCCTGCGCCCAGTTCGTATCCGCATTCGCAACGGGTGCGTCGTTGGTTCCAAAGATGGTGATCGTCAACGTAGCGCCCGCGGTGGCAGTGCCATCGGTCGCGGTGTAGTTGAAGACGTCAGTGAGTGTTTCACCGTCGTCCAGGGCCTGCACCGCTGCGCTGCCATTGTTGAGCACGTAGTTGTAGGTGCCGTTGCCATTGAGGGTGAGCGTGCCGTGGGTACCAAGAACTGCATTGCCCACGTTGCCCCCCACCCCATTGACAGAGTTGACCGTCAGCGTCTCGATGTCCACATCGGTATCTGCGATGTCGCTGAAGGTGCCGCTAGGGGCACCCGCATGCGCCAGGGTGAGCAACACATTACCACTCGCATTGGCCACATCCTCCTTGGCCCAGTTGGTATCCGCATTGGCCACGGGCGAATCATTGGTGCCGAAGATGGTGATGGTCAGCGTGGCCGCGGCCGAGTTCGCAGTACCATCGTTCGCGGTGTAATTGAAGACATCGGTGATGGTTTCACCTACGTCGAGCGCCTGCACCGCGGCGTGCGCATCATTTAGGATGTAGTTATAGGCGCCGTTGGCTGCCAGGGTGAGGGTACCATAGGCACCTGCCACCGCTGCACCCACATTGCCCGCGCTGCCATTGACTGTGCTCACCGTCAGCGTCTCGACATCTACATCCGTGTCCGCGATGTCGCTGAAGGTTCCGCTCGGTGCACCTGCGTGTACCAGGGTCTGTAGCACATTACCGCTGGCATCGGAGACATCTTCCTGCGCCCAGTTCGTATCGGCATTGGCCACAGGGGCATCGTTGGTACCGAAGATGGTGATCGTGAGCGTGGCTGGCGCTGAGTTCGTGCTGCCATCGTTCGCGGTGTAATTGAAGACGTCGGTGATGGTCTCGCCCACATCGAGTGCCTGCACCGCGGCATGCGCATCATTCAGGATGTAGCTGTAAGCGCCGTTCGCTGCCAGGGTGAGGGTGCCATAGGTGCCGGCCACGGCCGCACCCACATTGCCCGGCACGCCATTCACGGAGCTCACGGTGAGTGGTTCCGCATCAGCGTCGGTATCGGCGTTGTCACTGAAGACACCGCTCGGAGCACCGTTATGGGGCAAAGTCTGCAGTACATTGCCGCTGGCATCAACGCCATCTTCCTGCGCCCAGTTCGTATCGGCAATAGCCACCGGTGCATCATTCGCGCCAAAGATGGTGATGGTCAGCGTGGCCGAGGCTGAGTTCGTGCTGCCATCGTTGGCGGTGTAGTTGAAGACGTCCGTGAGAGTCTCCCCTGCATCCAGCGCCTGCACAGATGCATGAGCATCATTCAATATGTAGCTGTACGCTCCATTGGAACCCAGCGTGAGTGTGCCATAGGCACCTGCCACGGCCGCGCCGACATTGCCCGGCACGCCATTTACGGAGCTCACGGTCAGCGTCTCGATATCGATATCGGTATCCGCGATGTCGCTGAAGCTGCCACTGGGCGCGCCGTTGTGTGCCAGCGTCTGCAGAACATTGCCACTGGCATCAGCGCCATCCTCCTGAGCCCAGTTCGTATCGGCATTGGCCACAGGCGCATCATTGGTGCCGAAAATGGTGATGGTCAGGTTGGCGGAGGCGCTGTTGGCCGTGCCATCCGTCGCCGTGTAGGTAAACACATCCGTGAGGGTCTCGCCGTCATCCAGGGCCTGCACGGAGGCGTGCGCGTCGTTCAAGATGTAGCTGTAAGCGCCACTCGCGCCCAGGGTGAGGGTACCGTACGTGCCTGCCACGGCACTCCCCACATTCGCCCCGCTTCCGTTCACCGCGCTCACAGTGAGTGACTCGATATCGACATCGGTGTCTGCGATGTCGCTGAAGGATCCGCTCGGAGCGCCGGCATGGGCAAGGGTCTGCAGAACATTGCCACTGGCATCCGACACGTCTTCCTTGGCCCAGTTCGTATCCGCATTCGCAACGGGTGCGTCGTTGGTTCCAAAGATAGTGATCGTCAACGTAGCGCCCGCACTGGCGGTGCCATCGGTCGCGGTGTAATTGAAGACATCCGTCAGTGTCTCGCCGTCATCGAGGGTCTGCACTGCTGCGCTGCCATTGTTGAGCACGTAGTTGTAGGTGCCGTTGCCGTTGAGGGTGAGCGTGCCGTGGGTGCCAAGCACCGCATTGCCTACATTGCCCCCCATCCCATTGACCGAGTTGACCGTCAGCGTCTCGATGTCCACATCGGTATCCGCGATGTCGCTGAAGCTGCCGCTGGGTGCGCCAGCGTGGGCCAGGGTCTGCAGAACATTGCCACTGGCATCCGACACGTCTTCCTTGGCCCAGTTCGTATCCGCATTGGCCACCGGCGTGTCATTGGTACCGAAGATGGTGATCGTCAGGGTCGCTGCCGCCGAGTTTGTGCTGCCATCGTTGGCGGTGTAATTGAAGACATCGGTGATGGTCTCGCCCACATCGAGCGCCTGCACCGCGGCGTGGCCGTCATTCAGGATGTAGCTGTACGCGCCGCTCGCTGCCAGGGTGAGGGTGCCATAGGTGCCCGCCACGGCCGCACCCACATTGCCCGGCACGCCATTCACGGAACTCACGGTCAGGGCCTCGATATCGACATCGGTGTCCGCGATGTCGCTGAAGCTGCCACTGGGAGCGCCGTTGTGTGCCAGGGTCTGCAGCACATTACCGCTGGCATCGGCGCCATCTTCCTGCGCCCAATTCGTATCGGGATTGGCCACAGGGGTATCATTGGTACCGAAGATGGTGATGGTCAGCGTGGCCGCGGCCGAGTTCGCAGTACCATCGCTCGCGGTGTAATTGAAGACATCGGTGATGGTTTCACCCACATCGAGCGCCTGCACCGCGGCGTGCGCGTCATTGAGGAGGTAGCTGTAGGCACCGGTAGCGGCCAGGGTGAGGGTGCCATAGGTGCCCGCCACGGCCGCACCCACATTGCCCGGCACGCCATTCACGGAACTCACGGTCAGGGCCTCGATATCAACATCGGTGTCTGCGATGTCACTGAACGCACCGCTCGGTGCGCCGTTGTGTGCCAGAGTCTGCAGCACATTGCCGCTGGCATCAGCGCCATCTTCCTGCGCCCAGTTCGTATCAGCATTGGCCACAGGAGCATCGTTGGTTCCAAAGATGGTGATCGTCAGTGTGGCTGGGGCTGAGTTCGTGCTGCCATCGTTGGCGGTGTAATTGAAGACATCGGTGATGGTCTCACCCACATCGAGCGCCTGCACCGCGGCGTGCGCGTCATTGAGGATGTAGCTGTAGGCACCGGTAGCGGCCAGGGTGAGGGTTCCATAGGTACCTGCCACCGCTGCGCCGACATTGCCCGGCACGCCATTCACGGAACTCACAGTCAACGCCTCGATATCGACATCGGTGTCTGCGATGTCGCTGAAGCTGCCACTGGGCGCGCCATTGTGTGCCAGGGTCTGCAGCACATTGCCACTGGCATCGGCGCCATCTTCCTGCGCCCAGTTCGTATCGGCATTGGCCACAGGGGCATCATTGGTACCGAAGATGGTGATCGTCAGGGTGGCGGAGGCACTGTTGGCCGAGCCATCACTGGCGGTGTAAGTGAATGCATCCGTGATGGTCTCACCTTCGTCGAGAGCCTGCACGGAGGCGTGCGCGTTGTTCAAGATGTAGCTGTACGCGCCACTCGCGCCCAAGGTGAGCGTACCGTAGGCACCGGCCACCGCACTCCCCACATTCGCCCCGCTTCCGTTCACCGCGCTCACAGTCAACGCCTCGATATCGACATCGGTGTCTGCGATGTCGCTGAAGCTGCCACTGGGCGCACCGTTGTGTGCCAGGGTCTGCAGCACATTGCCACTGGCATCAGCGCCATCTTCCTGCGCCCAGTTCGTATCGGCATTGGCCACAGGGGCATCGTTGGTTCCAAAGATGGTGATCGTCAGGGTGGCTGGGGCCGAGTTCGTGCTGCCATCGTTGGCGGTGTAATTGAAGACATCCGTGATGGTCTCACCTTCGTCGAGAGCCTGCACGGAGGCGTGCGCGTCATTGAGGATGTAGCTGTAGGCGCCGGTGGCTGCCAGGGTGAGGGTACCATAGGTGCCCGCCACGGCCGCACCCACATTGCCCGGCACGCCATTCACGGAACTCACGGTCAGTGCCTCGATATCGGCATCGGTGTCTGCGATGTCACTGAACGCACCGCTCGGTGCGCCGTTGTGTGCCAGGGTCTGCAGCACATTGCCACTGGCATCAGCGCCATCCTCCTGCGCCCAGTTCGTATCGGCATTGGCCACAGGGGCATCGTTGGTTCCAAAGATGGTAATAGTCAGGGCGGCCCCCGCACTGGCCGTGCCATCGGTGGCAGTGTAGTTGAAGACATCCGTGAGCGTTTCCCCATCATCCAGGGCCTGCACACTGGCATGTCCATTGTTGAGCAAGTAGGCATAGGTGCCGTTGCTATTGAGTGTCAGAGATCCATAGGTCCCTGCCACTGCGGCACCTACATTGCCGGCGCTACCGTTCACTTCACTCACGCTCAGCGGCTCATCATCCACATCCGTGTCCGCAACGTCGCTAAACGCGCCACTCGGAGCCCCATTGTGTGCCAGGGTCTGCAGTACGTTGCCATTGGCATTGACGATGTCCTCCTGCACCCAATTCGTATCCGCATTGGCCACCGGCGTGTCATTGGTGCCGAAGATGGTGATCGTCAGCGTGGCTCCGGCGCTGGCCGTGCCATCGGTGGCGGTATAGTTGAAGACATCGGTGAGCGTCTCACCATCGTCCAGCTTCTGCACATCCGCGTGAGCATTGTTCAACGCGTAGTTGTAGGTGCCGTTGCTATTGAGTGTCAGAGATCCATAGGTCCCTGCCACTGCGGCACCTACATTGCCGGCGCTACCGTTGACTTCACTCACACTCAGCGGCTCATCGTCCACATCCGTATCCACGATGTCGCTGAACGCGCCGCTGGGAGCCCCATTGTGCGCCAGGGTGAGCAACACATTACCACTCGCATTGGCCACATCCTCCTTGGCCCAGTTGGTGTCGGCATTGGCGATGGGTGCGTCATTCGTTCCGAAGATGGTGATCGTCAGAGTTGCAGAGGCAGAATTGGCATCGCCATCGGTCGCAGTGTAGTTGAAGACATCGGTGAGGGTCTCGCCATCATCCAATCCCTGCACGGTGGAGTCCTGAGGGTTCACCACATAGGTGTAGGCGCCGTCAGCATTGAGCGTCAGCGTGCCATAGGTACCCGCCACCGCGACGCCCACATTGAGCGCATTGCCATTGACTGAGCCGACGCTTAGTGGCTCCACATCCACGTCCGTGTCTGCTATATCGCTAAAAGCACCGCTCGGAGCTCCATTGTGCGGAAGGGTCTGAAGCACGTTCCCGCTGGCATCCGCCACATTCTCCTGGGCCCAGTTCGTATCCGCAAGCGCCACTGGGACATCGTTGGTGCCGAAAATGGTGATCGTCAGGGTGGCGCTCGCCGTCTGACCGGAGGGATCCGCTACCGTGTAGAAAAATGCCTCCACCAAACTCTCGCCTTCATCCAGCGCCTCCGGTGCGGGATTATTCGGGTTCAGCGTGTAGATGTACGCGCCATCCGCATTCAGAACGAGCGTGCCGTACTGCCCCTGCACCGTAACAACGGAAGAGCTCAGCGCCGTTCCCACCGTTCCCTGTACACCAGCGAGCGTCACCAGCAGGGCCGCACCCTCCGGTTCCGTATCCGCCACGTCGGCAAACGGCCCAATGCCCTTGTGCAAGCCATGCACCAAATTTTGCAACACATTCCCCAGGGCAAAGGCCGGGGTCACATCTGACTCCACGATGAAGTTGGTGTCATCCACTGCGGCAGGTGGCAGATCCGGTGGCGGCGGTGGGATGATTGCAGGCTGAACTTCTGGCGGCGGCGGTTCCGTCACGGGTTCCACGGGCGGAGCAGCGGGCTCCGTAAAAAGATCCACCTTTTCCTGCTCTACATCTGCGGGAGGCAGTCCATATGGCCCGAGCGGGGCAAAATCCAGGGCGTCATCGTCATAGGATGCGCGCCATAGCATGAACTCCTCCACGGCGGCCCCTTCGCTCACCGCGTTGATACTCACCTGCTTCAGCTGATCCAGATTGCTCCCATCATCCGGTATCAGCACGACATAGGTTCCGTCTTTCCACTGCACCACCACGCCATCCGCCAGCTTTGTCACGCTGGCTGGTGGCTCGCCGTCACGAGAGATATGGACATTTCCCTGAAAATGGACCGGAATACGTGCTTCCGATTTGACCTCGACGTTCTTTGTCTCGCGCCGTCCCGTGGAGGCGTTTGACTCGATGATGGAAATTTTCATGGCGAGTGATCATGGGTGTGCCTGAGGGTGCGAGATTCGCCATTCGCAAAGGTGCGACACAGAAATGCAACGGCGCAAAGACGCGCGATCACGCGTATTGGGAGGACGATAAACCAGACCGAACTACTGACGCTCTCCAGTGTGCTGTGACTAACTGACGCGGGGATTTACCGACGGAAGGCTGAATGACCAGCCGCAATGGTTCTTTGCGGAGTGGATAAACGAATATTCACTCTTGTCCACAATTTTGTAATATTTTCTTTCTTTTGCGAATCTCTCTCAATTTCGAAAGGCTATTTCAACCCTCCATTGCATATGCGCAAAATTTCTTAAAATATCCCGCAATCATGAGCTAATTTGCTGCAATTGCGGGTGCCGTGTGAGGGACAAAAAGTCACGCGAGAAGTGCGTTGCACATCGAGCTCTAACTGGGAGTTTTTGCCCAGCGTTGTGTTATTTTGCGGTGTCGCTCATCCGCTCCACGATCTGTGCGCTGTACATGGTCAGGTCACCGACATAGGTCCTGGCTCCATACGGCACAAAACCACTCAACTGGGACACGGCAAAAATGCAGCCCGCGAGTTTCCACTTTTGGGTTTCTGCATCGAAAATGAACGCCGCCCCGCCAGAATCCCCCTCAGCCGCCTGACCGCCGGAAGCCTTTTCCCGGAAAGTCGTGGCGAAGCAATGCGTCTTGTAGCCACCTCGGGTAGCGGCCGGCTGACTCACCTCGTCAGTGGTGGCCAATGCCCAGCGCTTCTCGCGGGTAGTGCGCTGCTGAATGCCAAACCTCACAGGCCCCTCCTCCCGTACCTCCATCTCCACATAGCCCGTGCCCACGAGAATCACGGGCGTCTTTGACTCCACCCCCGCGGTACTGAGAGGCACGTCCGGCAGACGTCGAAGGGCGGACATTTCACCATCTTCATCCACACGGAACAATGCCAGATCGGACTTGGAGCCGTCTGGATTCACCATGACGTGCCATGTACCCTTGATGGGCCGGTAGCAGGAACCGTCAGAAAGCTGGAAGGGAAGGCAGCCCACATGGGCGCTGGTCAGCACCCAACCGTTCCCTAGGTACAAACCTGTACCCATGCCCACCGTCCCAATGTTCTCCCAGAAGGGAAACGACGTCGGTTGGCTTCCGATATCCGCCCCTACGCCCAAGACCGCTTGGGGAATGGCCTCCGGCTGTCGATGACCCGAAACCTGGATCGTATCCGGAGAGAGCACGATCGCGTGAAGGTTCGTCACGGTAAGGCAAAGAGCCGCGAGGAGGGAGGATTTCATCATGCTTGGAAACCTTCTGTCAAATTTAACACACTTTTCACAAATATCATACACACCTGGGGCGGAATTCACCGTTTGCCGGAGCGGTCACTCAGAGCGGGTAGCGCGGCACCATAGGCACCGTGCTGGAGGACATCACGACCACAACCGCGAGGGCGCTGAAGAATCAGGCCTCTCACACACCGTCCCTATCAGCCACCTACAATGCGGCTTTCGATTGGCGACGGAGGGTTGGGAGTCGGAGGACTATTGGGGGGCTTTGAAGGGATTCACTCGGGGGGCTTTGTTTGACAGAAGAACTTTGCGAAATTTGCACAAAAAATGCAACAAAAATATCATTTCTGAGAGCAAAGGGCTTTACCCGGACGTTCGGTCAGCGATTTCTCAGATGACGCGCCCGGAGCGCCTCATGCCACATGGCATCTCCTGCGATCTGCAGCAAGTTGGGAGGTATGCTTCATCGAAGTGACAGCAGGGATATCAATACCAACTCGCGACTTCACGGTTGGTTTGAAAAGTAGCGGACAACTACCAATGAAGATAGTTGCCCTCGCCTTCCATGCATTGACCGTCACCGTCGCGCTCATAAGCCTGATTGCGAGGTATACGGGCATAGCCGAAGCTCTTATCGCTGGCTTACCCTCTGCCGCCACCATTGTTTGCCTACTTCGGCCAATGCTGATCCCTAAGATTATCGCGTTCACCGCATCCGGCCTGTGGGCTTTGGCCGGCATCAACGTCCTTCTCGGCTCGAGAGACCTGATGGGATTCTGCATCGTACTCGGAATGCTGGGCAGGGTGTTTGTCACCATTGGGGCGCTTGTCGGTACTGTACCACGGGCAAAGCAGCCAGCCTCCACACTGGAAGGCGACCTGTCCGACCGGTGAGGGGGAATAGTTTGCTTTACGGCTCTAGCCGCCACCATGGCGCCATCCGAGAGCTCACACCGTCCTTCAAACGCTCTCCGCGACAATACTCCTTTAGCTTGCGGCCTCCCATTGAGACGTTGCGAGATCGTGAGGAAACGCTACACCAGTGAGACCAAAAGAGACGGATGAGCACGCGGTTTCGCGGTGATTGCCTGGCAAGTCTTGTCCGAAGATCCTCTGACTCGATCCAAGCAAAGACCATGGGAGAAAACGCCGGTCTAATCTCGATGAAGGTGGAAATGATATCCTCAGGAGACTGTGCGGCGAGAATATCGAGATAGCGCTCACGGCAGGCCATTTCGCTTGTACATACATCCGAAGCCCAAACGGCATGTTCGCGCACCCAAAAGCTAGGATCCCCGTCGCGAAGCTCAGCTAGACGGATCAGGGAGTCTTCATCACCCTGAAATGCCAGAAGCGTAACCGCAAGCGCTCGCACTTCGGCGTGACCGTCAAACATCCACTCGTGTGCAAACCTTGCAATGGAGGCCAAATTGCCAGCAGCATGGGCAGCAAGCACTTGCCACAGAATCTCCTCATCGCTGTCCGTATCAAAAATCATTTGCCGGCGCTTGTTTCGAACTACAGGAAAATCATTTAAGGTTGTCTCCCAAAGCACTTGTGTTCGTCGCGATATTGCTCCTTCACAGCTCGTCACACGGACGTAAGGGTGCGGCTCCCACAGTTCCTGATGATCGAGTATCGCACTCGGCACGAGACGTAAAAGAGAGATCGTTACGTCATCAACAAAAGAAGCGATGTCCATCGTTGCAGCCGGCCCAGCCGCAGCTGCCAGTCTCAAGAACTCCTCAGCCCAGGGGACAAACTCTTCAATGGCTATTCGGCTCCAATGGTGGAGTGGGCCAGCAGCGTTGAACTCGGCCAATTCACGCCGGGAAGACGCACGTCGCTTTGCCACATAGCCATTGAGGTTGTCGTATTTCCCGGCAACATCAGCCTCTGTGGCAGAAGGGCGATTTGTTTCGCGGTCCCCCCCCCAAGCGGGGCTCGAAGTACTCAACCATGTGCGCTGTTCACCCGATGGCGGCGCCAAGCGTGCGCCTTCGTATTGCCCTTCGCTACCGACCCGAATCTCCAATGTATCGCTGGGTGTCGACGATGACTCCATGGGAATTGCAGCGAGCGCAACAGCCGCCAAGTCACGTCCCCAGGTGCGTAGCTCTTCATCCATTTGACAATGATAAAGCAGCCAACCGCCTGAGGTAAATGATGCATAAGTTCTGATGGCTTCCCAAGACAGGTTGGGCCGCTCGTCGGCTTTTAAGGCGCTTCCCCATCGATGAGCATTAAAGCCGAAATGAAACTCTACGAATACTGGATGAGAGATCGCAGCTTCAAGGAGTTCAGCGTCTGAAGCCCGTGCAGCTATGAGGAATAATGGGAACCGGAATTCGGGAAGATCTTTTAGACGATCTGCGAGTTCAAGGGCCCATTTACCAACTTCGATTGAAGGCTTACGTAGAACGTAAGCAAACACCAGGAGCCAGTGACTCGCGAGCTTCCTAGCATTGGCAGTTGGCGCGTTCTCAAAGGTTCCAAGGGCGCTTTCAAATTCATGTCGAGCAATGGAGTCAAAACCCTCAGGGGCCAGCTCTGCGAAAGCCATCGGCAGCGGCAACAAACCGATGTACGAGCTCCCTAACCGTGGAAGTGTGAGTGTTTCCGTGGCTCGAAGCCAAGTTCGGAGATCATTGGTCGAACCGTCGCAGAGAATCAACTCGGTGAACCGCGCGGCGGCGTGGTAAAAGTCATTCTGATTGGTAGGATCTTGTCTGAGACCGAGGGCGGCCTGGACAAGAACGCCGTCCGGATCCGTCGGAGGTATGCATTCATCAAGGCCAATAACACTCCTGTCGGGATTGGGACCTTCAATGGCTGCTTGCCAGCGAAGTCGTAGCGCCTTCATCGCTACATCGCGACGATATCTAGCTAGGTATGGGAACAAATCATCCAGTATATGTTCGTCTCGACTGTTTGGGAGCGGCACGACATTTTGAAGGACACCGGCTGCTTCCGCCATGGCAACGACTTCCTCTATCTCATCGGAGGTGAGAAGGGGCAGGTCTCGCCGCATAGCGAGCCTGCCGACCAAGCCGAGACCAATCAAATTCCGTCTCGGGGTATTGGTCGGATCCAAAACTTTCCGGAATTCAGAAAAAAGGGCGCTATCCCCTCTGTCGCTCCCATTTTCAAAGATATCTTCCGCATCGCCCAGTAATGTAGGCCACTTAACCATTCGCCACAGCCGAGCAAAACTGCGCAGGTTCTGCCACTCTTCACTTTCTACAGGGAGGTCGCGTGCTGGGTGCGCAAGTGCTTTCAACGCTGATTCTCCTAAATGCCAGCGTGCCAGCAGCCCCAATGGCTCTGTCGAACTTTTGATTGGGAACCTCGCCGGATACTCGGCGGTGCCTTGTTCGAAGTAGCAAAACTCCTCTGACAGGTGACAGTCGATCAGCGCGGGAAGCAGCGCCGTGTCTGGACGAAACGAGATAATGCCAATCGCAGCGTAGGAAAGACGAAGCTGCTCCGGGGATTGTGCTGCAACAAGCTGCGACGGGGGAACTTCATTACCGTCTTTGCTACCTGTTGCGTCTCCCGGGAAGACAAATCTCAGCCAACGCTCCAGGATAGGCTTGAGCGGTGACTTAACATCGTCGCCAATGCGCCACCGTGTCGCCAGAGGAGTGATGAGGAGCGTCTCAAATTTACCGGGCAGATGCTCACGAAAAAATGCCTCTACCGCATCGATGTACGAATGGAGGTCATTGCTGACAAAGAAATCCAGTGATTCGACGTTCAAAGAGTTGTTGTGATGCAAAGCCCATAGCCGAAACAGCGCGGTCCTTGCTTGAATGCAGGTGAAGCGAGGTTGCAAGAACGTAAGCAGTAGAGCGAGGTGGACAGCACGCGCCTTGTGGTCGTTCGATGCTGCAGGTTCAAGCATTTGTTGGACATGTTCACACAATTGATCCGAATTACGGTCCGTCCCTTGAAGTTCAGTAACTCGCTGGATGACCAATGCCCAGCCCAAAACTAAGTGATCGCTATTCAGAACGGTTTCACTCCAGTCCGCTGTCACAAAGATCCGTTGTTCACAAAGATCAGCTCGTGCCTTGTCCAAACCAGGCAAATGCTGTCGCAATTCGGCGGTTGCTATCGATTTTGTTTCCTTTTCGGGCCAGCCAATCCGCTTCGCCAGGTGTGAAAGAATCTCCGACGGAGTGCTGCCCAGCTCCTCATGTAAGTCGATCCATTGCGGATCGCGCCTTTCGAGCTTAGCCTCTAGCTCAGCGAGCAAGAGCACGTCGCGCGTGAGGTGGGAAAGCGACGAGAGTCTGTCACGCAATCTCAAGCATAGCTGAAAATAGCGCGGCACGCTTGCCAGCTTCCGGATCCCCTCCGATAGAGCTTCGGGAGCGAGGTCCGGAGCAAATGTTGCCAATGCAGCGGCGAACTCCGTTTCATCAAATGGTTCGACGTCGATGATTTCGGAGTTGCCCCAGAACTTTCCACCCGCGCCGGGGCGATGCAGCAGCGGTCGGGACGTGAAGAGAAGCCGCAACTTCGAGCGGAGCTCTGGGCCGTGCTGGTGGTAATCGTAAAGCAATCCCTCGGCCGCTTTCCAAGCGCCCCGTTCATTGGCACCATCCAAGATTAGCAGTACCGCATCATGCCAGCGCTGGAAGACTTTCTTCGCCACGCTGTGAATGCGGCGATCGCCAGGCATGAATAGGCTTTCGGCCGCCATGTGGACAACTTCCTCTATGTTCGCAGCTTGACGCCATGCGAGGCTATCAAGCCAAAACACAACTGGGAGATCACCCGCTAGATTGCCAGCGAAGTCTGCGGCAACCCATGTTTTTCCCGCACCTTCTTCTCCTTGAAGCACGGCGACTCCAATTTTTTCCTGATCCCACCATTCTTTTATCGCACTTCGCAGTCGCGGTCTTGGTACAGCATTGGAAATGTCGATCTGATTGTGGAAATGGCTGCCAAGCACGCCACCGTGGAGTCGCGCTTGTAGCTTCGCTGACGCTTTCTCACTAGCCACAGCCCTACTGGCTATCCCAGAAAGTTCCGCGTGGAACTGATTCAGAGCTTCAGCGTAATTAGGCGTCTCCATCTGCACCGCAGCTCATTCATCTGCGGAAGCCATCAGCTCTGGTAAGAACTGCTTGAGAATACCCCAATGTTTTACACACAGAGCACCCAAAGGGATCATCGTGCCGTCCAATACCAACAGCAGCAAGTCCACGCCGGTTTCTTCAGTCAGCTTCTCAAGTCTCAGTTTGAGCTGGCTGTCTGCCTTGGTGGTTGCGAGAATGTAGACGTCGGTCAGAGGACATTCTCTAAGAACACGCTGAATGTCCGCTTCCACCGCGCTTCCGGCGACCTTGGATTTTTTGTAGAGTTTCGCCTGAATTGAAACGCCTGCCATAGGGCTGTAGGCGTCTCCGGTAGGCTGATCCCCTGACCTAGCCAAATAGAACGGCTTGCCCGTTTCGGCGGCAAGGAGCCTTGCCATCAGTCCCTCGAAGCCATGCTGGCCACTGGGATCTAGATGGTCGGTAAGTGCTTGGCGAAGGTCACTCCAGCATGTCAGATTCAATGCGGGCATATGTGTTTCCTCGCAGGATAAAGAGAAGGCCTGAATGGAGTAAAGAAGTTCGGAAGGGTGAGAGTTTGCACCGTCTGCAAAAAACTCCCCGATAGCCGACCAAATCAATAGGTACCCTTCGTTTACCCTACGCCCCGAGCCATGCACACGCTTGGCCACGTTAGAGCCAGCCAACTGAAGCTAGCACTTCGATTTTCCCGCCGATTTCGGGAAACTGGTGGAAGACACGGCCCAAGAATTCCAATGGCGAATCGGCTCTCAGAATGCACAACAGCCGACCCAAGTTTTCGAGCGTAATCAGCGTAACTTGCTGAGAGGAAGCGCACCCGTCAGGATTCGAACCTGAAACCTTCTGATCCGTAGTCAGATGCTCTAATCCGTTGAGCTACGGGTGCATTTGCTGCGTTATGCAGCGGGATTGAGATAGTAGTTGGGATGGCGGAGTTGTCAAATTCGGTGGCACCCTTTTTCAAGAAATCTGAAACTTTGTGCCGTCTCCCCCGCCACGGACTCCATGGTCCGTACTTTATTCGGTCTGAGGCTTCGGCAGGGACTGGCGCTCAAAGTTGGCGGCATTCGAGGGGGTGATGAGGATGGGTTTCACCCGCTGGTGCTTTTTGAGTGTCTGGCTCGCATCGTCCAACACCCGCTCAATGTCCCGCCAGGCGACATCGACCAGAGGTGGATGGTAGATGGTGGCGTCCAGCACACTTTTGTTCACCAAGCTTGCTCCGCCATCAGCGCCGGGTACGGCGTCGGTGCCGAGGACCAGGATGGACTCGCGAGTTTCCACGCTGGTCTCGCGCAGTTGTTTTGCAGCACCGGAGGCCATGAGGTCGTTGTGGGCGTACACCACATCGAATTGCTTCTGTAACCGGAGCGCTTCCTGAATGCGCGCTGCGGCATCTTTGTCGTTCCATTGCGCGGGAGCGTCATGCACCAGGACCACGCCAGGCTCTCGCTGGAGAGCCTCGCTGAATCCCAGCGCACGCTCGGAAGAGGCGCTTCCCTCGTCACCGCGCAGTTGCACCACACGGCCCACAGGTACCGGCTTGCCTTCGTCGGAGGCTTTTGTCCTGAGGGCTTGAACGATAAAATCGGCGGCCATCGCTCCGAGACGCCGCTCATCACAGGATATGGACGCGGTGAAGGCATCCTCCGGGAGTTGTGCTGACATCGCGATCACTTGGACACCACCGGCAATGGCTCCACGCAGGGCAGGCGCGACCACGGATTCCTGCAGGGGGAAGATCACGATGAACTTCGCCCCCTCAGCCTGGGCATCGCGGACCTGCCGCGCCTGTTCCGCGGCACTGCCACCCGCACCGTAGCGCATGACGGCCATCCCGGGTCGGGTGCGGGCCAGGCGCTCCAGGAGGGCACACTGATAGTTGCGAAGGGGGATCTCAACGGTGTCTGCCAAGATGGCGACCTTCACGCGGCCGTCCTTCTCACGTGAGGGTGGCGCGCCATACTGCTCCATCGGATCCTTCGGCTTGCAGGAGGGCGAGATAAGGAGCATCAGGCAAAGGAACAGTAGCCCCCCCACGGTCTGCCCACCAGCGGGGCGACTCTGGATAGCAGGGACGATGGGAAGCATTCTGGGGTTGGGAAGCATGCTGGAAAGGTTGTATCACAGAGCTTCATCATCGGAAAGCTCGGGTCGCACTTCGCGTCCGCCAATGCGCTCTCCCTTCTTGCGTACGGCGATGAATCCGCTGGCGGCCACCACAAGGCCCGCGCACACCCAAGCCATGGTGGTGAAGGACCACCACTCGACCATGCCATACGCGAGGAAAGGAGCAAGGACGCCGCGAATGCCAGTGAGGAAGGTGTGCACACTCATGTATTCGGCCACCGCATGCTCCGGCGCGAGTTTTGTGACGAAGAGTGCCCACGCGACATTCCCACCCGCGAGTGAAAGTCCGGAGAGGGCCATCCCACTGCCCCACCACCAGTGATTGTCCCCGAGGTAAAAGCACAGGATGGACGCTGCCGTGATGAGGTTCAGCGTGATGCGCACCACAAAGAATGGAGCATGGTCGAAGAGCACACCCCAGTGGTAGCTGGATGCCAGACGGGCCACCAAAGGGACCACACCCGTGAGCAGCGCCACCTGCTCCGCACCCAAAGCGATGCCGTGCGCGGGATTGGCCAGATACTCGACGAAAAGCGAGTACGCGATGAGATTGCCCACGCCCATCATCATCCAGGAGATCAAAAGTGTGCGGAAGTCGCGATCCTCACGCACCCACCGCCATGAACGCCAGAGCCTCTGATCCTCCGACTCTGGTACCTCCCAAGGCGTAGCAGGCAGGCCGTAGGTGAGCCAGCCACTGATAAAAGCCATCAAGGCAAAGACCCACAACAGCCACGGATAGGAGTCCATCTTCCAGCCAAGCAACCATCCTGCCGCCCAACTGAAGAGCGCCGCACCCAGCGAGCGCGTGATGCTCGTGATGGCATAGAGCCTGCCACGCTTCTCCCGCGGATAGTTGGTCCGGTAGAGCTGGGTCATGAGCGGTATCTGCAGCGCGAAAAGGATGAATCCAAAACTGATGCCCGTGATGAACATCACCTCCGAACCTGGGAAAAGAGCAGCGAGCGCAAAGCACCCGGCGCCCACCAGTTGCGTCACCGCTGCCGTCTGCGCCACCGTGCTGCGCATGCGCAGCAGCAGCGGCACGACAAAGATCGCCGCAATCATCCCCGCCCGTGGACTGCTGAGGAAGACAGCCTTTGCAGCATCACTCGCAGCAAAGACCTGCACCGCCACGATCATGCCGAACGTGGTGTAGGCGGTATCCAGAATCCCTGCCGGGGCAGACCTCCACATCTCATTGCGAAACATGATGGCGGAGGGCGTGGCTGGTGACATGGGGAGCCGGGAAAATCTTCCAAATTTCCCTCCACGCAAACGTCTTGCACGGGAATGACGACGCCGCATGGCCTTGCGCGTGAACAAAAGTTAATCCATGCGCGTCAGAATCGCGCTTGCTGCTGACAACACACTCCGGGTAAGATTTGCCGCCATGAATCAGGGAATTCACCTCACGCTCGCGCTTGCGTTTTTGATGCTCGCCGCCGCCCCCGCCACCCAGGCCGAGCCACCCGAGAAAGCCAGGCGCTATCTGGACATGCTCCGGCAGCGGCCCCAGTTCGGCGTGGTCTTCGAGCGATTTCTGGACGCATGGTATGAGGAGTCCACTCCGGATGCGCTGGCGGAACACCTCAGGGCGGAGGCCGCAAAACCTGAGGCGAAGAGCGGCGACCATTTGCTGCTCGCCCTCTTCGAAACCCGTCGGGGTGATGAAGCCGCCGCTGTTGCTGCCTTCAAGAAAGGTCTCGCACTCGAGCCCGCCAATCCCCTTGCGTGGCAGGAGCTGGCCCGGCTGCAGGTGCGCATGCTGGACTTCAGCCAGGCCCTGGAGAGCCTGGACAAAGCACTCCAGCAAAAGCCGGATGGCGCCCTCGCGGTGGAGATTGAGAAGCAACGCGGGCGTGTGCTGCTGCGCACGGGCAAACCCGAAGATGCCCTCACAGCGTGGCGGAAGCTGCTGGAAGCGCACGCGGATGATGAGGACCTTGCGGAAGAGGTCGTCGATGTGCAGCTCGATGAAGGGCTCTACACCGAGGCGGTGGCGCTGATGGAGTCGCTGATCGAGAAGACGAAGGACGCCTATGCCAGGGTCAATCGTCGCATGCGGCTGGCAGACATCTACCTCCGAGCCGGCATGAAGGCAGAAGCGCTGGAGCAGCTCGCAGAAGTGATCCGCCAGTCCGGGCACAACACCTGGATCGAAGGGGAAGCCCTTGCGCAGACCGATCAGATCTTCCGTCGCGAGGACAACCTCAGCGGCCTCGCGGGTCATCTGGACAAGCTCGCGAAGCAGGAAGATCAGCGGGTCGCCATCAAGCGTCACCTCGCTCGCGTATCTGCCGAGACAGGGCTCAAGGATCAGGCATTCACCATCTACAAGGATCTGCTGTCACGCACTCCGGGCCGTCGTGATCTGCGAGAGGGTTACCTCGATCTGCTGGAGCGCTTTGGAAATTTCACAGAGGCCATTCCGCAAACCAAACTGCTGCTGGAGCAAAATCCCGGGGACAAGGAATTGCACCTACGTCTCGCCGCACAGCAGCAGCACGCAGGTGACCCCAAAGCGGCGAGCACTTCGCTGGATGCGTATCTCGCCGCGCCAGGCTCGGGTGAATATGACTACCTGCGTGTGGCGATGCAGCTCGAAGCGTGGGGTCGCAAGGATGATGCGAGGACCGCTTTTGAGAAGCTGGTCGTCAAGCATCCGGACAGTGTCAGCGCCAAGGAGGCCCAGGCGCATTTCCTGCACCGCATCGGAGAGAAAGAACAAGCCCTCACCATCTGGATGGATCTCGCGGCCAAAGGGGATCAGGAACAGGTCCTTGCCGTCGCCCAGGCTCTGCTCGCGAGGCTGGAGGCCAAGACCGCCTATGAAGTGCTGCGTTCTCGCATGAGTGAATTTGGCAAGGATCCGCGCTATCTCGCCCCACTGCTGACGGCGGCCATCACTGTGAAGGAGCAGAAGACTGTTGCTCCCCTGGCAGTGGAGCGTGTGAGGCTCACCCTGGATTCCGGCATGCTGGAGGATGCCATCCGTCAGGCCGTGCAAGTGCTGGAGGGCGCGCAGGAGATCTCCACCACTGCGAAGTCTCTACAGGGCCAGCAGAGCATGAGCATCGCGGAGCGTTGCCTGCTCGCCACCTTGCTGGAGGAGATGGGAGAAAAGGAATCGGCCGAGCGCACCCTGCGCGAGGCCGGAACGGAACATGCCCTGCTCGCCCAAACACGGCTCGTGGGATTGATCGAAACACGACAGGACTGGCCACGTGCATCCCAGGAGATGGAGAAGCTCATCGCGATGCCAGAGGGTCGCACTTCCCAACATCTGCAGAGGCTGGTCGATCTGAAGGAGCGCTCGGGTGAGCCGGAGGCGGCCCTGAAGGTAGCCACAGAATGGAAAACCCTGTCTCCAGGTGCAGTCCAGCCATGGCTCACAGAAGCGACATTGCTCACGGCACTGAGCCGCCAGCAGGACGCCATCAAGATCTTGCGCGCAGCATCGCGGAAGTTTGAAGACGACGACAATGTCGCCGCTGCTCTGGCCAGTGCGTATTCCGAGGCAGGTCAGTTTGGCGATGCAGAGCGAATCTTCATGCGTCTCGTGGAGAAGGCCGAATCTCTGGAGGACAAGATTCGCTGGGTGGGTGCACTGGCGCAGGCAGCCAGTTCACGAAACACGCTCAAGCAGGTGACCGAGTCCTTCCGCGAACGTCAACGCAACAACCGCGAAGACGCAACGCCCTGGCTGGCGCTCGCGGAGATTGCGAAGGTCTCCTCCGACCAGGCCGAGCAACGCCGCTGTCTGCTGGAAGCGGCACGCCTTCGTCCCAAGGATATTGATCTCCTGCATCAGATCGCGCGAGTGGAGGAGGATACCGGTGACTTCAAGCAGTCCTTGCAAACCCTGGAGAAAGCTGCGGCACTCGATACCGGTTGGAGGACAAAGCAGGCCATCGCGATGGCGCACCTGCGCGCAGGCGATGACGAACTGGGCTTCCGCTTGCTGGGAGATCTCATGGGCGGAAAGGACATCGAACCCAAGGATGCGCTGCGCCTCGTCGATGCGATGATGGCACGCGAACATTGGGACAAGGCAATCGCATTTCTCACACCGCTGGTGGACAAGCATTCCGAGGACTACCGGCTGAGATATCTGCGGGGCATCGCCCTGTTTCAGAACATGGACAATGCCGGCGCGATTGCGGAGTTCCTCCGTGTCGCCGCAGCAAAGCAGGAGGTGCCAGACGTATTAAGGCGCCCCCCCACAAAACTCGTCTCGCCGTGGGAGACCACCTTCTATGGAGCCATTGAGAAGACCTCACCTCCCGGCGCGGTCTCGGTCTACCGCATGACACGCAATCTGTACGAGGCCACCCAGTACCGCATGCGCGCGCAATACAGCGGGATGATGGGCTCTGGTGTGCGCGTCCCCGGGGATGTGGAGTCTGCCCGCACCTATGCTCTGGCCAATCTCATGCTGCTCAATGCTGAGGAGGCTCCGGAAGGAAAAGCACGCATCGCCAGCGCCCTTGAGGCCGCAGGGATCGAGCATGTTGCAGTGCTCATGTCATTTGAGCCCAGCCCGCAAGCCGCCTGGAACATGACTGTGTCGGAAGATGCATTGCGCGCCCATCCCGCAGACACCCTGCTCCACATGTTCTGGGTGGACTTCAACAATGGGAACAACAATCAGTCCCTCCCCATCGAACTGTGTCAGAGAGCATTCGATCTTCTCCAGGAAAAGTACCCCCTCCCGGCCTTTCGCGCGGCAGCGGCTGCGGTGAGGACAGCTCCAGAGGCTGGACTGCCCATGCTGGAGAAGGCACTGGCAAGCTTGGAGGGCAAGCAAGATCCCACCTCCAACGTGGTCACCGAGCTCTCTCAGATGCTGGGTGGCGGACAGAATGCCACGCAGTCTCCTCCCAAGCTGGAAGCCCCGGAAGCAGTGCAAAAGAAAATGCTCGCCGTCATGGTGAACAACATCCTGAAATCGCCGGCGCCCAAACCGAACTCGTACGATTTCTCCATCCTCTATGCCTCCAATGCCTGCCGAGCCCAAGGCGCGTGGGAGGCCTATGTGACTCTCTGGAATCATCATCTCAAGGTATTGCGCTCCGTGGATCCCACGGCCCAAAAACAGCTCATGGCGTGGAGCTACGGGGGAGGCCAGAATCAGAAACCTTTGCTGCGTCCCCTGCTCTTCCCCAGCAGCGATACCCTGCCCGGTTTGTTCATCAAGATGATGCACTATTCGGATCCCTTCAATCCGCATGTGGATTCCTATGCCCGGTCGGGCCCTGAGGATGACTACACCGGCATTGTTCCCTTTTTGGATCGGGTGGAGGATCCTTCCATGCGTCTCGCTCTCTCTTATAAGGCCAGCCAGACAAAACGCCTGGAGGAAGATCTGAAGGCACACGCCAGCCGTGAGGATGCTTCCCCCAATGACCTGCTCATGGCCGCGAGCTACGCAGGCACCACGGATAACCTTGAAAGCGCAGCCACCTACCTGCTTCGCATGCAATCCTTTCCCATGGATGCCGTCCGCCGAGCGGAGGTGGATGCAGCACTCGTCCATGCCGTAACGAATTTGAAGGAAAAGCCACCTCAACTTTTGGAAGCAGGACAGCAAGCAGCAAGGCGGCTGAGGAGCGCCAAACTCGATGCCCGTCAGCGGGAGGATCTCGCGGAAGCTTTCGCCACTCTTGGCCTCAAGGAGGAAGCGGAGCAATGGCGGCGCCTGGCCACACTCACGCCCGCCCCCGCCCAGCAGCGCTCCTACGGAGGAAGCTACTCATCACAGTCCTCACCCTCACGTCTGGACACGGCAATCGCGAAGGGGAATCACACGGAGGCCGTCAAGATTGCCCTCAGCGAGCTGAAGAACATCAAGTCCCAGTACTGGGATGACAGCAGCGGCTATGCTGTGCAGGAGGGCAGCCAGCTCGTGAAGAAGCTCACGTTTCCCGATGCCAGGGTCAAGCTCATCGCTGCCATGGATCCCGGGGAAGACGCTCCAGTCACTCGCCGCGAAGAATTCGCAGCTCTGCTGGAACTTGTGGAAGAAAAGGAGCGTGCCCGGAAGATTTACGAAGAGATTCTGCAGAAGAACGCCAATGCCCACACCGTTCGCATCCGCCTGCTTGCCATCACCGCCCATGGTGATCCCGACAAAGCAGGCTCACTCCTCCTGGACATACCGCTCAAGGCATTCAATCAGTCGCTTGACGGGACTCTTCTGAGCCTGTGCAATGAAGATGAACTGCCTCCCGCGGGACGCATAGCGATCTTCAATGCACTCTCTGCCGTGCTGGAACAACACGCCGGGGATGATGCCGTGAAGCGGCTTCGCTCGGAACTGGACTGGATCCAAGAGCTCCCTCCCCTACTCGGCCGCCGCACCTATGGCGGGGGGAAGACCCTGCCATACATGTTCGACAGGGATCCATATGCCGACAAGCGCTACAGCTATGTCAAACCCGACGCACCGGAACTGAAGCAGCGACGCGATGCATTGAACCGCCTTTGCAAGGCGATGATGCTGCATCCGCGGCTCGCGGCGTCCGGCTTCTCCTGGTATGCGGCACTCGCCCTGTCCGAGAATGGAAATGCGGAGGAGCTGGCCACTCTCGCCACCAGTCTTGTGGAAAAATCCAAGGCGCACCATGCCTCCGGAGTGCCTCTCACGCCACTGGCGCCGCGCAGGTACAGCTTCTACGAGGAATATACGGCGGTGTGGCATCCGCACCCGGTAGAGTTCCTCATCTGGCACGCTTGGAAGAATGGGCGCACGGATTCCATCAATTCGGAAATCCTCCCGATGGCCCAGCAAATCGTGGATCGCAGCCAACTCAACTTCCTGAAAACACAGGCTCGGATGTGGACATGCGAGCCCGCCGAATTCGCCACAGCGGCGGAATCTGTTGTCCGCGCGGCCAACGTCGCCATGGGTGGCAGCCATCGGCAGACAGAGTATGCCGTGTGGCTGACGGATCGCTGGAAAGAGCGGAAGATTCCAGGCCCTGTGCTCGACAAATCCATCTTGTCCTTCGCGAAAGCCTCCTCTGGATACAACGAAGGCAATTACATCCGGCTCTATCTCAAGACTCGCCAACAACTCGCGCCCGAGGCAGACACCGGTGAGTTCCTGAAGCAACTCCTCGCCACCATGCTCGGCCCGCAGCAGAACCGCTGGCAGGGCCGCATGCTTTCCTTTGCAAACGTGCGCTATGGCCGGGGCGGGTCCTACAATGACCGTGATGCCTACAATGCAGGAATGATCCTTTCCGCCCTGGCCGAGCACACGGAGACGAAAGGCATTGCCGTACAGGCAGGCATCCTCACAGGTCTCATCAACCATGCTGAATGGGTCCGCAGTACGCTGGGGCAAAGAATCGGCGAAGTCGGCAAGGACGCGAAGCTGGCCATGGACTTCCTGGAGAAGGCCGAATTCCTCGGCGAAGCCCCGCAGATGCGTGTGGTGAACGACGAGCGCATCGTGCATGAGATCTTCCTTGCTGCACGACAAAACACCGAGGTGCGCAAGGCCATGACCGACGCGTTGAAATCCAAGCCCCGTTCCTTTGGCGTGGAGCTTGCGGAAACCATGCTACAGCAGAACCAGGATGCGGCCCTCTCGGCATTCCTCAAGCGACGCAAGGCAGATCTCGCCACCATCCCCCCGGATCGCATTGCGGGTCTGGCATCGTTGATCCGGGCAAACATGCCTGCGGCCAAGAATCTGGCGACCTTGGACGTGGTGCTCAAGGACGCTCTACAACCCATCTTCGCGGCAGAACTCGCGGAACAAAAGACCCTCCTCGACAAGTGGATGACGGCAAAGCGGATGCAGGATCTGCAACTGGACGACAACAGGTATGAGGACGCCCTCGTGAAAAAATTCGTGGAGCTGTCTGAAAGCGATCCCCCCAAGGCCATCGAATACTTCAACCATGCGTGCAAGCTCATGGAGACCAAGGAGTCTACCATGCAGTGGACCACCTCCACCGCAAGCAATGGCTGGACCCTGCGCTCAAACATGCTCGCGGAGGCCATGAAGACAGCACCCAAGATGAGGATGTTGGGTCTCTCGATGCGGCTTTATCACGAGGACACGAGCGGGAACCTGACCATGAATGGCTGGTCCCATGACGCAAAGTGGGGCCAGCCGATCCAAGAGGCCTGGAAGAATGCCGGAGGCCTTCACAACAATGAAGCTGGCTTGCAGGGGATGCTCACGGCTTTGCAAAAGGAACTTGGCGACACTCCGCACACGTTCCTGCCACTGGCCTTCTACGATTTCTTCAACCGTCTCCCCCTCAGCCTGCGCATCGAGGCACTGAGATGGGCTGAGAAACCCACAGGCGATCCATCACTCGCGCCACTGGCAAAGGAGCTGGCTCTCGCCGGCCGCTTCTTCCTGGCCACGGAGAATGGCGCACGCTCCAATCCAGAGATGCAGAAGGCGCTGGCGGAACTCGGTGGTGTGGAGCCTGTGTGGCAACATGAGGCGGCCAGACTGCGCGATGAGAAACTGCATCCCCGTGCGCGCCTGGCAGTCGCGCATCACCTCTGCTACCGTGCCCCGGAAGCGGTGCCCGCAGACGTTGCATCCGTGGGCGCAAAGCTGGCCCTCGAGGCTCAGCAAAAGCTCCAATGCATGCACGGATACCAATACGGATGGCTCCTGAAGGCATGGTGTCGTCTACCCGCCACCGACGAATGGAAGAATGAAGCCCAAGAACACTGGGCAGCATGGAAACGGCGCAATGACCGCAAGGTGCAAAGCAGGACCCTCCGGTACGAACCCCATGAATGGCCCATTGTGAACATGCTGCGGGTAGCCGCTCACGCTGGGAATGAGGCCTGGATGGCCGAATTGCAGGTAAAACACTCCTACCATTTCCAGGACGATCCATCTGGCATCGCCATTCTAGCCGGCGAGGGCCGCCTCAAGGAGGCACTGGACTGGACGCGCGCAGGCTGGTCCAACATCCTGCTGGCTCCCGAGAATGGCATGTATTGGAATGCAGCCACGGCCCAGGCTGTGACGCAGCTTCGAACCTTCGACGCGGAACCCGACATTCGTTTCCTCTGCGAGGTCATTCTCTCCAATCTTCCCGACCCCATCAAACCTGAGCAGGCATCCATTCCGAACTTCGCGGATCGCCGCAAGCGCATGGTCGAGCTGGCGAAGCGCATGAAGGACATCACCTTCTCCACCCCGGAGCTGAAACGGACCTGCGCGGAAGAATTTGCCCAGTACTACTATTGTTATGAACCACTGGCCACCATCCTCGATGAAGTCGCGGAAAAGGTGGACATCCCGGCTCTGGCCAAGTCACAGAACTCGAACGAGTGCCTGCGTCGTCTCAGGCCGGTGGTTGCCAGCGTCAGCAGGAAGATCTGGAATGGTGACGCCAAGCCCGCCATCGCCGCCTATGACAAGGCGCTCTCGACGCCGGATACCCTTCACGAATACTATCGACGGTCCGCGGTGAAGCACTCCGTGGGAGACGTCCTGAAGCTTGTGCCCAGCAAGTGGAGCAGCCAGGAGAAACCGGACCGCTCTGCGCTGCTGGCGCTGGTGGACCACATCCTGGCGAAGACTCCGGACACCATGTTCGAGGAGCACGTCGCGAATGCGATTACATTGAAGATTCTGATCCATCACCTGGATGGCCATCCAGAGGCCATCGCGGAGTGGCGCAAGACGCTGACCGTTGATCGTACGCAGAAGATGAAGACCTACCTCTCCCGGTATTTTCGCATGTGGACCTTCTTCGACACGATGAACCTCGATGCGAAGTTCCGGATGAAGCCCGAGGAGCGCGCGGCTCTCATTGGCGCCTTGCTGAAGGATGAGTGGATTGGCACAAGATATCCCGACACTGGCACGAATATCGCCAATCTCATTTCCACCCTCACCAAGGACAAGGCGCTGAAGCCGGAGGACATTCCAGTCACGTGGAAAGTCATTGCCGAGGCCTACCCACGCAAAGGACGCACCGCGAGTGAGGCTGCCGATGTGCTTGCCCAGCGCGGGATGCTGAGCGACGCCCTCGCAGCGTTCGACCTTGCCATCTCACAGGCATCCGCAGACTACGCGACCTCCGCGGCATTCATCTGTCGCAAAGCTGAGTTGCTCAGGCGGCTGAAACGCGATGAAGAAGCCGCTGCGGATCTGCTGGCGCTGGATGAAAAGAAGATGGGCCCCGGCGGAAAGGCGCAGCGAGCTGCACTGCTAAAGAGCATGGAAAACGAGGCGAAGCCGGGGCAGAATTCTTCACAGTAGGTTTGCGAAGGGTAGATATCGGCAACACGGAAATGCGAGGTCCAGACCGTACCTCGCACTCCAAACGCTGGAAATTCACCATTCCAGTTCAATGCATGCCACTGAAGCTCCGGGTGGAAACACAAAGGGCTTCGCGTTCCCCGCGAAGCCCTTTGCACAGATGTCCGATGTCAGGCGTGGAAAAGCAGCTCGTTATGCCAGCTTAATCTCCTCCCCGGTCTTTGAATTCGCCAGCAGCACCTGCTCGCGCATGTAAGTGGGATCCGTACGGAAGGTGAGACGAGCCTGGTACTTGCGCTCCAGGTCGACCAGAATCTGATCGTCAGAGGAGCGGAGGCGCTGCATGACGTCCGGATGGATCACCACCAGCACGTCACGACCGTTCTCCGGCAGGCGGGCCAGCACGGAGGTCAGACGGCGCTGGATTTCCACGCTCATGGTGAGCGGGGTCTTGATCTGGCCGTGTCCCTTGCAGTGCGGGCACTCTTCGAACATGGCATCGCTCAGGCTCTCGTGCAGGCGCTGGCGGGTCATTTCCATGAGGCCGAACTGCGAGATTTGCAGGATCTGCGTCTTGGCCTTGTCGCGCTGGGTGTGGTCGACCATCGACTTGTAGACCGCCGAGCGATCCTTGCCGTGCTTCATGTCGATGAAGTCCACCACGACAAGACCACCCATGTTGCGCAGACGAAGCTGGCGTGCCACTTCGGCGGCGGCTTCCATGTTGGTCTGGAGGATGACCTTGTCGACGTTCTGGCCGCTGCCCTTGTTTCGGCCGGTGTTGACGTCGATGGCAATGAGGGCCTCTGTTTGGTCGATGACAATGTAGCCGCCGCACTTCAACCACACCTGGCGGTAGAAGGCCGTATCGATCTGGCGCTGCACATTGTACTTCTCAAACAGGGCACCCGGACCGGTGAAGAGTGTGATGCGACGCTGGGCTCGGCGGGAGATGGGTGCCACGAGTTCCTTCATGCGATCCACGGTAGCGGGGTCATCACACACGATCTCATCGAGATCTTCCGTGAGGAAGTCACGCACGGTGCGCTCAAAGATGTCCGGTTCCTCAAAGCAGCAGCAGGGCGCCTTCTGGCTGTCGCGGCGGGAGGCGATGTCCTTCCACTGCTCCAGCAGGATGCTCAGGTCACGCACAATGTGGCGGGTGCGCTTGCCGGAGGCTTCCGTGCGCAGGATGATGCCCATGCCTTCCGGAAGACTGAGTCCCTCAATGATGCGGCGCAGGCGAGCGCGCTCCTTGGGGTCATCGATTTTGCGCGAGATACCGCAGGATTCGTTCTGCGGCATGAGCACGAGCAGACGTCCGGCGAGGGAGATATTCGTGGTGACGCGCGGTCCCTTGTTACCCACAGGTCCTTTCGTGATCTGCACAAGGATTTCCGAACCCACGGGATACAGTTCAGGAATGTCCTTGGCGCTGATGTTCTTCTTCTTCTGCCCACCCTTGCCGCGGCTCACCTCTTCCATTGCCTGGGTGTTCAGAGCTTCCGGAATGGCATCCCAGAAATGCAGGAAGGCATTCTTCTCCAGACCAATGTCCACGAACATGGCCTTGAGACCCTGCTCAATGTTCTTGATGCGGCCCTTGTAGATACTGCCGACCAGGTGCGTGGTGCCCACGCGCTCCACGGAGTACTCCTCAAGGATGCCATTCTCCAGCAGCGCCACCCGGTTCTCGAGCTTCTCGCAGTTGATGACAATGCGCGTCCCCTGGGTGGGATCCTTTTTGCCGGTGATGAACTGGGTGATCTTCCTTATTCCATTCTTGACGAATTCCAAAGCCATAAGCGTAAAAAGTAGGTGAGGTTGCGGGTGGCAAGCAATCTAAAAGGGCAGGCCTATCGGCCGAAGAGGCGCTTGAGAAGACCGCGGCGTTGCGCGGGCTGTTGCGGTTGCTGGTTGCGTACATTGCGGCTGCCTTCTTCATCCGCCTCCTGGCGGACAGCGGCGCGCACGCGCACATTCTGCTCGGCACGAGGAGCACGCTTCGGCGGAGGCTCATTGTCTCCAGAGTCGCCGGCCTCCTCCTCGGAAGAGCCCGGAAGCTGGACGGGGGGCATGCCTTCAAAGCTGACCACCTCCACCGGATTGAAGTTGCCCTGCACCTCCGGCACGGAGGCAAGATTCACGGTATAGCCAGTCTCCAGGGCCAGCGCCTGCTCCATGACACGCTTCGCGATGGGAGCCGCACTCACGCCCCCCCCCTTTCCACCCTGCACGAGAATACAGCAGGCGAACTTGGGATTTACGTAAGGGGCGAAGGTAATGAAGAGCGTGTGGTTATCCTTCACGGACTCCCCCTTCTCGTTGTGCCTCCAGTTCTGGGCGGTACCGGTTTTGCCAGCCACTTCCACGTTGTTGATGCGGGCCGCCCGAGCCGTGCCGCCATCTTCCATGACCACACGCCACATGCCTTTTCGCACCAGCTCGATCTTCTCGGGTGTGAGGCCGAAGTCCGCAAAATTCGCGCGCAGGTCAGGCTTCTGCTCACGCACGAGTTCATTCCCATCCATGACCTTCTTGAGGAGGTGGGGCTTGAATGCCAGACCACCATTACCCACCGCTGCAGCCACACCGGCCATCTGGAGCGGGCTGGCCTGCACGGCACCCTGGCCGATGGAGATGTTCGCCATGGTCGCTTCCGAGAAAGGTTCACGCGGACGGTTTGCATTCCACCAGCGCTTCGTGGGCAGGATGCCGGGATCTTCTTCTTCCAGCTCAATGCCTGTGCGGGTACCCAGGCCCAGCATGTCCCCCGCCTTCGTCATGTTCGCATCACCGGCGTGGTTGCCGTACTTGTAGAAGTAGCAGTTGCAGGACTGCTTGATGGCACTGGAGAGGTCGAGGCTTCCGTGCGCCCCACCCTTCTGGCCAATCCAGCACTGCATGTAGCGATTGCCGAACGTCAGGCCACCGGGGCAGTTCCACACATCCCTCTGCACACCTCCCAGAATGCCCGCCAGAGAGGTCATGATCTTGTAGGTGGAGCCAGGCACGAAGCTGCGGACAGAGCGATTCAGCAACGGGTTCGTGGTATTGTTGTTGTACGCCTGCAGGTCCGCCTTGCTGATGGCTGGAATAAACTTGTTCGGATTGTACGAAGGCACCGCCGCCATCGCCAGCACCTCGCCGGTGGCGGGGTTCAGCACCACCACCGCACCGCGGCCGATGGCAGGCGTGCTTTCGCGCAAAGCCATCTCCGCGATCATCTGGATGCGCGCGTCGATGGTGAGATACACGTCATTGCCCTTGCGCGGTTCCTGATAGCTGATCTCGCGCACCAGCCTGCCCTTTTCATTCTGCAGCCAGGTACGGATGCCCGGGCGTCCGCGCAGGTCGTCATCAAAGCTCTTCTCCAATCCCGCGACACCGTAGTCATCAGGCACGTAGGAGTCCCATTCCTTGATTTCCTCTTCAGAGACCTTCTCTACATCCGCCCCCGCCACATAGCCGAGGGCATGGCAGGCCATGGAGTCAAAAAGGTACTGCCGTACCGGGCGAGCCTCAATGTGCACCCCGGGCAGTCCCAAACGGTGCTCCGCAAACTTCGCAAAGTCCTCAAACGACAAGTCACTGCGATAAGCCCACGGTACCACTCCACGGTGCGTGCGGTAGTGCACCCGGAGATTGTTGGCATTGTAGCCGGAGGCGAGGCCGAGCTGGTTCAGTGAACCAATGATCACTTCATCGAAGATGGCGACGATATCGATCTCCTCCTTGGAACGCATGATGCCCTGATTGGGGAACAGAAACTCGCGCATGGGCACCTTGCGCTTCAGCTCGGCAGGCTTGCCCTTGTTTTCCTCTTCGACTTGCTTCTTGAACTCATCGACGAGCGTCTTGAGATCGATTCGAACCTCGAAGGAGGGCTTGTTGGCCACGATCGTGATGCCGTTGCGATCCTTGATCTCGCCACGGGTCCCGGGCACGCGGGCACGCCACTCCTTGGTGGTCGGAATCTTGTGAACGAACTCCTCGTTTCGCTCGACACTCAGATTCCACAACCGCTGCGCCAGGGCGCCGAAGCCCACAAGCAGCATGATGGTGAAGATGTAAAGGCGGAGGCGGTACTTAACGACCATTGTAGCGGTAGGCTAGCCCCTCATTCCTCACTTCATGGTGGACCAGACGCGCGAGCGTATGAAGAAGGAACAACAGGAGCGGTGAGACGAGCATGGCCAGTAGCGTATTGGTCACGAGCTTGGTCCACATCCCAGGTTGAAACGCAAAACTGCCCCGGACGAAGGAGAGCAGCAGATATTCCGTGAGCAGCCACGCGAAGGTGCCCACGCCCACCATCAGCACAGGAAGCTCCCAGCGCCCCCGGCGGAACAGCGGACGAATGCCCTGCATGAGCGCACCGATCATGCCGAAGAGGATGATCGAGTAACCCACCGGCATGGCGGTGATATTCACATTCTTTTCCACGTGGTTCTCAGCCACGAGCTCGGTGGCCTCAAGCGCAGGCACCTTCTCCGGACGATACGGAAGGTGCCGTGCGTCCCACGCCAAACCCGTGAAGAAAGCGAGGACCAGCATCACGGGAAACGTGACGCTCAGGGACGCGGAAAGGAAGAAGACCGGCGGGAGCAATACCCGCGCATACTGCGCGAAGGCGATGGCGGGGATGAACTCCTGAAACCCAAACGTGAGGGCCAGCAGCGCGCACACCAGAAGATTGTAGACGAAGGTCATGGTGTATCGGCAGCTTCCTTGTGCACCACGAACACATCCTGGAGCAGTGAGAAATCCACAGCGGATTCTACCACGGCCTCCCCGGAAATGTCACGAATCTCAAACGCCTTCACTTTGCCCAGGAGGATGTTATCCGGGAATACCCCGCCTTCACCGGTGGAATAAACGGCAGCGCCGGGGGTGATCTTCAGGGTGCGGTCCAGGAACTTCAGCCTCAAGTCCGGCCGGGTCTCGAAGCCTCCCCGCTCACCCATGAGGATGCCTCTGGCCTGCATGCCCTCGATACGGGCCGCCACGCGGCACTCCTCGTCTGTAAGCAGAATGACTTCCGCCGTGTGCGCAGCGACCTTGCCCGTCTTCCCCACCATGCCAATCTGGCCTACATAGGTGATGACGGCACTGTCGGTGCCCACGCCGTCCATTGCGCCCTTGTCGATGATGACCGTATTCCACCAGTTCGAGGACGAGCGGCGCAGCACGCGGGCGGCGGTGAGCTTCATGTCGATCTGCTGACGATACTCCAGCATGCCGCGGAATTTGTTGTTCTCCGAGAGCACCTCCTCGTATTTCCGGGCGGTGATGCTGAGTTTGTCCACCTCCTGTTGGAGGCGGCGGTTCTCGTCTTCGAGGGCGGCTACATCCCGGGGGCTGGCGGTCACCTGCTGCACCTGCTGCTCCACCTGGGCGCCACCCCGGATGAAAGGAGACAGCACCCCCATGACCCACGTCTGAATGGCACGGGTCTGCGGCGTCTTCAGGGTAAACACAGCCACCACTGCCGTCAGAAACAGCAGAAGGGCTGCCACATTGAGTTTATTCATGGATGCAAGGCTCCGGCTCAGGATTCACCCGGCGTTCCCCACGGGGAGTGTTCCGGCAATCTGGCTTCACCTGCCAGGTGGACACCTCAGGCTTCCGAGGTGCTCACCTTGCGCAGAAATTCGATCTCGCTGAGCACGCGGCCCGCGCCCTCCGCCACGGCACTGAGCGGATCTTCCGCCACATGCACCGGCAGCGCCGTCTCTTCCTGCAGCAGCTTGTCCAGTCCGCGCAGAAGTGCTCCGCCACCTGCGAGCATGATGCCGCGGTCCACGAGGTCCGCGGAGAGTTCCGGGGGGCAGCGCTCCAGGGTGGTGCGCACCGCGTCGATGATCGTGTTCAGAGGCTCCAGCATCGCCTCACGCACCTCCTGGCTGGTGATGGTGATGGTCTTGGGAAGGCCTGCCACCATGTCGCGGCCCTTGACTTCCATCGTGGTTTCCTTGCCCAGCGGGTAGGCGGAACCAATGCGCAGCTTGATTTCTTCAGCCGTGCGCTCGCCAATCATCAGATTGTACGCGCGCTTCATGTAGTTGATGATGGCCTCGTCGAGCTCGTCGCCAGCAACGCGCACGCTGCGGCTGTACACGATGCCGCTGAGCGAGATGATGGCCACCTCCGTGGTGCCACCACCAATGTCCACAATCATATTGCCCGCGGCTTCCTGCACCGGCAGGCCCACGCCGATGGCCGCGGCCATGGGCTCTTCAATGAGGTACACTTCGCGGGCGCCAGCCTGCTCCGCGCTCTCCTTCACGGCGCGCTTCTCCACCTCCGTGATGCCGGAGGGGACAGCCACAACGACACGCGGCTTTGCGAAGGTGCGACGGTTGTGCACCTTGCGAATGAAGTGACGAAGCATCGCCTCGGTCACCTTGAAGTCTGCAATCACGCCATCCTTCAAAGGACGGATGGCCACAATGTTGCCGGGCGTACGGCCCAGCATGCGCTTGGCATCGTCTCCTACGGCCACCACCTCATTGGTGCCGGCCTTTACTGCCACTACAGAGGGCTCACGGAGGACGATGCCATTATCTTTGACGTAAACGAGAGTATTCGCAGTACCGAGGTCAATGCCGATATCATTGGCGGCAAATCCAAACAGGCGTCCAAAAAAAGACATGGGGTTCGTGAAATTGGTAGGTGTTGAGAAAAGTGATCGGGATCAGGGAAAGGGACACCGGGTTTTGAGCGTTCGTGGAAAATGCCAGTTTCTAGAACTGGAGTCCCTGAATGCAGCGGCAACCGGCTGGCCGCCAGTAAAAAACCCCCTAATATTTCGTCAAGGGAAACCTTCGCGGCATTCTCATCTAGAGGCCTCTCGAACCGATGGCACGATTCATGCTACCCCAACCGCCTCAAAGTGAACCGTGTACAGCAAGAATCGCGCCATCTGCACGTGACATTCTTACGAAGAAGCACTAATTCGCCTAGGAACCAGTTTCCCCGCCTCCACCTCATACACCAAGGCGTCCAGACCAGACTCTCCAGGCGTCATTCATGAGCAGCAGCGGCGGCTCTCCCTGCCCTCTCCTGCCACATCGCGCAGCTCAAGGTGAGCGAATCCCAGTCCTACGGTGCCCAATGAATCGGACACCCGTAATTTTTTTGCATAAAGTACACCTGGCCGGTGACTACTGAGAAACTCCCTGCATGAGCAACGACTCCCCGTCCCCAGAATTGCCCTGCCCTTCCGAGCCTGGCGTATTCCGTGACCTCGTCAGGGAACACGAAGCGATGGTTCACGCCACCGCAAGACGCGTGACGCGGAATTCAGCTTTGGCCGAAGACGTGGCACAAGAAACCTTCCTCGCCCTAGCACACAAGCCTCAAGGTGCCTTGGGATCGGTGCGGGCTTGGTTACGCAGCGTCGCCGGGCGGAAGGCTCTCAATGCCGTACGCTCGGAATCACGCCGTCGTCGTGTAGAAGAAGCTGCAGTTTTGGCATTGGACTCTTCAGAACAGCCTCAGTCGCCGGACATCGAGCCACTCATTCGGCAAACCTTGGAGGAACTCCCACCGCATTTGAAGGGGCCGCTCGTAGAGCACTACCTCGAAGGTCAGAGTCAGCAACTCATGGCATCTCGCAAGGCGGTCAGCCAATCGACCATCTCGCGCCAGATTGCCGCCGGCATGGGGGAACTGAAACGCCGTCTCCGCGCCAAGGGCATCCTTTGCGGCGCCGGACTCACGGCGCTCTGGGGCGGACAGTCCGCCAGCGCCGCTCCGGTGCCACTGGGCACGCTCGGCCATCTCGTCGCAGGCGGTGCGCACTCCAACACTTCCGTTAGCACGATCACTTCAGCCCTTCTCAGCATGAACATCGCCAAAGCCTCCCTCGCTGTCGTCGTCGCCACCGCCGTTATTGCCGTCCCTGTGCTGCTCCAGGATCGAAAGGACACATCCGACAAACCTGTCGTGGCGAAATCTCCTTCGAAGTCGCCATCCGCCGAAGGATTCCTCCCAGCTTCGTCAATCAATTCCAAAATGACCGGTAAGAATGCCAGCGCAGAAAAGCACTATCGTCCCGAACCTGTGACTGAAGAAGTGAGCCTCAGAATCGACGCGCTGGTGGCGCGCATGAAGGGAATGTCAGAGCAGGAAATGATGCAGGATCCTGAGATACTAGAGCTGATGGAGAACTTCATGCGGCTCATCGAGAGTGACATGGCGTCAGGCTCCCGTCTCGAACAAGCACTCACCGACTTCATGGCCTCAAAAGGCGTCCAGAAGCATGATCCCGAAAGAAATGGCCCTCCCGGTTTTTCCATGGACATGGGACTACGTGCGCCGGACGGACCGCTTGCGCGGTCCTGGATGGAAGCCACCCTGTCCAACGATCCGAAGCGGGTGCATGACTGGGTGCTGAACCGGATCGAAGGAGCGACCTTCGAGTTTTCGGTGGATCCGAGCCTGGACAGCTCCAGTGAAGGCGTCAGCGTCCTGAAGCCGCAGGCGGCTCCAAAATATGACCAAGAAGAAGACTGAGGTGATGGTCTGCGACGAAGGTCCGATGCCTCTTTGAACTAACGCTGAGTGAGCCGGCCAGACTCGACCTCAAACACACTTCCCTGAAGGCTCTCCTCATCCGCCCAGTCCACAAAGGTGGTGGTGATGATTTTCTGAGCCTTGCCCGGCAGATTGGCCAGCAGGGCCTGCCGACGCGCCTTGTCCAATTCGCCGAAGATGTCATCCATGAGCAGCAGTGGTGGCTCTCCCCTGCCCTCCTCCAGCACGCGTGCCTGGGCGAGCTTCAGCGCCAGGCAGAGGGTGCGCTGCTGTCCCTCCGAAGCGAAGGAACCCGCCGCACGCCCGTTGATCTCCAGGAGCACATCACCCCGGTGTGGACCACGTGCGGTGCTGCGACTGCGTTCTTCTTCACTGCGAGCACGGGATAGTTCCTCCTCCAATGAGCTGCCCTCATAGCCTCGCTGATAGGTGAGCATGCCCTCCTCTGCTCCACCGCTGAGTGCCTGATGTGCGGCACGAACGTGCGGTTGCAATCGCGTGATGAGTTCATCACGGCATGCGGACAACAATTCGCCATGCGTGGCGACAAGCTTTGAATAGGCGTCCACCTGCCGCCACTGGATCACGGCATCGCGCTTCAAGAGAAAATTGCGGCTGCGCAAGGCACGCTCATAGTTTCTCAAGGCAGGTAGATAAGCGGGATACAACTGCGCCGCTGCGAAGTCGAGATAACGACGGCGATGCTCCGCGCTGCCGCGCACGAGATTCATATCCGCGTGGTCCATCCACACCACCCGTGAAGTGCGCGAGAGATAGTCTCCGCTGCGCGACGTCACCACGTTATCCACCGCCAGCCGGCGCACGGTGCTGCTTTGACCAAACCGCAGCGTCGTTTCGCCATACAGGCCCTCGACGATGCAGGCCTTCGCACCGAAACGGATGAAGTCCGTGCGTGTGCTGGTCCGTGGAGACTGGAGCCTCATCAACAGGCACGCCGCCTCCAGCAGCGAGGTCTTTCCTTGCGCGTTTCTCCCCACCAGCAGTGTGGTCCCGGCGTGAAACGGCACCTCCGCCGCCTCAAAACACCGGTAATCCTTCAGCCGCATCCACTTCAGCATGAACGATGATGCGATGAACTGGCCCGATGTCCAGCTCAGGGTGACTGTGTAGGCAAATCCGGCACAGTATCTGCTTGTTTGAAGGTCTGAATAAATCAGACCTCCGTACATCCGCAGCCCTGGCCTGTAACGATTAGTTCGGTTGCCAGTCACCCTGCGGGGTGAACCATACTTCCCACCTGAAATACACTACTATCTGGCACTAACCATTTACCACTGAACGAATGAACGACCTTGTCTACATCAGCCGCAACTTCACCGAATTCGGAGGCTTCGCCCCCGCTGAAATCGTGGACTTCCAGAAGCGAGGCATCCTGTGCGAGAGCGATTTCGTCCGCGTGCATGGTTCGGAAGCCTGGCTGCCCCTGACGGATTGGCTCACGAGCGCCGTCACGGATACGCCCGCGCCGAAGGCAGCGAAGCCAAAGGCTCCTGCCAAGAAGAAGACTGCCAAGACGACCGCGAAGAAGGCTGCGGCCTGAACTGCCCTCTGCACAAGACAAGCTCCGGCATCCAGGCAAGGAGCAGCGACCCGGTCGCCGCTCCTTGATGGGTCTGGCGCGCGGTCTCAAGCTAGAACTTCAGCGTCGCATTCACGCTGATGGTGTGATTCACGTCGTCGCCGCGACCGAACTCCGCATTGTAATACACATTCGCGTAGAACTCAGGACCAACCTGCATGCCGATGCCACCTCCTGCGAAGATGGCATCCTCATCCCGATCCTCAGAAAGGTAGTCGAAGGCTGGACCTGCACCACTGTCGAGCCGTGAGCGCAGCGAGGTTCCGTCCTGTAGAAACTCGTGCTGCCAGAATACACGCACCTCCGGAATGAGCGCCACCTGCTCGCTCAGGTGGATCGTATAAGCGAAGCGTGCACCGAGGTACGCACGCAGGCTTTCCTCACTACTGTCCTCCATGCGCAGGTCCAGGCTGTCTGCGCCGCGCTCGGTAAACCCATCCACTTCCAGTCTGGTGTACTGCAGGCTCGCCTGAGGACCGAAGGTGAAGTTCCCCACCTGGAAGTCATAGCCAGCGCCTAGCAGAGTGAAGAACTCCATGGCATCCGGGTCGCCATGCGCGGTGCGCTTCAACGTGGCCCACTGAAGGGGACGCTTCACATCAAACTCGGTGCTACCACCACCAATGGCAGCATTGGCGTAAAAACCTGCAAGATCATACGTGGCATAGAGCCCGAAGCGCACGCTCTCCAGATCGGTCTCCGCACCATTGGCATAGTCACCCCAACCCTCTTGATAGCTGGCAAAGAATCCGACGGCTACACTATCTGCGATGGCATAGTCCGCACCCACCAGGAACGTGCCGCTTTCAAAGTCCTCATTGGGCGCAAGGCTCAAGCCGCCTTCGGAGAAGAGTCCGCTGCCTTGCATCCATGCCTGCCAGCGATGCTCATCCGCATGTGCGAGCAAGGACGGAGCCACTGCCTTGGGGTTCTTCACGCCTTTGCCACTGGCGGCAATTGGCTGCCCTTTTCCATGCTGTAGAGAACGGGCCCCGAGGCGGCGAGCACTGAGGTACTGGTGCAATTGCTGACCATGGTTGACGCTCAATTCCACTGCAGTGCTCAAGGCGCCCGCATAGGCTTGCGGCATGATGGATTCAAAGGCCTGGGGGTACTGGCCTTCCTGCAAAAGGTCCAGTGCCAGAGTGACCTCACCCACGTCGCCTTCTTCAATGCCAATCCACTCGTCCAAGGCACGGGCCACGCGGGTCTGATTCGGCGTCTGCGCCACCAAGGTGTAGCTGGTGGGAGCCACGACTAATACACCATGATTTTCTGCATCAAAAAAGCGACCCCGATTCACCGACGGCTGCGGCATGAGGATGCGGTCAAACCTGCCTGCAATCATCCCTGCCTGCAGGAAGGGATACTGCTGACCGTATTTCAACTTCGCACCAGCCAGCGTGCGCACGTCGAGTGTACCCGCCAGTCTCGCAGTGCCACTGACGACAAGCCGATCAAAGGAACCAGGACCGGCAATTTCAATCTGCAGTGTGCCTCGGCGGCTTTGGTTGTAGTTACCGCGAATGGTGAGCTCACCTACCGAGTTCCCCGGCCCGACGGTGCCGGAGTTGAAAACGTTGCCGATGATGAGACCGTTCCCTCCAAGGAAAGCGCCGGGCAGCACGAAGAGCGAAGGAGTCTGGAACGCACCATTCACATGCAATGATCCTTGGCGGATGAAACTGTTGCCCACGACCTGGAAGGCACCATTGCTGAAGAACAAGCCAGCGCCGAGCTTGTTAAACTCGCCCGGCACGAACACCGTCCCTCCGGCGATGGTGGCGCGTCCAGAGTTCACCGTGAAGTTGCCACTCGTGATGGTGAGTTGATTGTACACCTGCAGGAAGCTGCCCGGTGCAAAGGTGAGTGAATTCACCGTGTTGTTCTCTGCAGGGGTGCCCGTCTGCACAAACCCGGATACAAAGAAATCCGCATCGACCGGCGTGAACACAAACGCGCTGTTCTGAATGAAGGGACCGTAAGGCAGGCCGAAGATGGTGAGGAGCAACTCATTCGACAGCAGCTCGAGTCTCATGCCGAGATAGTCGAACTGCGTGGCCGCGAAATCTCCCAGTGTGACCGAAGGAGCGAGTGTATCAAAGCTCAGGAGGGTGTACGTGCCGGGCGCAAAGCCCGGGCCATCTGACAAATTGAGTTTGATGGTTCCTTCCACGCTTTGGGTCAGCAGACCATTGATATCGATCAAGTCAGACGGAGTTCCCAATTCAAAGTCCAGCGAGGAACCTCCCTTGAGATCCAGGCCGCCCAGCGTGAGAGTGCCTGGAGAATTTCCCGCAGAGAGAGTCCCGCCGCCCTCCACGATGACGGGCCCACTGATGAAACCGGATCCACCAAGCAGTGCGCCGTCTTGAACAAACACCGTGCCTGTGCCGGTAGCACTGCCAGTGCTGTTGTTCACGATTAAGCTCCCTCCCGACACAATGGTGTTCCCCAGGTAGGTGCTGGCGCCGGACAGCTCCAGGATGCCAGTGCCATACTTCTCAAGAGAGATGCTACCTGTGACACCCAGTTGTATGCTGCCGGAGAACTCGCCCTCTCCCACGCGCAGGGCACTGCCTGTGGAAGTGGCCGACAGATGCACTGAGCCTTCGCCATCGAGTCGGGCAATCGTCTCGCTTACATCACTAGTATCTCCAACATACAGGGCACCCGTTCCTTGAATGGAAACGTTCGATGTGTCTGCGATTTGCTCGCCCAAGTCGACATGAGCCTCACCGTCCGATTTGATGATCAGATTTCCAGCGATGGTGGTGGCACCGGCTGTCTTCGCAAAGAACACTGTTGTGGCAGCATCCACCTCGGTGTCTCCGGTGTAGGTATTCGAACCTGCGCCTCCCACATGGAAGTAGGCTCGCTGTTCTGCACCACCACTCGACATGCCAAAGGTGATGCCCCCGTTGCTGATGACTCCATTCAGATTCACCACACCAGTGCTATCATTGGCATCACCGGGATTCTGAATCCTGCGGTGTCCTCCATTGAGCTCTACATCGCCGTTGAAGGTCATGTCGGCCCCACCGCCACCTGTGCCGAGCGTGACGGTGCCATTGATGACCAGGTCATTGGCCAGAGTGCGATCTCCTACAGATGAGGCGGTGAGGGTCGTGGCGTTAGCCATCGTCACCGTTCCAGAACCCAGAGCGGTGTTATGCCCTACTGCCAGTGTGCCCGCGTCGATTCTCGTTTCCCCAGTGCGCGTTGTGGCCTCCGTGAGATTCCATCGACCCGTGCCTTGCTTCACAAGAAGACCGTCAAAGGTCAGGTCTCCGGTAACTGCCGTGGTCAGTGTCTCCGTGCCTGCACCATCCAGCGTCAGCGTGGTGCCGGTATTGGCGCTCATGTTCAAGTCACCGTTGATGCGGCTGCCAGTGAAAAGGGTCACCGAGTTGGCGAAATCTCCCATGCTCACCTGGCCGTGGATGATACCTGTGCTGTTGTTGACCAAGGAGCCAGCCGCTCCTGAGATGCGCACGCCATATCCGTCTGCGCCCGCGCTTACCGGCCCAGCACCACCCGTGCCTGCCGTGATGGTCCCAGAGTTGTTCAATACACCACCGCCATCCATGCGCACGCCATCACCACCGGCCCCGCCTGATTCGATGCCAAAGTCGGCACTCGCGACGGATCCTCCATTGCCTGCGTAGATGTCGCCCGTGTTCGTAACGGACCCGCCACCTCCGAAGTAGACCCCAGCAGCTCCGACTTCGCCAAAGACATCCCCACTGCCGCTATGACCTGCACGGATGGTGCCACTGTTAGTCAAGGCGCCGCCTCCAGCCAGAGCGAGCCCAGCTCCACCACTCGCGCCCAGCACGCCGGATCCGCCCTCACCTCCCTGAATGGTACCTGAGTTGGTCACATCTGCCGCCCCTTCTACACGGAGGCCAAAGCCACCGGCGCTTCCTCCTCCTGCACCGCCCGGTTCTCTTCTCCCTCCGGCTCCACCCGTGATGATATTGCGGTTCACGATGGTACCGCCAGCATCCATTCGAACGCCATCCCCTCCGATAGCCTCACTCCCCAAGGCAGATGCAACACCAGTACCTCCCTCGATGACACCCTCGTTGACGAGCGTCCCTCCCCCCACCGAATGCAGACCGATCCCGCCCAATGCGCCCAAGGTCACGCCATCATAAGTGAAAGCGACTCCGTCACCTCCTTGAATGATCGCCCCGGCATTGTTGGTCACCTGTCCCAGACCATTGATCTGCACTCCCGTCGCACTGGAACCTCCTAGAATGCGACCACTATTCACAACAGTACCGCCTGCTCCGAAAAGCACAGCATTCCCGCCTATGGACTCTCCCAAGATGCTTCGGCTTCCATTGCCGCCTTGTACCAATCCCTCATTCGTCAGGGTGCCACCTCCCGTAAGTTCGATGCCGTGCCCTCCCTGACCGATTCCTCCTCCTGCCGCGCCACCAATAATTTCGGACGACACTCCGCTGTTAATCACGGTGCCAACGCCGTCGATTCTTAGGGCTCCACCACCGGATCCGCCTTGGGGCAGTTCTTCCAGGGAAGCCTCCCCACCGCTGCCACCCAGAATCTTTCCGGAATTGGTCACTGCTCCATCCGCTCCGAGATTCACGGCGACTCCGCCGCTGCCAGGAAAAACAAGCGATAGCTCACCATTCCCTCCTCGGATTGTCCCGCTATTCGTCAGAGTGCCTCCTCCCACGATCTCCAGGCCAGTGCCACCATTGCTTCCAGGTAACAACGGTATGGGCAGTGGCTCACCGAATTCTATGGTACCCGTTCCCCCATTGATGGTGCCGCTATTGGTCACCGTACCCACGCCGCCAATGAGCACCCCTGTGCCCCCTGTTCCTCCTATCGTGAGGTCTGCCAGGTTTGGCGCTGCCACCCCTCCTTGTATCAATCCAGAGTTTTGCACCATCCCATTTCCCGCGATGTGTACCCCAGCACCTCCCTGGATGGAATTCGTACCATCATACCCTCCACCACCTGCAAAGATGTCACCTTCGTTGATCACCGAACCATCCGCGCCAAGGTACACACCCATACCCGTGATCGGTCTGCCCACGGCCTCGGTCTCGAACTGGGCATTCTGACCCCGGATGGTGCCTTGATTCGTCACGCTTCCACCGCCGATCAACACCACGCCGGATCCTCCTGGTGCAAGGCCAATGGAACTCCCTCCCCCTACTCCAGCGATGATGTTGCCAGTATTCACCACGGTACCGATTCCTTCGAAACGCACCCCGTCCGCTCCTGCTCCACCTTGCGGGGTGGGGCCGTCCAAGCCCCGACCACCAGTGATGTCGCCGTGATTTGTCAGACTCCCGTCCCCAGTGAAGTGAACTCCGATACCGCCGTTGCCAGTAAGGGTGGGTGAGACGCCCCCGTCACCTCCGCGAATGATACCCAAGGCACTCACGTTCACCGTGGCCCCTTGGCCTGCTGTCACCGCCGTACCGCCTGCACCGCCCGAGGTACCATCACTTCCTTCCAAGATGGCCGCTGCTGTGTCTGTTCCGACCTGTAGTGTGGCCCCAGGGTCTACGAATGTGCCTCCCGTATAGAGCTGGGCTCCAGTAATGGTCAGGGTACCGGTGCCCTGCACCGTAAGACTTCCAGAGCCACTCATGATGGCCTGAATGCCCACACCGAAGCCATGCGTGTCAACAAAGCCGCCTCCCCCATTGAGCACCACATCCCCAGACTCGAAGTTGCGGAGAAAGTTGGATTCATTCGCGGTCGCTCGCAGCACGCCGCCATTCATGACCAAGGATGACGAGCCCGAACCTTCTGTGACGAATCGGGTGCTCAAGACACCACGCGAACCTGAGGAGCCGTTGAGGTTCAGCACGCCTTGAGATGAATCATTTCCCATGACCACGGAGTTTGTGGTGAGCGCACCTGAGGATGAGATCGTGAGGGTGCCCTCAGTCCCTGCGCCGTCACCGAGAAAAAGCGTCCAGCTCACCGCGCCGGACTGACCGACCGTTACCGTACTCCCATTCCGGATGAACGTCTGATCGCCGGTGCCATTCGTTGGCAGATTCGCGGGGCTCCAATTCGATGGGACAAACCAGCTTCCGTTGGACGGATTCACCCATGTGGTGTTTTGAGCTGGCAAAGAGCCGAGGCCCAGTGTGAGGAGCAGGCAATGCCACCACCACTTTCCGGCTCCTGCAGGTTTCTTGTTCCAAGACATGGAGCACGGGGGGACATTGCATCTCATGGGGTTTGAGGGGGTTATGTCTGGCAGCGTATCTAGTCTGGGAAATTTTCCAAACTCACCGTTATTCTCATAGGAAGATCCGCTCAAGCTCGTCATCGCAACCAGTTGGCTACCTGCGCTTTAGAAGAGTGATAAAATAGTACTTATTCTATTCCTATAATTTTTTAGATCACACCTCGTTGCTCACGGATTGCCGGGGATGTGCGCGTTCCTCACTGGATAGTCGCGCATGCAATTCCACCGGGCACTCTTGAAGCCGTTGGGACGGGATTCTCCCGCAACTGCGGAGCATCGTCGGAGAGCCCGGAACCGGTGACTTCGCATGTCACGCAGCAGCCGGAGCGGAGGAGCACTGCCACGCGCTGTTGGCCCGTATCGACCCAGCCTTTTAACAGGGAAAACCGGAGCCGACAGCCTTCCCATTTGCGTTTGCTTTTCCCGCTCTCGCAGTGCAAAGCTATCGCCCCCCTCATGCCCACCTTCCAGACAGTCAAAGGCTTCCGCGATTTCCTCCCCGAGGATTGCGCACGTCGCAACTACATCTTCGCCCGCTGGCGTGAAGTCGCTGCGCGTCATGGCTTTGTGGAGTACGAGGGTCCCACATTGGAAAGCACGGACCTGTATCGCAAGAAGAGCGGCCAGGAGATCACTGAGCAGCTCTTCTGCTTCACCACCAAGGGTGAAGAGGAAGTCTCCATGCGCCCCGAGGTGACCCCCACCCTCGCACGCATGGCGGCGGCGAAGCAGCGCGACTACCCGAAGCCCATGAAGTGGTTCCAGGTTGGCCCGTGCTACCGCTATGAGCGGCAGCAGCGCGGACGCCTGCGCGAGTTTTATCAGTACAACGTCGACATCCTCGGCGAGTCTTCCCCCGCCGCGGATGCCGAGTTGGTGGCTTTCGCTATCGAGAGCCTGCGGGTCTTTGCGCTGGAGCCCGGTGATTTTGTAATCCGCTTGAGCGACCGCCGACTGTGGGCGGACTTTGCGGCCAAGTTCTCGCTCGACGAAGAGAAGAACGCCGCATTCCTTCAGGTCATCGACAAGATGGAACGTGCCCCCGAGGCCGTGACGGATCAGAAGCTTCAAGCACTGGGCATTTCTCTGGCGCAGGTGAAGGAGTTCATTGCTTCGGTGGATGAGAATCACCCCACGTTCGCACCGCTGCGCGAGAATCTCTCCGCGCGTGGGCTCTGGCAGTACGTGAAGATCGACCCGGGTATCGTGCGGGGCCTTGCCTACTACACCGGCACCGTGTTCGAAGCGTTCGATGTGAAGCATGGTCTGCGTGCCATCGCCGGTGGTGGTCGCTATGACAACCTTGTGGGCCTTCTCAGCGACGGCTCCGTGAATCTCCCTGCTTGTGGCTTCGCCATGGGTGACGTGGTGCTTGGCGAGCTCATCAAGGTCACGCCGGCAGCACAAGCTGCCATGGACCAGTGGATGCGGAATGCCGCTGCGCTGGACGTCTATGTCATCATCGCGGACGAAACCCAACGCAGCAATGCGCTTGGCATCGTACAGCGCCTCCGCCAGGCTGGCCTGCGCACGGACTACAGCTTCACCGCCCAGAAAGTGGGCAAGCAATTCCAGGCGGCTGACAATGCGAAAGCACGCTTCTCCGTGGTCGTGGGGGCTGAGTATCCCACGCTCACGCTGCAGAACATGCGCACCCGCTTCAAGAGCGAGGTGGCAGTAGATGCGCTGGAGCAGAAGCTCGGTGAAGCGCTGGCAGAGCCGGAAACGGGGACGTTGCTAGCGTAGAGGCAGAAAGTAGACCGCCGAGCTAAGAGCGGTTTAAGTTACAGTGTAGCCATTTTCGTATTGGGGCGCGCCACCCCAACCGCGACCTGCGGTCGTGGGGAGACGCACGGTAACGCTGTGCGGGACACTGTGGGCCGAGAAGATGTCCATGATGCGGACGGACACCCTGTCATGGTTCTCTGTCCACAAAGCCCATTTCACGCAGCCTGACCGCCGAGGCTCGGCGGACTACTTTCTTACTGACCCGCCTTCTTTGCGAGCTCGTTGTATTTCGTCATCAAGTCGTTGTACTCCGTCATGCGGGTATTGAGCTTTGTCACAACACCATCGCGCTCCACAGCCAGATCCTTGAGCATTTGATTCTGCTTCTCGATGGTTTCGTTCTGCTTCTTGATGGCCTCGTTCTGGGCAGTGACAGCAGCGTTTTGCGTCGCCATCGCCTCCTTGCTCTCTTCCATGCCGGTGGCATTTACGGCGAGTTTTTTCTGCAACTGTTCCGCGCGGGCCGTGACCTCGGCGAGCTGCAGCTTCGTGGCGTTTGCCTCCTGTTCCTGGGCGGCGATTTTCAGCCCCTGCTCGTCAATACGCAGGGTGAGCTGTTTGATTTCCTTTTCCCAAGCTGCCGCCTTTTCCGCCGTAGCACGATGCTTGGCCACTTCGTCATCTAGCAGCGCTTCCACCGCTTTCAGGCTGGTGTGGAGCTCGGTTTCGCGGACCCACTGCTTGGCGCAAAGACCGCAAATACCAAGTATCAACACTCCCAACAATACTCCAAGAAACTTCGTCATGACTACTTACTGGGCAGGTGCGGGTGCTGGTGTAGGAGCAGGAGCGGGAGCCGCTGATGATGCGGGGGCTGGGGCGGCCGGGGAGGCAGCACCGGGAGCAGCAGGCGTTGCAGGAGCACCCGTAGCCTTTGCTATGTCAGGAGCCTTGGTCTGGAAAGCCACCTTCTGGAAGCCGACGCGACGCACAGTATCGAGAACCTGGACCATGGAACCATGACGGGCATTGGCATCACCGCTGATGTACACGGGCGTCTCGGCATTGGCCCGGAACTTCTCGAACAACGCTTTTTCCAAGTCCGGCAGTGTCATGCGATTGGTGTCCATGAAGTAGTTGCCACTGGCATCCACCGCGAGATTGATCATATCCGGCTTGAAATCCGTCTTGGCCGTGGTGGCAGTGGGCAGGGAGACCTTGATGGTCTGTTGCTTGGCCATCGTCAGGCTGACGAGCATGAACGAGGCAAGCAGGAAGAACATGATGTCGATCAACGGAATGATCTCCAGTCGCGCCTTCTTCTGGGGAATGGGAGAGCGTAGCTTCATGAGCTCGGGAGACTCTGCAAAAAGTTACGCCGTATATCCAAGGCTCTTCTGCTCCGCTTCATTCTGCGCCACGAGCACCGTCACGTTGGTGGCGGCAGCTTCAAGGTCGAACTGGAACTTCGCCAGGCGGGAGTGGAAGTAGTTCAGGGGAATGAGCGTGGTGATGGCGATGCCGAGGCCTGCGGCCGTGGCGATGAGGGCTTCACCGATACCACCGGTCACCTTTTCCACAGCGAGTTCACTGTCACCAATGGAGGTGAAGGAACCCATGATGCCGGTCACCGTACCCAGGAGACCAAGCAGCGGCCCGAGCGTCACGATGGTATCCATGGCATTCAGGAAGCGGCCCGCCTTCTGCATTTCCAGTCCTGCGGCCACTTCGAGCGCGCCCTGCAGAGAGCTGTGATGATGGTTCAACCCATGGTGTATCATGCGGATGACCGGGTCCGTCGAGTTGCGGGAAAGCTGGATGGCTTCCTTCATGTTTCCTTCCTCAATCGCAGCGTACACGGCCTCCAAACGCTTCGGACTCCGGCGTCCGGTGAGGCGCACCCACCATGTGATACGCTCCGCAAGGATGCAGATGGCCACCACCGCCGTCAGCAGGATGGGGTACATGATGGGGCCACCGTCATGGATGAGTTCCACGATGGCATTGCCGAGGATGGGAGTGGTATCGATGATCATTAACTTAACTGGCGGGTATCTTAGCGGCGGAGCACGAAATGGAAGGGAACGTTGTACGTCGTGGGCGCACCGGCGGGGAAACGCCAGCGGCGCTGAATCCAGCTGGACGCGTAGCTATCCAGCTCGGCATTTCCACTGGTGACCAGCACACGAATGGAGGAGATGGTGCCAGTGGCGTCACAGACGATGACAAACTTGGGACTGCCGGACACTCCCTTGCTGCGTGCCCAAGAAGGATAGGGCGGAGCGGGACGCTTGCCCCTGCTACCGGCGCCGCCGGTGCGCATCCCCTGCCCCGCGCCCGTGGCGCCACTGCCAGTGCCAGTGCCGGTGGACTGCACGGTTGCTGGTCTGGGACGCGGCGCAGCGGGCTTGGGTCTCGGTTTTGGTTCCGGCTTGGGCTTCACCTCCACCATCTTGATCGGCTCAATGATCTCCTGCTTTTCAGGCACGGGGAAGATCACATTCTCGGGAATCACGGGCTCCACCATTTCGGGCACCTGCTCCTCCACGACCACTTCCTCCGGCACGACCTCTTCCACCACTTCTTCAGGTGGCACCACTTCCTGCTCTACGGAATCAGACTGCAGTTCCACCATGCCGCCCATGGTTTCGTCATTGGCATCCTTGTCCGTGTTCCCCTCTTCGTAGAGGCTCAACTCAAATGCAGGCTGGTACAGGCCAATGCTGCCGGTTACCAGGAAGCTGGCAAGGATCGCATTGGCACAAGCAAGCCACATGCGCGCTCCGATGCGGCCAGACTGCATCGTATAGCGCACCAGCTCAGACCTGATCCCTCCGAACTGCGGCACCCGGAGTGGCGGCGCAGCGGAATGAGAAACAGGTGGAGGTACAGTTGACAGTTTCAAGCAGGGCGAAAGAGTAGAACGGAGAGCGGTTGCGTCAAGTTGCGTCTGCGTCTCAATTTCAGTGAATCCAGCCAATTAGTTCTTCCTTGTGCAAACCGAAACCAAATCCCCCGATCTTACAAAAGCTGCCTCTCTACTCGAACAGGCGGAGCAGCTCCATGGCCAGGGTTCCCCGGCCGCATGTCGTGAATCCATTGCCCGCGCCGACGAGGGGTTGAAGGCGTTGGGCATCACTTCGAAAAACGAGTTCGGCCCGGCCCCGCTCCTTGCCGGCCGGATTCTGCTGTGCCGTGGGAATGCCCAGCGAGACCTGCGAACGCCCGAGGGTCGCACAGAGGCACTTGCCTCCTACGAACACGGCCTCGCGGCAGTGGCGACTGTTGCGATGCCTGAGGATGCCACCCCGTTTGACCACCAGCTTGCGGCCAATATCATGACGAACAAGGGAATCGCCCTCCTGCAATCTGATGACGCGACTACATTGCGTGAAGCGGTGACCTGGTTTGAAAAATCGGCTGCGTACCGCAGGACCCTGCCTCGGGACATGCACAGTGTCCGCTGGGGCTTGGCTGCCGCATGCATGAATCGTGGGGACGCCCTGACACGCCTAGGCCAACCGGAGGACCTGCAAGAGGCCATACGCTCCTATGATGAAGCGGTCCAGTGCCTGGAGGAACTGGCAGGCTTTGACCATCCGCCCTTCATCGTGCGCTATGCCGTGGCTTACATGAATCGAGGCCACGCGCTCATGGCTCAGAACTCGCCCGAAGGCGTGGCGGAGGCCATCAAGTCCTTCGCCTCGGCCACTGCCATGATGGAGCTCCACACGCAAAAGGATTCCATGGAGTACCACGGCACCATGGGATGTGCCATGATGTGCCACGCCGCAGCCCTCATGGAGCAAGGTCGCGAGCAAGCCGGGCAAGTCGCAGAAGAAGCGCGCAAGGCAATTGCGCACGTACAGCACTTTGAGAAGGAAGATCTGCTTTCCACGGAAGTGAGCATCAAAGCACGCCACCTGCTGTGCCGTGCGCTGGCCACCATGCTGGATCGCACACCGCCCGATGCGCCGGAGGTCGATGAATGGATCACGGAAGTCACCGACACCGTGGATGAAGGCATGGCTCTGGAGCGTCTCTGGGAGCAGCGCGGGCTGGAGGGCTTCCGCCTCATGGCCGTGGAATTGTTCCGCTTCGGCGTGCGCGTCTTCTTCATCCGTCAGCCACACTTCCTTGCCGAGTTCATCCTTGAATGCCTGGACCCAGAGCAATCGCCTGGTGCACCGGTCACCTCAGAGGAAATGCATCACCTCGCCGGTTCCGTGATCTGGGATGCTGCGCTGAACATTGAGCAGCGCGCCCGTGGGGCCAGCGTGCAGGAACGCGCATCTCTAGTGGAGATCGTAAGCGACCTGCATGCGGCGGACAAGCGCCTGCAGGAATTGCGCGAGCAGTATCTTGGTTCGAGCGACCCCGTGGTGGTGTGATAGGAAACAGCCGTTCACAAGGAGAAAACAATCCGCCGGGTCTCCGGCGGATTGGATGAGGATCACCACCTGTCCGGCAACGTCGGTGGATGCCATGGTGCTCACCAGCCCCCTGATCAGTTGGTATATCACCCATGGGGCATTCTTCTGTGGACGCCAACCTCAAGGGCGCGGCGATCTCAGGCGGCTCAATTGCGGGTTCTATGCCGTCCACAGGGTCAATGTCGAGCCGGCCGCGATCATGTCCGCAGCGGTCTCACTTTCGCCGCTTCCTGCCCTGACTCATGGTCGGAGGGAATGCTTTCAGGAACTGTTCCTCGGCAGTCATGGTGCCGATGAGAAACATGCGACCAGAATCGGGCAAGCAGTATTCCGCTGGTGGATTGACCACACGCCGGCCGTGCTCCTCTACAGCAATCACGGTACAGCCAGTGAGGGAGCGCAGGTCCAAATCTGACAACTTTTGCCCGGCCATGGCAGCGGGAATGGAGACGGGGAAGATATTCACGCCCTCCGCCAGCAGCAGGCAGTCCGAACCACGCAGCACGTTGAGAATCGTGTTCGCGCCCATGGAGGCGTAAGACAGCACCAGGTCAGCCCCGGCACGCAGCAACGTGGACACATTCCGATCCAGCGTGCTGCGCGTAAGGATCTGCCAATTGCTGCGCAGGCGACGGAAGAAGATGGTCAGTGCCACATTGGTGTCATCATCATGCGTGGTGATGATCAAAGTGCTGGCCGAGCGCGCGTCGGCCCGCTTCAAAACCTCCATCTCAGTGGCATCGCCAATGATGGCCTCGGGAATGGATTGGACACGCTCCGGCGATTTTTCGATGATCGTGGTGGTGCAGATGTCGAGCTCGCGCAGCGCACGGTAGGTAGCGCGGCCCACTTTGCCCCCACCAACAATGAGCACTCTCGGTTTTTCGCTCGCAAGTGACGTGAAGCTGGAGTTGAACTTGTCCAATTGCACTCGTGTACCAGCCACAAAGAGCACCGTTTCCTCCATAATCGGCTGCTGCGCCTCGGCGGGCTGCAGCGCACCACGATTCCAGGTGCCGATGACGCTGATGCCGGTGCGCGCGCGAATCTGGCTGGAGGCCAGCGTTCCCCCCACCAGTGCGGTGCCCGCTGCCGCCGCCTCGGCAATCAGCAAGTCGTCGAGCTTGCCGATCACATGGGCGTCAGAGTCCCGGATACTCACGCGCCGGGCCAGCGTGTTGCCCATGATTTCCTCCAGCCGCAACACGTGGGTGGCACCGGCCAGTTCCAGCACGTCACGTGATGACTGCGTCTGCGCTGAGGCCACGATGGGCAGATGAGGCGCGAGCTCACGCGCAGTGAAGGTCACGCTCGCATTGACCATATCGCCACGTGTGGTGACGAGCATGGCCGCCTGCTCGATGCGCATTTTGCGATACGTTTCCGGATCATCGAGCTCCCCCACGGCGGCTCGGATGCCGCGCTCATCCAGTTCCAGGGCCTCGGAGACCGTCGGGCACAGGACCACGTAGGAGTGGCCGTACTTCTCCAGCATCGGTATCAGTGATGAAGCCACGGCATCGTAGCAGGTCAGCAGCACATGATTCTGCGTTTCCTTGGGCAACTCGCGTGGGGCTTTGGCCATTGCCTGCGCGCGCATCCACGGCGCGTAAAAGAACTCGATGAAGGTAAACGGCAGGAGCACCAGCAGAAAGATCACGCCGGTCACCAGCACCACGACGGAAAACATCCGCCCCAGATCGCTCGTGAAGGTGATGTCGCCGAAGCCAAGGGTGGTCATGACTGTGCAGGTCCAGTAAAACCCAGTCATCCACGAGTGCGTCCGGCCTTCCATCAGCATGATCACGTGAAACAGCACGCTGAACACGGTGACCAGGCCAAGCAGGATGAGCAGCAGATTGAGCAGTGCTTTCAGGTTGGCGCGGCTGGCACGGTCCCCCACGATCGAGGCGATGACGGAAACGAGGGCCTTCATGAAACCACAACCTGCGCCGTGCTCCCGCGTTCTGCAACTCCTTGAATCGCAAAGGAACCAGAGGTCGAATCCTTGTGCCGCTACAAGCTCCACGAAAAGCCACACCGACCCACGAATTCGCACACGTTGCATTGCAACAGGACGATTTGCAGCGAATGGAGAAAGACCCCATGTCTGACTCAGCCCCCCGCCCGGCAACGTCGCTGGATGCAATGGCGCTCCAGCAATTGATCGCCGCCGCGGCGGAGAAGGACAGGCCCAGAAGGAAGACAGTCCCGTCTCTCTGCCACCCATCTCCGTCCCGGCCTTCGAAGCGGCGAGACATCTCTTCGAGCAGATGTATCAGCCAGCCCACGCAATGGCGGAGGATCACCAGCTCTGGATGTCTGCTACAGCCTGCGCCTCCGCGGCTGGCATGTAGTGCGTCACACGGCAGTCAAAATCGCGCCCGGTCAGATTGTCATGGCCATGCCCATCCCCATTTGCTAAGACAATGAAGCAACCGCCGCAATTGATACCACCATGATGCAGGCAGCTTCTTATCTTCTCGCAGTGGCTGTGGCCGTACTTCTTGGAACCGCGCCCGGCATCGCAAGGGCACAACAGGTGCCAGCGAAGCAACCCGTCACTGCTGAGCAGTTGGTGCAAACTCTCGAAGAACAACTGAAGTACGTGTCCACCTTGGAACTGAAGTGGAAGTTGACTCTTGTAAGAGCCCCCATGCCGAAGCTGGCAGACAAGTTCGCCGAAGATGCCAGGAAACTGCAAGCCACCTCCCCCTCCAGCGAGCTTGAAGCGAAGCGTCTGGAGATGGAGATTTCAAACGCCAAAAGCTCCGAAAAACACTACCGCCAAGCCAGCCTGAGCTATGCAGTCTGGGCACTGCGATGTCACGGCTATGCCCAGTTTTATGGTTCCAAGCACGTGCTGGACGATGACAAGCTGACCTTGAGATCGGAGTATGTCGGCGAAGTTTTTGGACAACACCGAATCATCGAACATTCCTCGCGGTCAGTCGACCTCACCAGCAAGAGCAATGTCCTGTACAACACCCTGAGCGCTTGCCCACCACTCGCCATCATCCATATCCTCAAAAAGAAAGGAAGTTCATCGGAAAGCAAAGCATCGGTCGTCTCCCAGGATGATTCCAATGTCGAGGTGACATTCCCACTCCAGGACAGCCAGACTTTGCGAGCGAGATTTACCCTTCCCCACTACGCCTGCAGCAAGCTGACTGTTGAAGACTCCAATGGGAAAGTTCTGGAAACAATGGAGTCTTCTGCCCCGTGGAAAACCGTTCCAGGTCTCCCCTTTCAGCCAGCGGTATGGACCCACTCCGAGGTCCCGATGCAGCGCACCTGGGAGTTCCTCGAATCCAGGGAAGTCGGGCCAGAAGGATACAAGGATTTCAAGGAACCCATCGGATACCGCACCCTCAGCGAAGAAGAAGGCATCCCCTAGGCCCGCCGCTTCTTTAAGAAGCGCTTCCACGTGAGCGCCAAGCCGGTCCACCGAGAAGGGCAGCAGCCAGCGAAGCAAGTCCCCCAAGCGTCTGCCCAATCCACCCACTGCCCCAATCACCGACAAATGTCGGTGATTTGATCTTGCCATTTGCCGACTTTTGTCGGTAAAATCCAAATCATGGCAAAACTCCTGTCCCGGCTTTCTCCTGCCGAATCGGAAATCATGCGTCACCTCTGGGATCTCCAGGAGGTGCGCGTCAATGAACTGCTCGATGCCTGCAATGCGGAACGTGATGAATCCATCACACGCAACACCCTCCTGGTGCAGCTTGAGCGCCTCGAGGCAAAAGGCTGGGTGAAACGCAGCCGCGACCAGCGCGCTCATGTCTTCATGCCCGCCGTCCCGCGTAAGGAGGGATTGAGACACGCTACCCGTGAGTTTCTGGATCGCTTCTTCGGTGGCGCGCTCACTCCGCTCCTCGCCCACTGCGTTGATGAGGAGAAGCTCGGCAAGAAGGAGATCAGCGACCTTCGCGCCCTGCTTGATGAGGCGGAAGCCAAAGCCTCCTCACGGAAGAAATCGTAGTCCCTTTTCTCTTCCCACTCGATGAAGACACACTGGCTCAGCGACCTTTTCTCCCGGCCCATTCCGTTGCTGCTTCAGCAGTCGGCGGATGCCGCCATCCTCGCGCTGCTCGTATTGCTGGCGTGCTTCTTCTTGCGGCGACGCCTGTCCGCTTCATGGCGGCATGCGTTCTGGCTGCTGGTGTTCGTGCGCCTGCTGCTTCCCGGTCTTCCCGTGATTCCCTCAAAGCCGATCACCACTGCTCAGGTCTCCCCCGCCACGCAATCAGACGTTGCCACACACCAAGAGCGAACCAACACAGCGACGCCAACCAGTTCATCCCCCGTACCATCTTCTTCCGCTGAGTCTCCTGCGGTAGCGTTGTCATCATCTTCCTCGCGAGGAGCCAAAGTGGATAAGGCACCATCGGCAGCCCCGGCGTTCTCCCTTCCGAGTGCGCGAACACTCCTACTGATGACCTGGGTGCTGGGTGTGTCCATCATGTTGGTGATGGGATGCTGGCGTTCCTTCCGGCTCCATCTCTCGCTGCGACGTGCTTCTTCACCAGCCCCGGACGGATTGAAGTCCCTGCTTCAGGACGTCGGTCGCAGTCTGCGTCTGCGCCGTGTTCCCGAGGTGGAACTTTGCTCCGCAGTCCGTGTGCCATCCCTCGCCGGCCTGTGGAGGCCACGCATCCTACTGCCTCCCGGCTTCGCAGAATCTGTGCCCCCTCAGACTCTACGCATGGTCCTGGGACACGAGCTGGCGCACTGGCGTCGTCATGATCTTCTGTGGCAGCTTCTGACCAGTGCCCTCCTTGTGCTGCACTGGTTCAATCCCCTGCTCTGGCTGGCGCATCACCGTTTGCGGGAGGAGGCTGAGGCTTCCTGCGATGAGTGGATGCTCTCCCGTCTCGCGCAAGATGAGGCCCGCGCCTATGGGGATACCTTGCTGGATCTTGTGGATCGGCTCCCAGGCCGCGTCAGCCCATGGAGGGTCGGCGAGCCTGGACTGCTCGGCATGGCAGCTTCTGTCGCCGGGGTGCGTCGTCGTGTGGCATTGATCGCCCACTGGATTGGCGGAAGCCGTGCCAGTCGGAAGCTCGGCATCATTGCCCTCCTGGTGATCACATTCCTCGGCCTTCTTCGGGCTGCCGAGCCGGTCCAGGAGATCAAAGCCGCTCTCACTGTGGGCTGGCCTGCCACCACCACTCTGCACATATTCGACGACAAGACTCGCGATCCCATCGCAGGCGTGAAGCTTGCACTGAAGTCAGGGAAATTTGTGCACGAGGTGACGACTGACGACAAAGGCCGGGCGACCCTCAACCTGCCACCCCAACGGCCCGACAGCTCCGTCGGTTTTGCGATCCGTGTGCGCAAAGAGGGCCGCGTCCCCACAGTCATCTTCTGGCACTTGGATCAACCTTCGTTCACCCCACCGGACACGCTGGATCTTCCCCTTCCCAAGGCGGTTCCCATCGGAGGCATCGTGAAGGATGCCGACGGCAAGCCTGTGTCTGGCGCGCAAATCGCGCTCATCATGCGCGGGTCCAACATGGGTGGCGCCACGCAGGAAATCTTTCCTGATATCTGGGAACGTCGCGTGCCCACGGATGCCAATGGTCGATGGACTTTCACCGAAGCGCCTCCTGGCAGAAAAAGTTTCTCACTCGCGATCGAGCATTCGGACATCATCCCTCTGAAAAAGTATCCCAAAGGAGATGAAGTGCTGCCGTTCTATGAAAACCGTGGTGAGACCATCGTGCAGCGCGGCGCGGTCATCACAGGGAAGGTCGTGGATGACGCAGGGAAGCCCGTCAAGGGCACCATCGTGCTGGGCGAGTCTGGTTCAGACAGCACCACTTATCCTGAGTACAAGACCAACGATGACGGCACGTTCCGCATCGGCAATGCCAGGAAGGGCGAGAGCGTGATGGCCACCGTTACCGCCAAAGGTTATGCCCCCTATCTAACCCACCTGAGCTCCGCTGGCGATGGTGCACCGGTCGTCCTCACGCTGAACAAGGGCAAGGAGTTGAAGGTTCGAGTGGTAAACGCAAAGGGTGATCCCATCGCAGGTGCGATGGCCGCGCCCGACGAATGGCGAGGGACCAATCCCAAACAGAATGGCCCTCGTGTCTTGAACTATCGTTTCACCACTGGAAAGGACGGGACCTTTACGTGGAAACATGCGCCAGACGTCGCGATCTCATGGGACTTCTTTGGCGCGGAAGGTCATCGCGACAATCGGGGTTTCGTCATCACTCCCGGAGATCAGGAAATCAAAGTCGTCCTCGAGAAGCTTTCCCAAATCATCGGCACCGTGGTCGATGCGGACACGGGCGCTCCGATACCCTCATTCAAGATTGTGCCTGGAGATGTGCGCGAATTCCCTGGTTGGAAGGAGGCCGGACATCGCAGTTGGGTCTGGTGGAGCAGTGGCACCATGCAGGGCACGGATGGGAAGTTCCTCTTCTCATCAGATCGCGGAAGGAATGGCGAGTTCCGCCGTCTTCTTCGCATCTCGGCAGATGGGTATCGCCCCTTCCTTACGGAACCCATTGATGAGATCTCCGGTGAGGTCACATGGAACATCAAACTCAAGAAAACTCCGCAGCTGAAAATCCAGGTGCGCCAGCCCGATGGTCAGCCTGCTGCAGGAGCCAAGGTGAGCTGGAACAATGTGCGCAATGGTGCCGCGCGCGTCACGAACGGTGATTTCAGCGCACTCGACGGGCCGGTAGGCGATGACTGCTTCTTCCGCGCCGACACGGATGGCGTTGCTTCAGTCGCGCCTGAAGTGGACGAGTTTGGACTGGTGGCTGTCCACCCCTCAGGCTGGGGCGTGATTGAACCCGGAAAAGTTCGTGGGGACGACACCATCACTCTCACCCCTTGGGCCGTGCTTGATCTCGATCTTCGGGGCATCCCTGCCGATCTCCGTGCGAAGACCATGGTCATGTTGTATGCCGTGGTTGAGAACAGCCCTGGAATTATTGATGGATTTCATGAACTGCCAAAGCCCAATGCGAAGACACAGGTGCAGGAAGGTGCTCGCATGATACCGGGCCTCTACAAGCTGGCCATCAGCTACGACATGTATGGCGCAGCCCCCCTGGTATTCCCGCTGAAGGCTGGTGAACAGACGAAAATTGACACCAGCACACTCTGGAAATGGTGTGAGCCCGCTCTTCCTCTGAAGCTTCCTCCCGGAGCCGCGACGGACTCCCGCCACCAATTGAAGGTCGTGTGGGACGGCACGGAAGATGATGGATTCTTGCTCCCAGAGGACAGGAAGCGCCTCGTCGAGGATGTGTGGAATGGCCACGTGACCTACAAGAAGAAGGACGCCCAGGGAAACACACCCGAGGTCATCCATCTCCAGAAGCTCGGGGCTGGCAGCTACCGCCTCACTGGCAACATCAAAGGCTGGCCCGCGGGGACCCCTCGCGACAAGCCCTCCGTCGTTCTCGCCACGATCGATCATCCCTTCACCATCCCCGCCTCTGCCGTGGGCACACCCACGTTCGTCGAGAAAGAGTCATCCAACAAGACCTCCCCTCCCCGCATCCAGATGACGGGAGTGCCAGTGTACGAACTGCCACCGCTGGAGATAAAGTGAACGATGGTCCCTTTTTCCCTCTACGCCTGCTTCTTCTTGAAGAAGCGCTTCCACGTGAGAGCCAGACCGGTCCACACGAGGAGAGCGGCAGCGAGTGAAGCGAGGCCTGCGAGCGTTTGCCCAATCCAGCCGCCGGCTTCACCGGTGTGCACCCAGCGTGACCACAGGCGCAGCTTGCGGCCCGTGTTGTAGTCCGCAAAAGTTTCATAGGAAGACTCTGCGCCGGTCTTGAGATCGATAGTGAGCGTGGATTTCAGATCGGGGCGTCCGCGATGCGAAGTGGAAATGGTGAAGGCAGCGGAAGCACCGGGCTTCTCGGGAAGTTTTATCTGGATGCTCTCCCATCCGGGCACCTTGGCTTCCGCGAGTTTCCAAGCCGCATCGAGACCTTTCCACTGCTCCGGATTCGGCTTGGGTGGTGCGCCACCTCCCTTGCCACCACCGGGAGGTGCCTGGCGCGGCGGAGGCGCTTCAGTACCGGTGATTGAATAGAGAAGATTGTTTGCCCAGCCGTAGGACATGATGAGTCCGGTGAGCGCAATGATGGAAAGCGGGAGGATACCCCAGAAGCCAAGGGCGTGGTGCCAGTTCCAATGACGGGCCTTGCCATGAATCCTGAAGTTCATGGTGGAGCGCATGTGAAAGGCGCGCCATGTCCAGTGCTTGGGCCACCAGAGATAGACACCGGTGAGCATCAGAAGCAGGAAAGCCACGTTCGCAGCCTTGGTGATGTTGCCACCGATGTCCTTGTAGTCGCCCTGCGCGGCGAGCCAGCGATGCAGGCCGAGTACGAACTTGAAAAAGCCACGCAGGCCGGGATTCCCCTCGCCCAGCAGGTCGCCGCTTTCGGGATGCACGTAGATTTGTTTCTCACGGCCGAGATTCACGGCCACAGCGGAGCTTTCCTCCGAGAGGATCATCACGCCAGAGGGCGCCGGGCCATCCTTGGCACGTTCGCCCATGCGGCCCAAAAGTTGCTCCATTGAAATGCCACTCGCTTTCTGTGTGGCGGTGACATGGTATCCATCCGCCCACTCCAGGATCTGTCGTTCATAAGTCATGATCACACCCGTGACTGCCATCACGAGGATGATCAGTCCGGCAACAACGCCGGCCACGAGGTGCGACCAGAAGAACAGGCTGCGAAGGACGCGAAGCATGATGTCGGAAATGAATGGGGGCTTGAGAGTGGAAAAGGCCGCTCTCGATGTGTACTCCGGCGCGGAGTGCCCATCTGAAGCGGCCTGTGTTGAATTTAGGAATGGACTCTTACATCTCCGCCCACTGGCGGATCAAGTTGTGATATACGCCCGTGAGCTGCACGTTCGTCTTCTCCACCACATCATTGCCTGGAAGGTCACGGCCCAGACGCTGGATGGCGAGGTCGAGGTCGAACAGCAGCGAACGCTGCATGTCGTCGCGGATCATGCTCTGCAGCCAGAAGAAGGAGCAGATGCGCGCGCCACGCGTGACAGGGGTCACGTGATGCAGGCTGGTCGCGGGATAGAGCACCATGTGACCAGCAGGCAGCTTCACGCGCTGCACGCCGTACATGTCTTCGATGCACAGCTCACCACCGTCATATTCTTCGGGACCTGCGAAGAAGAGGGTGGCGGACAAGTCCGTGCGAATGCGCAGCGGGGTGCCCGGCACCTGGCGGATGGCATTGTCCACATGCGTGCCGAAGGACTGGCCTCCGGTGTAGCGATTGAACAAAGGGGGGAAAATCTTCAGCGGAAGCGCCGAAGACAGGAAGAGGGGGTTGCGGCTCAAGGCATCCAGGATCATGCCACCCAGTTCCTTCGCGGCGGGATGCCCCTCAGGAATCTGCATGTTGTCCTTGGTCTTGGCAGACTGATGACCGGCGGTTACCCGGCCATCAGTCCACTCTGCCTGGTCCAGCACCTGCCGCGCGTGCGCGACTTGTTCTGCGTTTAGAACGTCAGGGATGCGGATCAGCATTACTTAACCTTTGTCTTAGAACTTCACGTTGAGCGAAATCACCGCCGAACGACCAGGTCCGGGGACGAAGTGACCACCACCCACGCGATCGATGTAGTCCTCGTCGGCGAGGTTGTACACGTTCAGACGGATGGCGATGTTTTCGTTCACCTGGTAGCCCAGCATCGCGTCGAAGGTCCAGTAATCCGGAGCTTCACGCTGGTTCAGGTTGTTGTTGTAGCGGCTGCCCACGTACTGTGCGCCCCCACCGATCTGGAAGCCGTAAGGCAGGTCATAGACCGTCCAGAGGCTGAAGGAGTTCTCAGGGGTGTTGGGCACGTTGTTGCCAACTTCCAGCGGGTTCTTCGAGGCTTCGATCTCGCTGTCGAGATAGGTGTAGCCAGCGAAGACGCGCCAGTTGTCCGTGATCTGACCGGCAAGACCGATTTCGAAGCCCTGCACGACCTGCTCGCCCGAGAGTTCAAAGGCGGTGGGGTCAGCGGGATCCGCGGTACGGGCATTGGTCTTTTCCGTGCGGAAAAGGGACGCCGTGATGGAGAGCTTCTCATCGAGAAGGTCCCACTTGGTGCCCAGCTCGTAGCTGCGGTTTTCTTCCGGATCGGTGTTGAACTGGTTCACGACGGCCGAGGCGGAACTGCTGGTGAGCAGTTCGGTGGCCGGGTTGAACGAGGTGCCATACGCGAAGTAGATGCTGCCGATTTCCACTGGCTTGTAAACCAGGGCGGCGCGCCAGCTCAGCAGGCTGTCATCACGATTGTAGGTGTCCGAACCGCCATCAGCATGGCCGTCAGTGAATTCGGTTTCGAGGTAGTCCCAGCGGAGACCGCCGTTGATTTCCCAGTGGTCACCGATCGCGACTTTGTCGAACAGGTAGAGGGCAGCGGAGTCCACGTCAGCAGCCGAGTAGGCGCCCGTGTGGAAAATGCGGCCGGTCCAGTTCTGGGTCGGGTTCGGGTGGAAGAGATCGGACTGCGGCACGGTGTCCGTGGCGCGAGCGCGGTTCTCGGATTCTTCACGCGTCAGCTCGAAGCCGGCGGTCAGGGTGTGCCTGAGGGCACCCGTCTCGAAGTCCGCGACGATGTCGGTCTGGTTCGAGTAGATGGTGTCTTCCTGGTCGCGGGATTGGAACTGATGGTTCAGCGTGGTGCCCGTGCCGGCGAAGCGCGGCGCGGAGATCACGGAGTCACGAGTCGTGCGGCCCACGCGGAACAGGCTGCGGAACTTGAGCGTCTCCGAGAAGTCATGCTCGAAGATGGCGGTGCCGATATCCGTGCTGATTTCTTCGTAGTCGCGGTCCGTCAGGCCGTAGTAGTTGTGGAACGGCACGGGAGCGGCCTTGTTCGCATACTTGCTCAGGCTGGTGACAGTGTCTGGCACCCACGGGATGCCGTAGTCAGGCTGGTTGTCCTGCTCGAGGTGGAAATAGTTCAGGGTAAGACGGGTGTCCGTACCAAGACCGAAGACGAGGGAGCCAGCGACGCCCCAGCGTTCATCTTCCACGTAGTCACGGCCGGGGATGTCTGCGTGATGGTAGAGGCCATTCAGGCGCAGCGCAGCGCCGGTTTCCGGGCCAGGAGCCACAGGAGCCACGGACTTCGCACCCTTGCCGGAGACGTTCACCACACCCTTGCCGGACACGGGAGCGGGAGCAGGCGTGCCAGGGGTCTGGTTGGTCCAGAGAGGCTGGTTGATGTCCAGCGTGGCGCGGAAGTAGTTATCCGTGCCGCCGCCCACGTCTGCTGCGTAGAAGGGCTGCAGCTGCGCGGACTTGGAGACGAGGTTGATGGAACCACCGGTGGATCCACGGCCAGCGTTCGAGGAGGAAGGTCCCTTGAAGACTTCCACCTGCTCAAAGTTGAAGGGGTCACGGGTGTAGCCACCGAAGTCGCGGACGTTGTCCACGAAGATGTCGGTCTTGGCGTTGAAGCCACGGATGGAAAGGTTGTCACCAGCAGGACCGCCGCCACCTTCACCCGCCTGGATGGAGATACCAGGCACGTTGCGAAGCACGTCGCGGAGAGAGGTCGCGTTCTGTTCCTTGATGACCGCTTCCGGGATGACGGTGATGGTCTGGGGAACGTCGCGAAGGGGTCCCTGAATCTTGGGGGACTCGACACGCTCGGGCTTGTAAACCTTGTCCTGCGAGCCTTCCACGATCACCGGGGGAAGCGTGGTGCTGGCAGCGGGAGCTGCGGGAGCGGGAGCGGTCTGCGCGGCGAGATTGCCGGCAGCGCAAAGGAGCGTCGTAGTAACGGCAAGGCCCTCGGTCGCATGGCTGCGAACGGAGGACTTGCTGCGGGAGCTGCGTCTCTTCATGTGTTGGTTTGAGTCTAGTGGAGTATTGGTGCCAAGACTCAGTCTCAATAAGCGAAGGGTATTCGCAATTGCGTCTGAGTCTCACGTTCATTGAGACTGGATCGCAGCACCAGTCAATCACAATTCTTTGCTCCCTTTACAAAATGCTCGCCCGGAACTGCCGGAGGCCTCCATGGCACCGTTTCTTGGTTGCGCGACAAGCCCGTGGGACGCTATGGTTCTCGGGTACATCACACCAAATCCATCGTGCTGCTCCCCGCCCGCCTGCACCCTATGAAATGGCCTTCACCTCACATCTTGGTCTGCGTTTTGACCCTCGGCATGGCAGCTACCCTCCCGGCACAGGCGCCCCCAGGGCCTGGAACTCCGCCTGCCGGCGCGCCGACTCCAGAGGAAGTCCTGAAGATCATTGGTGAGCAGGTGGCTTCCATGGGCAATACCACGTTTGACATCCGACACTCTGCAGTCCCTCCGCCCAAGGAGTATCTCACGAATGGCCGGGAACCTGCCTTCGACGCCGGCGGCAACATTGTCCCAGCAGTTTCCCAAGCCGGCTCCAGACCCACGCGCACAGCTCCCACCATGGCGGCAAACTTCGTGACGATCAAAAACTCGCCAGTGCGCGTGCAATTTGCCAGCCGAACCGAGTACTACGTGGGGCACACCATTGAAGGGAATCTCCATCTGGAACAATTTGGCCATGCCACTCGAGGGCACGCCGAGGCCCAACACTCCACGAGAATGTTCGTGACCCAGGTGAAGACCTATTCCCCGTACGGCACCGCGTTTGCACTCCTCCCTGTATTTTTTGTCGATCGGTATCGTGCCGCCGTCGCCACGTCCGAACCCGCGGAACTCAGCTGGTCAATTGAGAACGCCACGGCGACGGAGGTTACTCTTGCCCTAAGAGCAAAAGGTAAACTGAGTCTGCACGCCGTCTTCGCCCTTCCCTCCTACCGCTGCATCTGCCTCCGGACTTATGACTCGAATGAATCGCAGCTGGACTGCATCCAGCCCGTGGCCGGAACTTCAGTGTCACCGCAGTGGCCCTTCCTCGCTGGAAAGTATACCAACAGCTACCGGGGGGTATCGATGAGGACCTCCGAGGTTGTATCAACTGCCCCGCTCAAGCCAGGCACCATGAAACCCCAGCAAGCCCCCAAAGGCTTCGTGACCATCACCTGGGAGGAACGGCTGAAACAAATCAATGCCCAAGTGCAGAAGGCCAAACGCTGAATGGGAACCATCACCGCCCTTGATTGCTTCGGGGACCGCATCGACAGGTCCGTATGAAGAAGGTCACGCTTTTTCAACAAGTCCGGGACTATCTGGCGAAGCAGGGACTGCTGGAAATGGGCATGCTGCTCGCAGTGCTCGGGCTGGTGGGCAGTATCTGGGCGTTCTCCGAGGTCGCGGACGAGGTGATGGACGCGGAGACGGACCACTTCGATGCAGTCATCCTCCGTGCCTTTCGCGTACCCGGGGACCTTAACACCGGCATTGGCCCGAAATGGATGCCTACTGTGGTGGGAGATCTCACCGCTCTGGGTGGCGCTGCGGTTCTTACATTGATAGTCCTCATTGTGCTCGCGTTCCTGCTGCTGAGGAGAAAATGGGGCTCTGCCGTGCTGGTGCTGTGCGCCTCTCTAGGTGGCGCGCTCATCAGCACCACGCTAAAGGGTCTCTTCCAACGCGCGCGCCCCTCTGTGGTCCCGCACCTCACAGAGGTCACCAGCATGAGTTTTCCCAGCGGGCATTCCATGCTCTCCGCGGTGATCTATCTCACTTTGGGAGCCTTGCTCGCACGCACGACCAAGGATCGCAAAGTGAAGGCCTTCTTCCTTTTCACGGCCCTTTTCATCACGGTAATGGTGGGCACCACGCGAGTCTACCTGGGCGTTCACTTCCCCACGGATGTGCTGGCAGGCTGGTGCGCTGGGACCACGTGGGCGCTGCTTTGCGTCATCATCGCCCGCTGGCTTCAGAAGAAACGTGTGGTGGAGCCGCCGGGAGAGTCCGCCACACCCGCGGATGGCTGACAAAACGCGCGACATGGCGAAATACCGTGCCAGAAGCTGAATCTGGCGGATAGTGGCCGGCTCATGCCATTCCGTGCCCTGGGCCTCGACGCCCGTATCATCAAAGCCATCAGCGACGCCGGCTACACCGAGCCCACGCCCATCCAATCCGCAGCCATCCCGGAGGTACTCGCCGGTCATGACGTCATTGGCATTGCCCAAACGGGCACCGGCAAGACGGCCGCCTTCACCCTGCCACTGCTTTCGAGAATCGCGGCCTACGCTCCTGCCAATCAGAGCCCGGCCCGGGGTATCAAGACGCTCATCCTCGCTCCCACACGCGAGCTCGCCGTGCAGATTGAGGAGAACGTGAAGGGCTACGCCAAGTATCTGTCCCTGCGTGTGGCCACCGTCTTCGGCGGTGTGGGCGAGCGCCCCCAGATCGAAGCCTTGCGCACCGGTGCGCACATCATCATTGCCACTCCGGGACGTTTGCAGGACCTCATGAGGCAGCGTCATGGAGACTTCCGCGGCCTGCAGCACCTGGTGCTCGACGAGGCCGACCGCATGCTGGACATGGGCTTCCTGCCGACCATGCGCCAGATTATCAAGGAACTCCCGCCCAAGAGGCAGACCCTGCTCTTCTCCGCCACGCTTTCCAAGGAAATCGAAACTCTCACCCACGAGTTCCAATACCGTCCGAAGCAGGTGCAAATCGGACGCCGCTCCAATCCCGCCGAAACAGTCACCCAGTACGTGTATGAGGTGCCGAAACACCTGAAGCCCGGCCTGCTGCTGCATTTGCTGAAAGATCCCAGCTTCAACATGGTGCTGGTCTTCAGCAAAATGAAGCACGCCGCCGACCGTCTCGCCCGCTTCCTGGAAGGCAAGGGCATCAAGACGGCAACGCTGCACGCGAACCGCTCCCAGAACCAGCGCCTGCGCGCGCTGGCAGACTTCAAGAGTGGTGCTGCACGAGTCCTGGTTGCGACGGACATCGCAGCGCGCGGCATCGACGTGGATGGCATTTCGCACGTGGTGAACTACGACTTCCCCATGCATGCGGAAGACTACGTGCACCGCATTGGTCGCACGGGACGCGCACAGGCCATCGGTGATGCACTGAGCTTCGTCACCTCTGAAGACCAGTCTGCGCTGCGTTCGCTGGAGCGTTTCATTGGACGGGGTCTGCTGAGGAAGAAAGCAGAAGGCTTCGACTACAGTGCACAGCCTTCCGCTGCAGCACAGCCAGAAGCTCGGGAGCGTGAGCAGAAACCAAAGGTTCTTCACAACTACAGTCGGCGCCGGGGTCCCTCATCGGGCGACGGTGGTGCCAGGAGCAGCCAAGGTGGAAGCCGAAGTGGTGGCGGTGGCGGTGGTGGTGGAAGACATCGCGACGGAGGTGGCCGAAACTCAGGCTCCGGTCAGCGTGGCCGGGATCGTCGATAAAGGCAGGGGCTTCCTGCCACCAAGCTGCGGAACAAATGCTGAACAGCAGGCTCGTCCTGCTGTCTCAAACTCACGCTCTGCTCGCAGGCCGGTGTGGCCGCGGATGGCTGGCATCACTCCCCCAACCCATGTCGAAGAAAGCGTCCACTCCGACAGCTCACCCGTCTCCGCGTTTGCCGGATGAAAGCGTGGCGAGACGACTGGTGGTAAAAGGCCTGGTGGGGACGGCGTTGGGTGGGGCTCTCGGATACTTTGGCTACCCATGGATTGCCGGGAATCGCCAAAAGGAATTTGCGGCGGCCATGCAGCGCGTTTGGGACAACATCAAAGAGCACCCCAGCGTGCGCCGGCGACGGGAGGTGGCGGAACACCCTGCCCGGACAGTCCCCATCGTACTAGATGCCGATGGCCGCGACTATGAGACCTTTTTGACCGCGCTGCATCTGCGGCATATCACCCCCATGGAGGTGATTCGACCTCACTTCAAGATGCGTGGCACCGTGGCAAATTGCCTGCCACCACGGGAGATCTGGCCCAACATCGCCACAACACTGAGGGTTGCGGATGAAGTACGGCATCAGCTTGGCGCCCGCCTGGACGCCATCGTGAGCGCGTATCGCTGCCCGGCATACAATGCCGCCTGTCCTGGTGCAGCGCGTTCATCGTTCCACATGCAGAACTTTGCACTCGACCTCGTCTATGATTGCCCGCCCGCTCAGGTGGTGAAGGCAGCCGAGGCGCTTCGATTGAAGGGCTTCTTCAAGGGTGGCATCGGGCGATATGCAGGATTCACGCATATCGATGCTCGAGGCACGAATGCAGACTGGTGATCGATAACCAGCTTGTCGGCTGAAAATAGTTGCGTGCACATTGCCTGCACCTCGCAAAACGCACCCTGTTTCATTTGTGGATCGCGCACATCTTGCGGCTGCATCGAGCATATTTTGACCACTTTGTGGACAAAATAAAAGAATCTCAGATAAGCGCAAAAATTCTGTGAACAACGATTAGCACCGCCTGTCATACATGGGCCTCCGATGCAGGTCGAAAGAGATCGAACCTTCCGGACGCGTCTACGACATGGAACAGGAACAGCCCTTGCAACAGTACGCACCGCACACTTCTTCCCAGGCATCTCATGATATGCTTTTCGGAAGACGCCGCATGGTGAAATCGCTCTTCGGAGCACTCGCAGGAGGAACCCTCGCCTTTGGCCAGACTTCCTGGCTCTTCGGTAAGGAGGCCACCGGTACCAAGACTGGAACCAGCAAGCCTGGAGAAGGTCATGAAGAAAAAGACAGCACCCCGACGTCCACCGAACTGGACAAGATGGGCAAGGAATATGAGACCTTCCTCGCGGGGCTCGGCCTCATCTTTATCAAGCCTGTTGAGGTGCTCATGCCCCACTACAAGGTGCGCGGCAAGGTGAAGAACTCCCTTCCACCCCGTGAGCTCTGGACCAAAATGCCTCCGACGCTCAAGGTCGCGGACAAGCTTCGCCAGCAGCTTGGCGTGCCTCTGAAGGCCGTGATCAGTGCCTACCGCAGTCCCGCATACAATGCGGCCTGCACGGGTGCCGCGACGCAGTCCCAGCACATGCTGAACGTAGCGCTGGATCTGCACTTTGACTGTGCTCCCTCCAAGGTCGTGCAGGCTGCGGAAACACTCCGCTCCCAAGGCTTTTTCAAAGGCGGCATCGGGCGCTATCCGGGCTTCACACACATCGATACCCGCGGCAAGAACGCGGACTGGCAGGGCTGAACCCTGCTACAGCGAACTGTTCCATAAACACACTTGGAGAGCGGCGACTTCGGTCGCCGCTTTTTTTACGCTGGCACCCCGCTACATGCGGCGCTCTTCCAGCACTTCCAAGCCCGTGATCTTCCATGCGTTGCCAATGGGCTCCAGCGTCAGTCGCGCGGTATAGCGATTGATACGCTGGTGCATGTGGCCCCAGTGTCCCACGGTTCCTACAGCAGTCCACTGCCCTTCGGCGATGAAGCCATCCTGTTGTGGCAGCACACGGTCGATGTTCACCGCCATGTCAGTGACCTTCACTCGCGTACCATCCATGCCCTCCAGCGTCAGGGCGCGCACGGTTTGGAGATAAAGCTTCTCCAGCAGCGGACCATGCACACTGCGGGCCAACACGTCATAGATGGCAGACTCGCTGCTCTGATCGAATGCACGATAGGTATTCCGCAACAGGGCATCGAGAATCTTTCCCGCTTCCTCCTGGGTGGGAGTTTTGCCTGGGGAAAGTCTGGCGGACCACTTGTGCGGAGCGAACGTCCACGCCCCTACGCAGACGATAGCCGCGAAGGCAGATGGCTTGAGAACACGTGCCATCCCCTTTCCCGGACTCCGCCATATCCACACCAGCGCAATCAGCACGACCACTCCAGAGATGAGCAGCGCGACCGGCAAATTCACCCACACCGCATCCACCATGGGCACCTGCGCGAGAGGCGGCGCGGGAGGGATACGTCCTTCATTCTTCCACACGGAGGAAGGTGCTTTGGGCGTGAGGAAGATGCCTGCCTCCATCGTCGGCCCATAGATCACGGTGACCGGTATGACTTGCACTTCGCCACGAAAGCCACGCCATTCCAGCTCCACTTGGCCCACATTCGCGGGCGCATGAAACTCCCACGACATGCCCAACATCGTGTCCATCACGGCTACGGCTTCGTCGGGCTTGATTTGGTCGCTGTTGCCAGGCATGCCCTTGAGGATCTCCAGCCCCTGCCGCTCCGGCTTCACCTCCAAGCCATCGATGCGCAGCGCGCACCATGGCGCTGCCTCGACACGGGCCTTCTCCAACACCTGCTGCTTCACCGCATCCGGCAGGACCATCTCCGTACCGGGCGGCAAGTTCAGCATCCCGAGAACAGCAGGCATCCACACAAGGCACTCCACCCGGCAGGTGTAGGGCTCCATGTAAAGGTAAGCCTGCACATTGCTGCTGCCTGCACGTGGCGGACCTGTGCCATCCCCATCAAAGGGATGGCCCATGACCGTGCGCCCGAGCAGGCACAGCAGCAGATAGATGGCAAGACGTGCCAACGGCCGGATCACGCGAGGGTCCAAGGTTTCCTGTACTCGCGCGTCAGCATGGCATTGGCCTCGGCATCGTCGCCGAACTTCTCCGCCTTCGGATCCCACTTGATGCTGGTGCGGCCGAGACGCAGCGCAATATTCCCCATATGGGAAATACTGATGGTGCGGTGCGCCGCTTCGATGGGAGCCACCACCGGCTTGCCGGAGTACACGCAATCCAGGAAATTGTCCGTGTGATCCTTGCTCTCGTAGAGGTGGATTTCCTCGGGACGAATCTTGTCCGCCAGGATTTCACGGGAGCTGGCCTGCAGCTTGCCACGGTTCACCCAGATCCACTTGCCACCTTCACCTTCGAAGAAGATGCCGGAGTGGCTGAACTTGGCGGGATCCTTCTCCAGCGCCGCTACTTCGGGCATGATCTTCTCAGACTCATCCGCGATCACATAAGTGAGTCCGTCGTCGAAGACGGCTTCATAGTGGAACGCGGTTGCGGTGTTGTAGAGTGCATCCTTGGGTGGCATGTCGCCCTTGATGTTCTTCAACTCCACGGGACCGGTGTTTTCACGATCCATACCCCACTGGGCGATATCGATATGGTGTGCACCGAAGTCAGTGATCATGCCGCCGGAGAAGTTGAAGTTGTGCCTCCAGTTCAGAGGCAGCAGAGCCGGGCGATACTCCATCTGTGAGGCCGGTCCAAGCCACATATCATAATCAAAGTCCGCAGGGGGAGCTTCAGGTGCGGTGCGATTGCCCCACTTGTTCCAGTCCTTGTGCCCACCAGGAAGACCGATGCGCACTCGCTTCACCTTGCCAATGCGACCGTTGCGCACGAACTCGCAGGCCATTCGGAAATACAACTCACTGCGCTGCTGGCTGCCGGTCTGCCAGGTGACGCCGGCCTTGTTCACCTCTTCCACCATCTGACGTCCTTCACCAATGGTGAGCGAGAGAGGCTTCTGTCCGTAGAGGTGGATGCCTTTGCGCGCGCACATCACGGTCTGGTAGCAGTGCCAGTGGTCTGGTGTGCAGATCTGCACGGCATCGAGATCTTCCTTTTCCACCATCTCGCGGAAGTCGGCATAGGCGGTGCAGCTCTTGGAGGCCTTCTTGGAGAAGGTCGAGTAGTGCTTGTCGATGATGCCTTTGCCCACTTCACGGCCCCCTTTCATCTCGCCGCTGTAGCCGTAGTTCGTGCCTTCCTTCACCGGATCTGCCACAGCGATGACCTGGCACTTCTCATTGTTCAGGAAATTACCCGTCCAGTGAGTGGCAATCGTGCCCCAGCCGAAGACACCCACATTGATGCGCTCCGAGGGGGCAGGTCTCCCCTTCCCCAAAGCCGTGGCGGGAATGATGGTGGGGAATCCCAACGCGGCGACAGATTGCGCAAGGAAACGACGACGTGACGTGCGAGGTGCGGAGTCGGTAGTGGAAGCGGATTTCATGGCAGTGGCCGAGTGTAGAGGGGGCCTCCCCTGCTGGGCAAGGGAAATGCCGCAAACATTGGGCACGTGCGAAGCCAAACTGCTGCGCCCGGGAACATCGGACATAGGTCCTATTGAGCGGAAGCCTCCGCTCCACCAGCATCAGTCAAATCTCGCCCCCATGAAAGCGCTGGTTGAAAACATCGCAAAACACCTCGCCGAAGTATGGCGCAGCCCCGACAGCCCGAGAAGCGGTCACACGTATCGCTGCCAGTGCAAGCGGCCCATCTTTTTCCGCAACAGCCTGTGCCTCGCCTGCAAGGCGCCACTTGGCTACGACCCTGATCTCGCGGAGGTGCGCGCGCTGCTACCCGGCCCCAAGGAAGGCACCTGGCTGCTGCACGGTGAAGCACCCGAAGCTCCTGCGTACCGGCGTTGTGCGAATCTCGACACGGCCGCTGGCTGCAACTGGCTGGTCCCGGCGGAGCATCCCTCGGATTTGTGTGTGTCCTGCCGGCTGAACCGAACGATCCCGAATCTCTCGGACGCGGACAACTGCCGCTATTGGCGTTCCATTGAGATTGCCAAACGTCGCCTCGTCGCGCAGCTCCTCTCGCTCGGATTGCCAGTTCAATCGAAGGTCGAGGAGGCTCCGGAGTACGGAGTGATGTTCGACTTCCTCCGTTCCCCTCCGGAAGGTCCCCGAGTCATGACCTGCCATGGCAACGGGCTCATCACGCTCAATGTCGAAGAAGCCGATGACTCGGTGCGCGAGAAGACCCGCTATGAAATGCGCGAGCCATACCGCACACTCCTCGGACATTTCCGGCATGAGATCGGTCACTATTACTGGGACCGCTTGATCTCAGGCACGCAGTGGCAGGACAGATTCCGCGAACTCTTCGGCGACGAACGTGAGGACTACGCTGCCGCGCTGCGCCGCAACTACGAGAACGGTCCCCCGCCCGACTGGCGAGACCGGCACATCAGTGCCTACGCCTCCGTGCACCCCTGGGAGGACTGGGCCGAGTGCTTCGCACATTACCTGCATCTCGTGGACAGCCTCAACACCGCGCTGGGCTTCGGCATGAAAGGCGAAGACATCGAGGCCGATATCGAACCTTTCAAAATGGAGGATCTCTATGATCCAGAAGATGCGGACGCGAAACGCGTGCTCTCGCTGGTAAACTCCTGGATGGAATTGGTGACCGCGCTCAATGAACTCGCACGCAGCATGGGACAGCAGGATTTCTATCCTTTTATCATGTCACGCCCGGTACTGCGAAAACTGCACTTCATCCAACTGGTGGTGAAAGAAGAGCGCAATAAAGCGACAGCGTAAAGGTGGTGGCGGCACCAGTACCGCCAGGCATCCCCCTCACACCCGCGGCAGCTCCAACACAAAGCTCGCACCACTGCCAACCGGCGCCTTCTCCAGGCTCAGCCGGCCACCCAGCGCCTTGCTCAGGCGCTCACACAAGGCCAGTCCCAGACCCACACCCGGAGCGGAGTGCGCCGCCTTGTCTGCACTCTTATGGAAGGGGCGGAATACGCGACGACGCTCCTGAGGCGCGATGCCAGCACCATGATCGCGTACGCGCAGCATGGCGAGCGGACCTTTGGTAGAGGCTTGCACATGGATGGTCTTGTCCGCCGCGCGGGGTGCGGCGTACTTGCAGGCGTTGTCCACGAGGTTGAAAAGAATCTGCTCCAGCGCCGCCACGTCCACACGCAGCAACGTCTTGCGCTCCTCCTCATTGGCATCCACGGCGATCTCCATGCCAGCCTGCTCCGCCCGCTGACGCAAACGCGGCACCACGCGGTCCAGCACCTCTCCAATGCTCACGCTCTCCACCTGAGCACGCGCGCTCCCCCTCTCAATGCGGGCATAGGCGAGTACATTCTCCACCAGGTGGCTCAATCTCCCTGCCTCAGCCTCCAAGGTACCGAGGTAGTTTTTCTTCTGATCCTCATCCCGTACCATGCCACTGGCTAGCATCTCCGAATACAGGCGGAACGTGGTGAGGGGGGTGCGCAGCTCATGCGTAACGGCGGAGACGAAGGCGGCGCGGCGCTCGCTCAATGCCACCGTGCCAAAGAGCACCGCTCCTACCGCAAGCCCCGCGAGCCCCACACACAGCCACGCCACGACGAGGGCGGAGCGCATGGGCGTCCAGAACGGTGAAGGCGCCACTGCCAGGGGACCCGTCACCAGTCTCACCGGCAAAGAAGCGAGGCGCAGCGGATCATCGAGCACTGGCTGGTCCGGCAACGCATTGGGGGCAGGAACAAGCATCGCCTGAGGGAAAAGGTCGCTTACCTGCGCCAGCCATTGGTCACGCAGCTTTGGCCAGTCCAGCCAGACCCCTTGCAGGACCCGGGCTCCGTCGAGCGTGGCCTCGCGTGTAAGCAGCAGCGTATCCTCAATCCAGAACCCCTGAAGCGGCTTCGCGGTAGCAACAGGCGGCGGTGTAGTCGGCGGCGCTTCATGTGGCATTTCCTGTGGTGCGGCAGGAGCAGCAGGTGCCGTAATGGGAGCCACCGGCAAAGTAGGGACAGGCGCATTCACTGCGATCTGCGAGTTGGATGCGAGGGTTCCCGCATTGGTCGCCACCTGGGCATTGGGATCCGGAAACGAGGGTTGTTGGATGCTACCGAGCGTCCCTCTCATGTCGGCCTTCTTGGCTTCCGCGACCTCCATTTGCGGATTTGACGGTTGTGAGGGCAAAGCGTGATCCATCTGCGAACGGTCCGCTGGCTTCTCCGACACTCCCTGTTGCTCCTTCTGCCTCGCTGCGGCGATCGCCGGTTTCTGCCCGGTTACAAACCCTCCGGCGCTGCTGGTGCCTTCCAAGTCGGAGGCAGTGATGTCGGCATTGTGCTTCTTGGCCTCCTGTTTGGCGTCAGGAGCAGAAGGAAGTTTGAATGAATATGACGAGGCGCTCTCCTTTCCTTCCGTGGAATTCTTGCTCCTCACCTGCGACATCGCCTTTTCCTTCGTCTGGATCTGCTGGGGCAGCGTCTCCACCTTCTGGGATTCCACGGCGTTTTTGCGGAGGGTATTCTCGTATGCCAGCGAGCCTTGCTGGATGTATCCGCCCTGCCCCAGGTTGGGCTCCAAGGCCTTGGTCGGTGCAGGTGGCGGTGTAGTCGGTTTGGCAGCGGACTCCAAGACCAGCGTACCGGACACCACATTCATATTCTTGGAGTCAAAGGAGTTCCACGCGCACAGCATCTGCCCGTTGCTCCAGGCCCCTGGCGCCGCACTCAGGTCGCCACGCGCACCATTGCTCTGGGACACCTGGGGAGCGCCGACGCGCGCGCCATTGCCCGGCTTGGCCAACAGAGCGCGAAGCTGCTGCAGACGCGTCTCCGCATTCTGGATATCTCCCGGCTCCAGATAGTTTTGCAGCGCCAACGTCCGCGCATTGCCGGATGGCGCTTGGGGGGAACTCGCCTTTCCCTGACCATCAAGTTGGAAATGGAGCATCACCAGATCTGGTGGAACTCCGAGGAGCGGCGACGGCGCGAGCACCTCTCCCTTCTTCACTTCCGTGTTGTCCCGATTGAAGAATCCCTCCGGCGCGTGGAAGGCGCGGAAGGCTTCCGGGGGGCGGGCGTTCTCACGAATCACCAGCGTACTGGCCTGGAAATCGAGCCGCCACAGGGCAAGGCGTACGCGTTCCTTGTTCGCCGCTTCTTGGGCCGCATGTTGCCTTTCCCGCTCGAGTCTCAGCGTGTGCACAGTCACCCACCCCATCCCCCCTATCAGCAGGGCGAGACAACCGAGGAAAACCAGCCAGGTGTAGACGGGACGATTCATGCCTGGACTTCCGCTCCATTCACAGCGGGACTGTTTCCTCCATCAAAGCGATACCCCTTGCCGCGCACCGTCACGATGAGCATGGGTGCGGAGGCATCATCCTTCAGCTTTTGCCGGAGGTTCGCCACATGCATGTCCACCGTGCGGGTCTCCGTATGATTGGGAGTGATACGCCACACGTGCTGGAGCAGTTCATCCCGCGAGACGACGCGACCACGGTTCTGGGAGAAGTACCTCAGCAGATCACGTTCGCGGTCGGAGAGTTCGGTTCGAGTGCCATCCGAGTAGCGCAATTCACCGGTGGCAAAGTCCGCCGTGCCGCAGGGCAGTTTTGCCTTCTCCTGCACCGGCTGGCGCTCCGGCGCGCGGCGCAGTACGGCATCCACCCGGGCGAGCAGTTCACGCACACTGAAGGGTTTCACCACGTAGTCATCCGCACCGAGACGCAGGCCGCGCACGCGATCATTCTCCTCACCTCGCGCGGAAAGGATGATGACCGGGGTGCCGGGACGCTCGGCGCGCAGGGCTTTGAGGATATCGAACCCGCTGGCGTGCGGCAGCACGAGATCCAGCAGCATGAGATCAAAGGTGGCGGTCAGCGCGAGACGAGCACCTTCCTTGCCATCGGCGGCAGTCAGGGTGGTATAGCCCGCAAACTGGAGCGCGTCCTGGACGCCACGGCGGATGGCGGCGTCATCTTCCACGACAAGTACGGTACGGGAGGGCATGGCGGGGTATTTGGCTACTGTAACACGAGGAAACTGAACGGGACAAGACAAGCTCCCACCGGCACCCGTTCATTTCTGTAAAGGCTCCGTAAAAAACCAATCACCCCGCGTATAATGTGCGGGAGTGGCGTGGGCTGTATACCGGGACTCTTAGGATGAGCCCCCACCCTTGCCGCGCACCTCCTTTACCCATTCACGAGCATGAGAACTTGCCCGTTTATCCTCCTCTTTTTTGCAGGCTTTACCGGAGCGTTTCCTTCCATGGCTGCCGACTTGGAACCGGAATTCCCCAAGCCCCCCACCCCCATCGTCAACTATGAATCCGGACGAGTGCGCGAATTCCACGTGACACTGCTGGACGAGAATGACCAGCCTGTCGCCAGTGTGCCTGTGGACCTGTACGGCATGCGGCGGGGCGGTCGCTGGCCAGCATTGGACGACTCTGTCTCGAAAGACCACGGGCCCTGGTGGAGATTCACCACAAATGCCCAAGGCAAGATACTCGCCCGCTTTTCAGTCTCTGAAAAACCGTGGGGCTACACGGTGCCTCGTGATGGGAGATTTTACTTTGTGGTGGATATACCAGATGGCCGCCGTGCCGTGAGCCCTCCCATTTTTCACGGCGTGACGCGCAAGGGGGCCCACGAAGAAGAGGAGAATGAATGGGATGCGCATGCGAACGACGAACAGCTCTTCACTGACGAGACAGAGGAGGTCACCATGCACCTAGTGAAGGGGCGCACAGTCACCGGAGTCGTCGTCACCCCTGATGGCAAGCCATTGCAGGGCCACACCATCTCGGCCACCCATGACTTGCACATCGGAAGCCATACAGGCGCCGGTGGAGAAGTGTTCATGGTAACTGCCGTGTCCGATGCCGAAGGAAGATTCAAGCTGCAGAACGTGTACCCCGCAGCCTGTTCACTCTCCATGGAGGGCGAAGGCTACTGGAGCCGCACGCAGGTGGCATTGCATGCTTCAGGCCAGACCTCCACACGCTGGGTGGGCGGCTCCATCACCCTCCCGGAGCTCTCCTCCGATACGAGTATGCACTTGAGGATTGAGGTCGCCCCTGAAGCCCCAAAGTATCGCTACTTCGGCACCGTCACCGACGCGTCTGGTAAACCTCAGGCTGGGCTTGTGGTGACTGCAGGGGTCTCTCACAACTCCACGCCGAAGACTTGGAGTGATTCCCACAATATTAGCAGTGCCACGACAGACGCCTCGGGGCGGTGGCAAATCCAGGCCGAAGGTCCTTGGGTGCGGTTCTTCGATGTCCGCAAAACAGAGTCGGGCGATTCGCTTGTAAATGGAGAAGACTATGAAAGCGACGGTGTGGGGTTGGCGGCTCCCGGCGAATATCACTTCAAAATAAAGTCAGCCAATTCGCCCACGAAGGATCGATGAGTTAGTCAGAGCGAAACGTCGTCCACCTTTCGAGTGAACTCTTGTTTGCAAGAGGCCTGTCCCTCCGCTTCGTTTGCGCTGTCCGCACGCTGACTGACAGCCACCCACTGATGTCGAGCCCTCACCCTCCGCACCTACGCCGCAACTTCTGGATGCACTGCCTGGAGGGCGGGTTCTACATGGCGGGCCTGGCATTCCTGGCACCGGAGACGGTGTTGCCGGTGTTCGTGAAGAACCTCGGCGGGCCCGACTGGCTCATCGCGCTGCTGCCGGTGATCCTTCCAGCCATGTTCGCTCTGCCGGGTTTAATCTCTGCACCGTATGTAGAGCAGCTACACCGGCACAAACCGTTCGTGTGCGGCTTTGGGGTCTTGCAACGCCTGCCTTACCTCATCGCCGGTATCTTCATGCTATTGGCACCGCAGGCGGCGGGCTTCATTCTGCCAGTGGTGGTGCTTACGCCCATCATCTCGGGATTGGTCGGCGGCGTTGCCGTGCAAGCGTGGATGGAAATGGTGACGCGCATGATCCCGGAACATCTGCGTGCCTCCGGCTGGGCCATCCGGTATCTCATCCAGGGGATCGTTGGGCTCTCTGCAGGGCCGGTGATTCACTGGATGTTCACCCATCATCCCGGGGTGCAGGGATATGCGTGGCTCCATCTGATCTGCTTTGGCTTTCTGTTCCTCTCTGCCATCTCGCAGTGGAGCATGAAGGAGGCCGTGGGAACCAATTTGCTCCGGCTCCCCCGACCTTCCTATGGCACCTATCTGCGGGAGCTGCCGGGCCTTCTCAAGTCACAGCCGAAATTGAAACGCTTCATCCTCGTGCGGTTCACCGGCACTGGGTACCTCATGCTGGTGGCCTTCCTGAGCATTCACGCGCTCACGGTGACCGGTCGTGGTACGGCGGACGCGGGGCATCTGCTCCTGGCGCAGATGATTGGAGCGCTCTTCGGAAATGTATTCGCGGGCTGGTGGGGCAATCGGCATGGCGGACGCATCGTGATGCTGTTCTCGCGGGTGCTCTGCCTGGCCCTCTGTGTTTCCCTGCCGTGGATTACGAACTTCACGGGCTTTCTCGTGGTGTTCTTCATCTGGGGTTTCGGTGTCTTCGCTGAGCGAGTGGGAGACCTCACTTTTGTGGCGGAACTGTGTCCGCATCGTCGTCGCCCCACCTATCAATCCATCATGGGCTTCTGCCAGGCCATCAGCCTGATGACTGCAGTTCAGATAGGAGGCTTGCTCTACAGTGCCACGCAGAGCTTCTTCGCGCTGGTCACCCTATGTGGCACATTCGCGGCGATCTCAACCATCGTGCTACTGACCATTCCCGAAGTTCGAATCAAAGCGAAGACCGGACACGCCTCCCCTGCCCTGGGTGAGGACGCGCCGATGGTGTGAGCCACGTCTTCGCGAATCACGCTCAAAGGCGCTGGCATTTTTCGCGGGCTTCGTGTTGGATGCGCGCTCATGCCTGAAGTCTCTGCCACACTGCATCTTGTCACCCGCACCCTGGAAGACAGTGCGGAGGGCGCGTCGCAGCTGTTCATCGAATTCCTGCTATTTCCAGGGCTGTCCACGCTGGCGCATCGCGAGCGGCGCGCGCGTTTCGCTTTGCTTGATGTCGGTGAAGAATTGCTCAAAGCACTGCCCCTTGATGAGATCAGCAGACGGGTGGTGCTCGGCGAGCCCGAGATGACCACCGTGGAACTCTCGGTGATACCAGGCAAACGCACGGAAGCATGGAAGGAGGCGATGGACATCCGGCTCGATGCGCTGGTGTGGGAGCAGAGCGGCCAGATGATCGCGGTGCTTCCCGCTCTGTCGATCTCTGTGATCGCGCCAAGTCGGAATGCCCTCCCCGACATGCTCAAGGAGCATGCGCTCTCCGCCATCAAGCGTGACGGATGGAATACCTCCCACCTGCAGATGGCCCTGCTGCAGCGCGGCGATTTCAAGTTGCAATCCATTCCCTGGACGCCGTCGCTCGAATCCGCACGTGATCGCTGGAAGCGCCTGAACGCCACCGAAAAGGCCACAGATGTGGTAGAGCAGCTTTGCACGCGCATGGAGGAGCCCTTCCTGGCGCAGGCGTATGAGGTGCAGACCACGCTCGCGCACCTTGCGCGTCTGCTCTCGCTCCCGGACAAACCCAGCATTCTGCTGGTGGGCCCCGGCGGCGTGGGCAAGACGGCCCTCGTGCAGGAGCTGGTGCTGCGCAGGGGTGACCATAAGCTTGGTGAGAAAGCCTTCTACCGCAGCAGCGGTTCGCGTTTGATCGCGGGAGCATGCGGCTTTGGCATGTGGCAAAAGCGGTGCCGGGATCTGGTGGAGTCTGCGAAACAAAGACCGGTGATCTTCTTCCTGGGAAACCTCTTTGAGCTGATGAACGTGGGCCAGAGTTCGGCAGGCTCGGAAAGCATTGCGAGTTTCCTGCGCCCCTATCTCATACGCCGGGACATCCAGGTGATCGTGGAGTGCACACCTGAGCAGATGGCCGTGATTGAGAAAAATGACCCACGTCTCAGTGAGGCTTTCCGCATCATGAAAGTAGAGGAGCCCTCACGCGAAGCGGAACAGGCGATCCTGCTCTCCACCTCCATCAAAATGGGGCGTGATCGTGGACGCTTCACGCGCGAGGCCTTGCAACGCATCGCTGCCCTGCATCATCGCTTCATGGGTTACGCCGCCTTCCCCGGAGCACCGCTTCGCTTCATGCAGCGCCTTCACGAAGGTGCGGAGAAGAACACGCTCATTGAAGAGGCAGAGGTGTTCGCCGCCTTCTCCAGTGAAACAGGCATGCCACGCCATCTGCTGGATCCACAACAGCCACTCGACCTCGCGGCTACACGCGCCTGGTTTCAGCGCCGGGTGCAGGGGCAGGACGCCGCCGTGGAAGTCATCACCAGTGTGATTGCGCAGTTGAAGGCGGGACTCACCCGCCCCGGCAGACCGCTGGCATCACTGCTTTTCACCGGACCCACCGGCACGGGCAAGACAGAGATGGCGAAGGCCCTCGCCGAGTTTCTCTTCCAGAGTCCTGAGCGCATGATCCGTCTGGACATGAGCGAATACGGCCAGCCCTGGAGCGCGCAACGCCTGGTGAATGGCAGCCACGGCGGCAAGGAGGGCATCCTTACCGCCGCCGTGCGTGAGCAGCCATTCAACGTGCTGCTGCTGGATGAGTTTGAGAAGGCCGATGCGGCCGTGTTTGATCTGTTGCTCCAAGTACTTGGCGAAGCAAGACTCACCGACGCAGCCGGACGCACGGCGGACTTCAGCAATTGTGTGGTCATCATGACCTCCAACCTCGGTGCGCAGGAATACTCACGTGGGCGATTGGGCTTCGACGTCAGTGGCAGCGGACTCCAGGATGCCGTGGAGCACTTCACCTCCGCAGTGCAGAAGGCGCTGCGCCCTGAAATGTTCAACCGCATTGACCGCATCGTGCCCTACCGACCGCTCTCGGAGGAAGTGGTGCTTTCGCTGACGCGTCGTGAGGTTGATGCCGTGTCTCTCCGCTCCGGTTTTGCCAGCCGCAAGCTGCGTCTGGAGGTGAGCGAACCTTTGCTGCGGCATCTGGCCGCGAAGGGCTACGATCCCCGCTATGGTGCGCGACCGCTGAAACGTCGTATTGCGGAGGAATTGCTCGCTCCTCTTTCCGACAAAGTGATGCACACCCATGGCCCCTACTCGATACAGGCCGAACTCGGGCCGGACGGGCGACCTGCCATCGAAGTCATCCGCCCGGACTGGAGTACACGCGAAGTCACGTCAGAGGCCGCGCACTTTTCGCGCTCGGATCTCCAGTCGCGTACCTTTGATGCAGCCCGCCTCCGTCGGGCATACCAACGTCTGCTGATCTCAACCATGACCAACGGCCTTCGGGGCAAGGTGCGGCTCTTGGAACAGAAGCTGCGGGCGCAACGCATGAAGGACCGCGCCAGCAGGCGCAGCAAGAATACGTGGATGGGTCATGACCCGGAACTGGACCGACTGAAGACCTGTCTCACGCAGATGCAGAACGAAGCCAACACACAATTTGCGAGAGAAGAAGCGCTCATTGTCGCTCTGCATCAGGACCAACTGGAGATCCTCCGCGCCCGCGAACCTCTGACCATGACCGGCTGGGAGGACCTGGTGCTGGAAGCTTATGCGCTCTGGCAGCCTCCGCCGAAGCGATTGATCTTCTTTATGCGGGGACAGCCCGGCTCCGAACTCTTCGACTTCGCACGGGTGTATCATGATGTCGCTGCCTCACTCAAGGCATCTGTGCGTGTCGGTCTCTTCTACAAAAAGACGCCGGCGCGATTGCTGACCGAGGATGGACTCCATGTCCTCGCGGACTCACCTCCCTCCGTGAAAGAACAGGCGACGCTGTGGACCAAGGATGTGGAATCCGTAAGCGCCATCGCCCTCTGGATTGAAGGGGCCCACGCCAACATGCATCTGAAGCATGAGGATGGTCTTCACCTCTCCAAATCACGGCGCAAGTCCAAGGAGGAGGAAGCCGCTGCAAAGAAGGCTGACACCCAGACCAAGAACAGGCAGAACCCGGTCGACTGGGCTTGCCGCCTCGAAGTGCGGGTGCCGGGGGAGAACATGCAGCACCTCGGCCAGCTTACGGTGCCACTGCAGGAATTGGTGGGTCTGCCCGATCTGGAGTCTGGCACCATCTGCCGCCAGTATGATCCCGTGAAGCAGATCGTCCGTGAGGGCTCGGAAAACGCGCGCAAGGATGGCCGGTTTCAGGAGGACTGGCTGCTGCAGTCCTTGCGCGCCATCACACTCGGGGAGGCCCTGGCATGAAGTTCACCCTCACCATTCCCGTATGCGTGGACCACTATCGCGATGCTCACGGCATCACGCGTTTTCGTGCCCGGCCCGTCTTTGCTGCCGCTGGCGCGTTCAAGGATGAAATGGACCTGCGGGAGGACCGCGCCCTGGCACAACTTGGCGGACGCCTTGGTCGCCTGTTGCTGGAGACGACCGTGTCGCCCGACCATCGTGACCTGCTCCCATGGAGCTTCTGTCCTCCGACTACGAGTCACCTGCTGAAACTTCGTATCGAGCTCAAGAAGCGCTCGGTCGACGGTGCGTTCTTTGCCGTGGTGTTTGAAAACGCCGGGCGAAGACTCGTGCATTTGTCTAGAGGAGGCCTCAGCTTCGAGTGGCCCAGCGGCACCCAACTGCGCGATGTGGCCACACGGATCCTGACTGCTCACTTCCGGCAATTGGAGAAGGAGGCGGAGGACGCTTTTGATCCGAGTGATTGGTTCTCCGGGGGCCAGCCGCACGTCGTTCACCTTCCCGTGGCGCTCACGGGAAACCAGCGCCTTCCGATTCCGGGATCCAGGCACGCGTCATACATTGATGACACGCCCATGGATGGGGAGCGTGAACTGCACAAGGTGGGCCGGTGCCTTGATCGGCTTTATCCCCAGGATCTGCAGCGTGCACTGCTCCGGGAAGCGGAGGTGGCACAGCTTTGGGCGAGCTTCCGCCGCATCAGTGTGCGGACACCCATGGTCGTGCTGGTAGGCCGGCCAAAAGCCGGGAAGACTGCCATCATTCATGAATGCGTGCGCAAATCACTGGAAGCCGCCAGCACGGGCCGCCGCGGCCAGTACTGGCTGGTGTCTCCACAGCGGGTGATCAGTGGCATGTCCTACCTCGGCCAGTGGGAAGAACGCTGGACGGCGATGCTCAGCAGTATTCGCAAGGACCGGCATATCCTGGTGCTCGATGATCTGCTCGGCCTCTTCGAAGCCGGGCGTTCCTCAGGAAGCGACCTCACACTCGGCCATGTGCTCAAGGCCCGACAGGAACACGAACCCATTCCGGTGCTGGCTGAGGCCACTCCGGAGGCTTGGGGGAGATTGCGGGAAATCGATCGATCGTTCGCGAGCCAGTTCCAGGTCATTCATGTCCGGGAGATGGGCGATGACGCCACCCTGCGCATCCTGGTACGCACCATGCAGGAGCTGCCACCTGAGTGCAATTTCTCGCCGGAGGTGCTCCCAGAAGTCATCCGCCTCCAGCAGCGATTTGGCCGGGCAAAGGCATTCCCGGGAAAAGCGGTGGAGATGCTCCAGGCACTGGCGAATACGTACAAGTCCGCAACGAACAGCTTCCAACAGGACAAAGCCACCACGGCCTCTCAAGTTCTGGAGTGGTTCGCCGACCGGCATGGGATCAGTCTCGAGTTGCTCAAGGGCGAATCGCTTGATGGCGAATCCTTCGGCCGGGAGGATCTCCGCTGGCGATTCTCTGGAAACATCATGGGCCAGACAGCCGCCGTCGAGGCCATGATGGACATCATCCTCATGGCGTCAGCCGAAGTGCAGGATCCTCTTCGCCCGCTGGGTTCGCTGCTCTTCCTGGGCCCCACCGGTGTGGGCAAGACAGAATGCGCCAAGATGCTGGCGAAGACAGTCTTCCAGAGTGAGGATCGCATGGTTCGATTCGACCTGAACGAATACACCGGTGATGACGCGGCCATCCGCCTCATTGGCGGCCCGGGGCGCGGCGGTCTGCTCACCTCCCGCGTACGCCGCCAGCCCTTCACACTGCTGCTCTTCGACGAGGTGGAAAAGGCTCATCCCGACGTTTTCGATCTGCTGCTCCAAGTGCTGGGTGAAGGGCGTCTCACGGATGCACAGGGACAGACCACAGACTTCTGCAACTGCATCATCATCCTCACCTCAAACATCGGGGCCCGCCAGTCCAGGCAACGCCTCGGCTTTGGCCATGCCACCACGGAAGATGCCGAGGCCTACCGACAGGCTGCGGAGAAATTCTTCCGCCCTGAGTTTTTCAACCGTCTGGATCGCATTGTACCCTTCCACGAACTTCGCCGGGAAGATATCGAGAAGCTGGCGCAAGTCATGGCGCAGCGAGCCATGACTCGGCAGGGCCTGTCCGATCGGCAGGTGGATGTGTCCCTGGAAGACGATGCCATCCAGTTCCTGGCAGAAAAGGGCCACCAAACAGCGTACGGTGCCCGGTCACTACGTCGCGCCGTGGAGACACTCCTGGTCGAGCCGCTGGCTGCGCGTATGGCTTCCGTGGGCTCAGGGGAGGCGCTGAAGGCCAGGGTGACCATGGGTATCGATGGAGCGTTATCATTCGACCTGAGGGCGCAGGAGCAGACTCCCCTTCTCTTCACCATTTCCGCCGCCATCACCGTTGATGAGATGCTGGATCTTCTCGATGAATCCTTGGACTTGATTACCGAAGCCGAGGAACGCCTCGATGGTTGGAAGTTTGATCAAGAAGAGGACGGGACCATCTCACGACGACGCGCCTGGTACTTCCGCCTCCGTGACGAATGCTCCGTGATACGAAAAGGTCTCGAGCGGCTGGAGGACACACTTGAACGCGAGAACCGCGCCCGCCAGCGTGCTGCCACGTCACGCGCAAAGTCCGGTGAGCCAGTCCGCGCCAAGGACAAGCTGCATGTGCTGCCTCGCGAAGTGGTGGAGCATCTCCTCCAGCGCTTAATCTCGCAACGCTTCGCTGACCATGCCATCACCGAGATATTGGATCAGGCAGTGCCCTTGGACGCGATCCACGCTGGCCTGCTGCGCTTGCTCTGGAGGGCTCGCCACCTGATCTCCGTCTGTCACGAGTCCATGGCGCACACGAGTTCCTGGACCATCGGCATCGACAACTTTGCTTACATTGAGGAAGTCACAGAAGATGACGAAGCCTGGCCGCAGAACCAGGTCGCGTCGCTCGAATGGTGCGGAGCAGCCTTGGCCGAAGTGGTTCTCGTTTCCAACAAAAAAGCCATTCGCATTGTGGATGGCCCCGGTCTGGAAGGTCTGGTGGCTGCGACCACCGGTGTGAAGGCCTCGTGTTGGACGGCCCAATCCGAATTGACCACCGTGAAGGCCTGGCGCACCGGCGAGACACCTCCGGAGTCCTCTGAAAATCAGATCACCTGGTTGTACTTCAGAGCCTGGCTGCTGGATCTGCGTACCGGACTGCTGATCTCCGGCGCCAATCAGGAAACAGGGGACATGGCCATGGCAGTCTGCTATGGCCAGCCGGCATCCATTCCTGATACACCCAATCATCATCCCGTCTGACATGCCGCGCACCTATCGATACCCCCTCGTCCTCTGGCAGGCTCGCGAAGACCTGTGGAGCGGCCGCCTTCTGGATGAACTCTCCAGCTCGGGAACTGCAAGCGGCCCCTCGCGTGGAGCCGTGCTGCATGAGCTGAAGGACTATCTGCGTGGCGTAGACGGCAGCGAGAATGACGCGTTGCCGGAGCCGGACTTTCTGGAGCCCACCCTGCGCACGGTGAAAATTCAGGCCGTGCCGGAATACACCACCCCTCCCGGACCCACGGGCAGAAGGCGCGTTGTGCCCTGCGCCGAACCGGTGACGCTGAGACTTCCCTACGTGGTGGGCAAACGCGAAAGCGGTCTGATTTGCGCGCTCATTCCGGGACTCGATGTCGAATTCGATGTGAGCAGTGGCGAACGTGTCGATGAGATGGCGCTGCACTACGCGAGACAAGCTCTGAAAGGGCTCACACCAGCTCAACTGCTACGCTTCCTCCCGCCCGGCCCTTGTGTGTTGGATGCCATCTCATTCAGCCCCCGACGTCGAAAAGAGAGGGCATTTCGCATGGAAGCGGATTCCCTCGTCCAGATCGCCGATCCGGTTGATGCAGTCGCGCTGCGGCGAACTGTGCGTACATGGCCCCTGGAGCGGGAACTGCCCATCAATGACCTTGCCAACCGCCTGGCACAGAAGACCGGGAACATCCTGCTCGTGGGCAAGTCCGGTTGTGGCAAGAGCGCAGTACTACTGGAGGCCATCCGCCGTCTCTCGCGCTTCACGGCCACAGAAGAGGAGGACAGCGCGAAGGAGCATCGGTTCTGGATTACCAGTGGCGCGCGTATCATCGCCGGTATGCGCTGGCTGGGCCAGTGGCAGGAAAGACTGGAGGACGTCATCCGCGAGATCCGGGATGTGAATGGAGTTCTGTGTATTGAGAGCCTGCAGGAACTCATGCGCCTGGGCGGCACCACGCCTGAGAGCAGTCTGGCCGCTTTTCTCGTGCCTTATCTCCGATTCCAGGAGCTACGCGTGGTGGTGGAGGCCACACCAGAGGAGGTAGAAGCCTGTGAGCGTACTCTACCATCCTTCCTCGATGCCTTCAGCATGGTCAGACTGGATGCGCTGTCGGCAGAGAGTGAGAAATCGATCCTGCAACACGCTGCCGTGACTCTCAGCGCGAAGCATCGCCTGGAGTTCGTCCAGGAAGCGGCGAGTGAGGCAGGACGTCTTTGCCGTCGTTTCCTTCCCTATGCGGGGTTTCCCGCCACACCGCTCACCTACATGAACGATGCCGCGGCGAAGGCGCAGGAGCACGGCGCAGGAGTAGTCCACCTCACCGACGTGCGGCGTGGCTTCGCCGCAGCCACGGGCTTACCCGAGGAACTGCTCGACGAAAGCCGCCTGCTCAATCCTACCGCGCTGCAGGGCTGGTTCAGCGAGCGCCTTGTCTCGCAACCGCATGCGGTAGATGCCGTGTGCCGGGCGGTCTTGAAATTCAAGGCAGGTCTGAACGATCCGGATCGCCCGCTCGCCGTGCTCCTTTTCACCGGCCCCACCGGGACCGGCAAGACACAGCTCGCGAAGCTGCTCGGCGACTACCTCTTTCCCAATCGCAAGGCCACCGACCGTCTCGTGAGACTCGACATGAGCGAGTACAGCGGCTACGACGCCGCGCGCCGCCTGCTGGGAGATCCCTTCGGCGAGCCTTCCGACCTGGTGAAGCGCATGCGGCAGAATCCGTTCGGCGTGCTTCTCTTCGACGAGGTGGAGAAAGCATCCCCGGAGGTCTTCGACACGCTGATGAATGTCTTCGAGGAAGGGAGGCTCACAGATGCCCTGGGACGCACCACATGGTTCCGCAGCACCGTCATCATCATGACGTCCAATCTGGGCACACGCAAAGGTGGCGCGCCCGGCTTCACACCGGATGCCCTCACAGAGGGCGCACGAGTGGACAGTGCAGCCGTCACCCAGTTCTTCCGTCCCGAATTCTTCAACCGCTTGGATCAGGTGGTAACCTTTGATCCGCTCAACAAGGAGGCCGTGGAACAGATCGCCCGGCGCGAACTCGCCAGCCTCGAAGAACGCGAGGGGTTGCGTGACCGCAGCATCTCGCTGCGCATCAGTGATACCATGATTCGTGTGGTCAGTGAGCGCGGCTTCGACCCGGTGTACGGAGCTCGCCCCTTGCAGCGCCGCATCGAAGAACTCGTCACCACTCCTGTGGCGGAGTGGCTGGTGGCCAATCCGCAGGAACAGAACCTTGCGCTGGGCGTGGAGTGGGACCCATCAGGCAAGACCGTGGTATCGCCCACATAACTGTCCATCGCCTTGCAGGATCAAGCGATGCGTCACGCCACCTCCAGCGGATGTTTTCTATCTTCCAGCGGAATGGCCAGACGTTTCCCTCCGGCAAGGTGAGAGGCATAGGCACCCTGGATGATTTCCGTAATGTAGCCTGCTGTCCGCATGCTCGCAGGTGGCTCGGCATCTTTCTCAATGGCCGCCAGGAATCCCTCCAGTAGTAGCTTGTTTCCCCTATGGACAAAGTCCTTCAGCGGTCGCAGCTGATGCTCGGGCGTGAAATGCCAGGACTCCACCCACAACTTTTGCCAGGCACGCTTCTCGTTCTCCGGCTCAATCACAGGTCCGGGATAGATGTAGATCTCACCACTGGGTCGCATGTGGATCGTTCCCTTTTCACACTGGATGAGCAGGCCGTAGATGACTCCGCCGGCATCGAGGTTTGCTGTGGAATTCCAGAATCCACGCACCCCGTGCTCAAAGCCAATCATCACTGCGCAGGAGTCTCCCGCAATGGGGCCGATGGGTTCGCGGCCTTCGCGCTTGTCTGCGAGGGTTACGTCACGCTCCCCCATCGCGAGATGCGCACTCACCCAGCGCGGTGGACCCGCCAGATCGACCATGAGATCGAAAAAGTGCGTGCCATGGACAATCAACTCTTCCCCACCTCCACGAGCATCATCGGAGGGCTGGCCATACATGCGCAACACCTTGCCGTACTTGCCTGATTTGATCTCGGCAAATGCCTGCCTCACGGGAGGCAGCACATGGAGCTGGTGCGCCATCATGGCTTTCACCTTCGCGCGTTCGCAGGCTGCCAGCATTACGTCTGAATCCTTCAGCGACGCTGCGAGCGGCTTTTCCACGAACACATGGCAACCCACTTCTGCAGCCGCAGTGACCATGGCGACTCGCTGTGTCAGCCAACGAGGACCGATGCCAACGATGTCCAGCTTCTCTTTGCCAAGCATCTCACGGTAGTCCGCATACTGGCGCGCGATGCCCAGCCGCTTCCCGGTGGCAGCCAGTCCGGCAGGATCATCGTCCGCAAGAGCCACTAGCTCGAATGCATCCACTCCCTGGAATGCCGTGTCCATGCCATGGCCGTAGTTGCCCTTGTTCGTGGAGCCAATGATGCCTACCCGGTATTTCTTGCTCATGGCGCAGGAGGAAGCTTTTTGAAGTTGGCGTGTGTGGGGTCACCTCCCGCTTCGATGAACGCAAGGAGATCCAGCAATTGCTCTACACGCAAGCCGTTCACGAGCCCCACTGGCATGGGGGAAACGGTGGACACCTCGCGTTTTTTGACCAGCGTCTTGCCCACTTCTACGGTCTCGGGCGACAGCGGATTGGGCTTCAAGGTCACACGCTCATCATCCTCACTCTCAAGACTACCGGTGATCTGAGTACCATCATTTCGCGTGATGGTGACGAAGAGGAACTTCTCATCGATGACCTTTGAAGGATTCAGAATGTGATCCAAAAGGTCCCGGCGGCTGAAGCGCGCGGATACCTGCACGAGTTCCGGGCCGAACACACCTGCGGGCAGGGCCGTGTCGTTGCTCATTTTATGACAGAACACGCACTGTGCGCTGATGGCGGCCGCCTTTCCCCTCTCAAAGGATCTCCCCTGCCCCACCTGTGCCAGACGCGGTTCCAGGTCTTCGACCTTCCACGCCTTGAATGTGTGACCAGGCATGGCGTGCGGGGCAAGGGCAACGGGCTTGGGCAGATGGATCAAAGCCGCAAGCTCCAAAGCTTCCGCGGGAGGTGTCGCTGCGGCGAGCTCGCTCCGGATGTCTTGAATGGCCTTGAAGTAAGCACTGGCGCCATTGAACTTTTCCGCGCGATTCAACGCTTCAAATACCGCACGTCGTGAAGCCATGCTCCAGCCATCCTTGAGATACCGAAGATGCAGGGGGTAGAAAAGAATCTCTTCCGATGTCTTCGCAGCGCCCAGCAGCTTCACACTCTTCTCCAACACCGTGGTAGACTTCAATCGAATCAGCAGCCGGCAAAGCTCCTGGTTCACTGGAAATGACTTGGCCGGGTACTGGAACTCCAGCAGCCCCAGGAGTCTTCCGCGGCAGGACTCTTCTGGATCTCCCCAGCGCGCGAGCATCACGCCCATGACACGCAGCGCGGCCAGTTTCCGCTCCTCGTCGAGCGATTTCCATGACACCCGTTCCAAGGACACCATCCCATGAGACATCATACCAGGCTCCCCCACCCTTGCCAGAGCCAGTAGCCCGGTGAGGTGCTTCCAGGACCCAGCCTGCTTTTCATTGAGTATCTTCTCCTTCCACAGGTCCAGGGGGATCTGCTCCAGGGCAAGACGTGCAGCGTGTCGAATGAAGCGGTCCTGATGCCCGAGATTGCCGGACGCCAATGCCAGCGCATCCTCCACTTGCCCGTCGGGAATGCCACCATGGAACGCTTCCAAACGATGACGCAGGTCGCGGAGTGGTGCAGCGCTCTTCGTCATTGCCGGAATCTCGGCATCACCTCTGTAGGTGATGCGATACAGGCCGCTCTGCGTTCCCCTTCCTCCCGTGGTAAACCACATCGCCCCATCGGGACCGATGCAGCCATCCGTCACATTGAGCGGGCGTCCCGTGATAAAAGTCTCCTGTTCTCCCTTGTAAGTTGCGCCGTCGGGCCTGAGATGCACCGCGATGATGCGACCATACGACCAGTCGCAGATGAAAAGCGCGTCCTGGTATTTTGCCGGCATCTTGCCGCCATAACCAAAGAAGATGGCGGTGGGCGATGACAGTCCGATGTCCACAACGCTCGGAAGCGTGTCCGCATACCACGCAGGGAACCTCCCTGTACCACGCCTCCAGCCAAAGTCAGCTCCGGACACCACGTGCAACACCCGGGTTGGCATGTACCATGAGGCACCCACGTCACGCTCCATATCCGCATCAAACGTGAATAGCTCACCCTCGCGATTGAAGGCGATGTCGAGTGCGTTGCGCAACCCGCCAGCGATGAGTTCCACCGTGCTCCCGTCCGGACTCACACAGAGCACGTGACCGGCGGGGAGTTCCACCGTACCATCAAACATCACCGGATCCCAAGGATTCGGCAGCGGCTGATCGGAAGCGTAATTGCGCAGGGGAGATGAAGCCGCGAGCGGGCTGGGCAGCAGCACATTGTTCCCATTCACCACCCAGATGTTCCCATCGGGGCCTAGCTTGATGTGATTGCGACCATGTCCCACCCCTCCCTCGGTGCGCATGAGTTCCTGCTTCTCCTCCAGCACGCCATCACCATCGTTGTCGCGCAGGCGACAGAGAGCCTTGGTGTTGTTCGCGTGCGCATAGAGGTAGCCGTGAGCATGCACCAGACCACGGCACTCCAGAAGAGTATCCTCAATGACTTGAGTCTTTCCATCCGGGTCCACGCGGAGCAGGCCCTTCTTCTCCATGGCAAGAATGGCCCGCCCCTTCGGGTCAAAGGTCATGGCCACCCACGAACCTTCTTCTGGCAGAGCCGAGCGGATGAGTTCCACCTTGAACCCCGGGGGCAACCTGAAGCCCGAAGGATCGGTGGCCTGACTCTGCTGGTCCCGCTTCGCGAGCTGCCAGCTGTTGTACGCATCGAAGGTCTGTTTGAAGTTGAAAGGATCCGTGGCTGGATCAGCGTTCGTCAAGCTCCCGATCACCACCTTACCATTGCCTCCGGGAGCAGACCACGAGGCGTCCGTGAAGATCCAGCGCCTCACTGAGAGGTCACCATTGAGTTCCAACAATGCTGCCACCTTCACTGGCCCGCCATCTTTGGCACGAATCGAAACCGCGTTGGAGCCCTGCCGGATGTGATTCGTGACATTGAGGCTTGCCGCCTTTGCCGCATCGCTGGCAATACCTACGTTCGTGCCGTTCACCTGTACTTCCACCTCCCTGTCCGCCGCCACAAAGAGCACGCTCATCAAGAGCTTGCCCTGATGCTCGAACTTCACCTCGTAGCTCTTTCCACCTTCCAGCCACGACGGTGCAGGTGGAAGATTAGCAAGCTGGGCACCGGCTGGTGGTGCCACGACAAGAAACACAAGTAAAAAAGCCAGACCCTGAGCAAGCCGACATGCCATGGCAGATCGACGGAGTTGGAAGCGTGATTTTTTCAATCACGTGGCCACTACTGGCGGGAGGCCTGACACGAATTCTGATCACTTCCCCAATTTGCAACTCGCTCGTTTTCCGCTAAAACTGAGGGTATTCGCATGAAGATTTCCTCACCTGAACCCATCGGCAAACACGTTTCACACTGGGGCGAAGGCGCCATCTGGCACCGTGACCGCCTGCTGTACGTGGACATCGAAGCCCACAAGATTATCGCGTTCAACCCGCAGACTGGGGAAGAACGCATCTGGCAAGTGAAGCAGCGCGTCGGCACGGTGGTGCCACGCCGCAAGGGAGGCATGGTCTTTGCCGGAGACAAGGGATTTTACTTCCTGGATGAGAACACCGGCTATCCCACGCCCATCGTGGACCCCGAATCCGCCGTCGACACGAACCGCTTCAATGACGGGAAGTGCGATCCCTCCGGGCGCTTCTGGGCTGGGACCATGCACCTGGGTCCACAGCGTGAGGCCACCGGCGCGCTCTACTGTCTGCACGCAAATCTCCACGTGGAGAAAAAATACGGCCCCGTGACCGTGAGCAACGGCATCGTGTGGACTGCGGATGAGAGCACGATGTATTATATCGATACCCCCCGCCGCAACGTTATCGCCTTCGACTACGATGGGAACTCCGGCAAGATCAGCAATGAGCGAGTGGCCTTCAAGACGACGGATCATCAGGGCAGCCCGGACGGCATGACGATTGATGCCAAGGACCGGCTCTGGATCGCATTCTGCCACGGCAGCGCGGTGAAGTGTTTCGACCCGAAAACCGGCGCCGTCCTGGCAGAGGTGACGCTTCCCTGCCGCGAAGTCACCGCATGCGCCTTTGGCGGTCCTGAGTTGAAGGATCTCTACATCACCACCGGCACACCCGGCAGCGACGTAGAGCCACTCGCCGGCCGTCTCTTCGTTGCCCACACGGATGTGGTCGGTGCGCCGTCACATTCTTTTGCTGGATGACAAACAGAGAAACTGGTAAGCGTGGCATGGCGTCACGCATCATCCGCAGTCAACAGTCACACACTCTCCCCCACTCAAACTCCAACCGCATACGACCATGGGCCTGATGGATTATCTCAAAGGACAGTTCCTGGAAATCATCCAGTGGACGGACGACAGCCGTGATACGCTCTCCTGGCGCTTCCCGGACGAGGACAAGGAAATCAAGCGCGGCGCCCAGCTCATCGTGCGCGAGTCGCAAGTGGCGCAGTTCGTGTACCTCGGCCAGTTCGGCGACACCTTCGGCCCCGGCAAGCACACGCTGACGACCGACAATATTCCGATCCTCAGCACCCTGAAGGGCTGGAAATATGGCTTTGAGTCCCCCTTCAAGGCGGATGTGTACTACGTGACCACGCGTCTCTTCACGGGGAACAAGTGGGGCACGAGCAACCCCATCATGATGCGCGACCAGGACTTCGGCATCGTGCGTGTGCGCGCCTTCGGCACCTTCGACTTCCGCATTGTGGATCCGAAGCTCTTCCTCAAGGAAGTGGCCGGCTCCGACCATCATTTCCGTCTGGATGAATTTGCCGATACCATGCGCTCGCGCCTGGTGAGCATCTTCAGCGACGCCCTGGCCTCTGCGAAGATCCCAGTGCTGGACCTCGCCACCCGCTACGCGGAAATGGGTGAAGCACTCCTGCCCGCGATCAATCCCGCGCTGCAGAGCAAGTACGGCATCGAGTTCACCAGCTTCATCCTGGAAAATGCCAGCGTGCCGCCGGAAGTGGAGCAGGCCATTGACAAGCGCTCCAGCATGAGCGCGATCGGCAATCTGAACGACTACGTCAAATTCCAGATGGCCGAAGGCATGGCCAAGGGTGGTGGCGCGGGTGCTCCTGCCGAGATGGCCATGGGCTTCGCCATGGCGCAGGAGATGATGAAGTCCACGAATCTGAGCCCTGGTGGTGGACCTCCTCCCCTGCCTGGTGGCGCTCCCGCAGCAGCGGCCGGCGCCCCTGCCGCTGCTGGGGCAGGTCTGCCGGAAATCCTGACGCCCGCACAGGTCGCAGGAGTCCTCGGTGTGACTGAGGCGGACGTGATTGCCAGCATCGACTCCGGTGACCTCAAGGGTAAAAAAATCGGCAGTGCCTACCGCGTGACCCGCGGAGCTCTGGACGAGTTCCTGAAGCACTAGCCGCGTCCCCTGCCACGCAGCGCCATGAAGTCCGAACGTCCCTGTCGCATGTGGCAGGGACGTTTCTTTGACTGAGCGCAATACTCTTGCGATCCTCCGCGTCTCTCCTCCCTTCAATGTCCGAGCTCACCGCCCTCCGCAAATTCCCCTGTCCTGCCTGTGGCGCCGAGGCAGAGTGGAATCCCACCAAACAGATGCTGGTCTGCCCTTTCTGCGGCACTCAGTCACCTGCGGAGATCAAGAGCGATGGCACCTTGGTCGAGGAGAATGACCTCATCGCTGCCCTCCGCGCGCTCCCGGAAGATCAACGGGGCTGGGCTGCGGAAAAAAAGACGGTGCGTTGCCAGAATTGCAACGCCATCTCTGTCTTCGATGAGAAACGTGTGGCACAACGTTGTGACTTCTGTGGCTCCCCTTCTCTCATTGCGGTGGATGACATGAAGTCACCCGTAAGACCTGCTGGACTGCTGGCCTTCACCGTCGCCAACACCAAAGTGCGCGAAGACATCCGGCAGTGGTACGGCAGCCACTGGTTTGCGCCAAACAATCTCAAGGACAAGGCTCTCACGGATACACTGCATGGTGTGTACCTGCCGTATTGGACCTTTGATGCCCATGTGGCTGCGGATTGGACGGCAGAGGCCGGCTACCGCTACACCGTGCGCGGTTCAGATGGGAAATCTGAAACCCGCATTCGCTGGGAGCATGCCAGTGGAGCCTTGGAACATTTCTTTGATGACCTGCTCATTCCCGCTTCCCAAGGCGTGCATCAGAACCTGCTCGCCAAGCTGGAGCCTTTCCCCACCACCGCGGAGTTGAAGCCCTATGATCCCGGCTACGTTTCCGGGTGGGTGGTGGAGCAGTACCAGATCGACCTCGTTGCAGCCGCCCAGGCTTCACGTGCCCGCATGGATGGCGAAGTGCGCAGCATGTGCGGGAGCCAGGTGCCAGGAGACACGCATCGCAATCTCCGCGTGCAGGCCGACTATTCCGCACAGACCTTCAAGCATATCCTTCTCCCCGTCTGGCTGCTCACCTACAACTACGGTCACAAGACCTACCAGGTCACCGTGAACGGCGCGACGGGCAAGGTCGCGGGTGAGTATCCTATCTCCTGGGTCAAGGTCACCCTCGTGGTGATCGCCGTGCTGATCGTGATCATCATCTTCGCCGCACTGCAGGGAAAATAACCGAAGAGGACAGTTCGCACATGGAGCATCGGGAAGATATTCCCGCGCTCCAGCTACGGACGCGGTCCCTCACCAGGCTTCGGCGTGGGGGTCGGTTCCGGCTCGAAGTCCAAGAGCTTCTGATGCGTGCTCAGGGCCTTCTTCGCCTTGCTGAAGAACTCGCCCAGATCTTCCGGCTTCTTCTCCTGGGAGAGCGCGTTGAGCTGGGTCATGGACTTTTCGAAGTCGATGTTCGAGGCCGCCATCTGCTTCTGTGCAGCAGAATAAGCCGCGCCGAATTTCTCACTCGCCTCCTGGAAGGCGCGCTTCTCCCCCTCCGTACGGTGGAATTCCTTCTCCTGCTCGCGGTACTCCTTGCTGAACATGCGCTTGAAGAAGGAGAAGCGCTGGTCCGGCTCCGCGAGGGTGGCATTGGCGCGATTGGCCAGGTAGGTCTCCAGCTCGGTGAATTCGCGGAAGGGTTTCTTGTACTGCTGCTGCAGGTACGTCAGACCCGTGGCAATCACTGCCAGCCTCTGCGCCTCTGCCTTGGACACCTCCTGCCCTGACTTCACCTTCTGCTCGATGAGATTGATGTAGTCGAGCGTCTTCTTATTGCCGTCGAGGATGTCGCCGAACTGGGAGAAAGCCTGAGCCATGCGTTCACGCTCGGACTTGCGGATGTCCTCCAGATCCTTGGCATGGGCGTCGTTGAGCTGCTTGATCTTGTCCTCGTATTCGGCCTTCTGCTCAGCCAGAGCCCGATCTGCATCCTGCTGGCGAGCCGCGAGTTTTGCCTCCTGCATGTCCACGGCGCGAGTGAGCGCCTCCTCGGCCGCACGCTCCTCCTGCTTGGACTTCCAGACCCAGGCTCCCATTCCTGCCAGAGACAGGACCAGCAACATGTACAACACGCGCACCTGATTCATGAGCAAACTCCTTCCTAAAGGTACGACGCGCGCGCAAGGCGAAATGTTAGATCCCGAGGTGATTTGTTCTTGTAAGACTGTGGGGATTTGTGGCTTTTCAGTGCCATGAAACGCATTCCTCGCCCCACACGCCGCCAGTTTCTCACCGCGAGCGCCGCTGCCATCGGCTTCCCCACCATCGTGCCGTCCTCGGTTTTTGGGCAGAACGCGCCCTCCAAGAAGATCACCATGGCCGTTTTCGGCTGGGGCATGATGGGCCCGGGAAACACCAACAGTTTCCTCAACGAATCCGATTGCCAGGTCGTGGCCGCCTGTGACGTGGACAAGAAGAACCTCGAAGCCGCGCTCACGAAAATCAACGGCCACTACAAGAACACCGACTGCAAGGGCTACCACGACTACCGCGAGGTCATGGCCCGCAAGGACATCGATACCGTCATGCTCGCTCTGCCGGACAACTGGCACGCCCTCACTGCCGTGGAAGCGGCGAAGAACGGCAAGGACATCTACGGTGAAAAGCCCCTCGCCCGCACCATCGCAGAGCAGCAGGCGATCGTGAAGGCAGTGCAAAAGTACAATCGAATCTGGCAGACCGGCTCCTGGCAACGCTCTCAGGACAACTTCCGCATTGCCGCGGAGATCGTTCGCAACGGCCTCATCGGAAAACTCCAGCGCGTGGAAGTGGGCCTTCCCTCCGGCCACAACGACTTCGCCGGAACGAAGGACAAGATGCAGGTGACTCCCCCACCCGCGCATCTGGACTACAACTTCTGGATTGGTCCGTCGCAGATGGAGGACTACATCGAAGGCCGCGTGCACAAGAACTGGCGCTGGAATTACAACATCGGCGGCGGCCAGCTTCTCGACTGGATCGGTCACCACTGCGACATCGCCCACTGGGGCATGGATATGGATCGCTCCGGTCCGAGCGAGGTGAAGCCCATTCAGGTGGATTTCCCACCTGCCGGGTCTGTGTGGAATACCGCCACCAAGTACCGCTCTGAGTGCACCTACCCCGGCGGTGTGGTCATGACCATCGCGGGCGGCCATCCCGACATCAAGATGGGCACCAAGTGGATCGGTACCGATGGCTGGGTGTGGGTGGACCGCAGCGGCTTCGATTGCTCCAAGGACGAGCTCAAGCAGAAGATCCAAAAGCGCGAAGGCGACAAGGTCGTGGAAGCCTTCAAGGCGCCGAAGCTCGGCGAGGACGTCATCAAGAATCCTCTCTACAAGAGTCCCGGTCACCATCGGAACTTCCTCGACTGCGTGAAGTCCCGCCAGCCCACCATCACCCCCGTGGAAACCGCCCACCGCAGCGCCACTCCCGGTCACCTCTCACTGATTTCGCTCATCCTCAATCGCAGCATCAAGTGGGATGCGGAGAAGGAAGTGATCCTCGGAGACGAAGACGCCACGAAGCTGCTAACGCGGCCGTATCGTGGAGATTGGAAGCTGGAGGTGTAGAGGCGCAGGGAAGAGAATTGGTCAGGAATCTGAGAGCAACCAAGAATGACAGATCAAGTCGCCTTAGGTTACCAGATTCCTGATCCTTCTCATTTGATTGCCTCCCGACTTGAGCTGTCTGGTTTCCCCGGACTCTTTCAGCCCATCAACATGTGCTATTGAGATCATGAAACCCCACCTCGGCAAATGTCATATCCGCCTAATCAAGGATGTGGACTACTCGACCATGGAGGGAATCTACCTAGGTCACGAAGGCGTGGATATGCCATTGGGATATTTTGAGTTGTTCAAGAACACCATACGTGATGAAAGCGTCATCTATGTTGTTGCCGAAGCCGACGGTCGCATTGTCGGCGGTGGCGGGATAGCGTACTTTGAATCAGGCTATCACGCGTCCCTGCTTTTTGGCATCGTGGAACGAAGCAAATGCCGAATGGGTTTTGGAACGTCCATTTTACTTTCCCGTCTTTTCTGTATTTCCAGTATCCTTCCAGGATGTCAGTTGTCGCTTGAGGCGACAGAATGGACGTCAGACTTCTTTGCCAGAATTGGATTCATCTGGCACGGAAACGAGGAAGATGAACGAGGAAACCGATTTCTGCATGGTTCGCAGATGATTTATGCCAGCGACAAGGAGACGTTTCGCGCACTGCTGAATATGGGAGGTGTAACCGTCGACACAACGGTTTCGGATAGAATCCAGTCAGAACACAAGAATGAGAGCATCCGACGCTCCGCCGTCTGAGACTGGCCGGTGTACCAATGTGGCTACATCCCCCGAGGGCATCCCATCCACTGCTATGAGTTCCCCAGTATTCATATTCGATGGTGGCGACCCTGCCATGATGCAGGCTTGCAAAGCCGCACAAGACTCCTTCAAATTCTTCTGGCGCGAGCTCTCGTGGGAGAGACGGCGCATCGTGCCTGGACTGGATATGACCATGGTGAAGCTGCCTTTCACCGATGGTGCACGCAACGACGGTAACCCTGAGTACGAGCACATGTGGGTTGGAGACGTGGACTTCGATGGTGAGAGTATCACTGGAAACCTGCTCAACTCTCCAAACTGGCTTACCTCCGTACAAGCGGGCCAGTCGGTCACGATGCCCTTCACACATCTGGAAGACTGGATGATGACAGCGGATGGCCGCGCCTATGGGGGCTACACCGTGAATCTCATGAGAGCCGGGATGAACGCCAGGGACCGCAAGAATCATGACGATGCCTGGGGTCTGGACTTCGGCGACCCCTCTGATGTGAAAGTGGAAGTCGAAAGACAGCCGAAGCAGAAGCCGAAGGGCGGATTCCTCTCAGGTCTTTTCGGCAGCGGCTCGAAAGAGCCAGCAGTTCCCAGTGCCTTTCACGACCATCCCATGTGCATCAACATGCTTCCGAAAGTCGAGGCCCAACTCCAGTCAGACGTCACCATCGCAAGCAGCGTCGATGACATGGGATGGACGCTGCTTCACCGGGAGGCACTCGCTGGCAACTTGGGTATCGTGAAGCTATTGGTCCAGCATGGAGCGAACGTCGATGCACGGACGCCCTCTGGACGCAATGCTGCATACCTGGCAAGAAGCATCGGGTGGCAGGAAGTCGCCGACTCTATCGAGCAGGGGCAATAAACCCACTGGCCGCTTACTCTCTCAATCCAAACAATGCCCGATTACATCACCATAGGATGTCAAGGAGGAGGCCCAGAGACGAGCCCTGTTGGACGGAGCAAGGTCCGCCTTTACCAATGCCTCGCGCGTCATGTAACAAGTTCTCACTGTGACGCGATCGACGAGTTTGGCATTGTCCTGCGCGTCGATGGTTCGCTTCATAAATTCGGACGAGAAGCGCTTACACGACTGAGATTCGCGAAGAAGCAGCGGTATATCACTATTGATATCCAGATCCCGGTAGAATGCTGGCAGCCTCTCTCGGATTTAGAGCTTCGCCAATATTTGTCGTCCCGGCTCGATGCTGCAATCCGACTCTGCATTTCCAGACTTGAGAAGGATGGTCATGTCGTAGCGGTATCGACTTTGACGGCAGAGGTTGCTTCTGCAATCCATGAGTATATCAGCCAACCATAGTGATGGTGCGACTGATGCAACCACACCTGACTGCGTGGTTGGCTTTCGTATCGACCGACTTTGCCTACCTCACCTCCACCACCACCGCCGTGATGTTATCTCGGCCTGACTCTGCCAGCGATGCCTCCACCAGCCGTTGTGCCGGGGGCTTCGCCGTATCGGCCAGTGAAGGCGTCAGCAACAAATCACGGATGGCACGATCCCAGAGCCCGTCGGTGAGCCCATCCGTACAAAAGAGAAACTTGTCCCCCACCTCGCACTTCACGGCTCCGATGTGAGGATTCAAGATCTGGTGACCAGCGCCGAGTGCCTGCTGCAGCACATTCTTCCGTGGATGCGTGCGCTGCTCGCGCTCGTTGATCTTTCCGGTGCGACGCAACCAGCCCACGTGCGAGTGGTCATGCGTGACCTGCGTCATGCCACCTCCCTCCTTCGGCAGATAGTAGATGCGGCTGTCGCCCAGATGGGCAAAGTACATCCACTCCGGGGTGAACCACCCCAGACTCAGTGTCGCCCCCATGCCAGCGCATTCGGCATAGCCACGACTCATGCGCGTAAGGTCGTCATGAATGCTATCAATGAGCGTATCCAGGATATCCTCAAAGCCCGGCACCATGCGCTGGGCGGAGAACTTGAAGCTGCGAGGAAGCAGACGCGTGATCTTATCCACCGCAATGCGGCTGGCGAACTCACCTGAAGCCGCGCCGCCCATGCCATCACTCACGGCAAAGATATAGTCCGACTCGGCCAGTGATCCATCACCAATCTTCCCCAGGAAGCGCACTTCACGAGCATCGAACGTGAGCGCCAGAAACGCGTCCTCATTGTTGGGCCGGATGCGGCCCTTGTGCGTCATGCCAGACCAGTGCAGGTGCGTAGCCTGGGGACCAGGCTCAGGAGCGGGAGTGAGTGCGGATGAGGAATCAGGATCTGTCTCGGTCATGCTGCGGGAGCGGGAAGCGTGGCCTCTTGCGAAGGCGGCTGCTCATCTAGGAGGGTGGCGAACTCGAAGTCAATCACGCAAAAGCGTCCTTGCCGGGCATTGTAGGTGATGTTCCGCAGGAAGGCATCCTCATGGCGCACGCCATACTGCTCCAGCTTCCCGAAGACCTCCTTCATCTTCTCCTCGGACATGTGCTCCACACGGGCTCCGCAGTTGGTGGTCACCAGCTTCAGCGTTTCCGGGTCTGCTTCGAGCACCTTGGGCACGAAGTCGCACCCCTTTTCCTCCAGGTATTTCAGCACCCGCACCTCGTTCTCAAAGCGCCCCTTCGCGTTGTGGCCGCGGAACGTCTTGTGCACGCGCCCGTCGTACCCGATTCGCACCATGGCCCTGACCGTGTCTTTCACCTCCTGCATCGGTCGGCAGTTTCCCACCCGCACGGAATGATGGCAATACGCAAAGTGGATGCATCTTTTCAGCGTGTCTGGGAATGATCCCGCGTTGCGCCCAAAAAGATGGTCTCAGGATGAATTTTTAAATTGCACATGGCACGCTAAATGCTTTATCCGTGCGTAACGCAAACACTAACAAGGGCAGCCTTGAAAACGCTTCCAAACTGGTGAATTGCCCGCATTCAGTTCAAATACGAGACCAACCCTAACACCCTAAAGCATCCCATCCATGGCCAAGTACAAATTGGAATATATCTGGCTCGACGGTTACACTCCTGTGCCCAATCTCCGCGGCAAGACCCAAATCAAGGAATTCGCCAGCTTTCCGAAACTTGAAGAGCTGCCTCTCTGGGGTTTCGACGGCAGCTCCACCCAACAGGCCGAAGGCCGCAGCTCTGACTGCGTGCTCAAGCCCGTAGCGGTGTATCCCGACACGACCCGTAAGAACGGCGTGCTCGTGATGTGCGAGGTCATGATGCCGGACGGCACGACCCCCCACCCCTCCAACCATCGCGCCACCATCCTTGATGACGAAGGCACCTGGTTCGGCTTCGAGCAGGAGTACTTCCTTTACCAGGACGGCCGTCCCCTCGGCTTCCCGGAAGAAGGCTATCCCGCTCCCCAGGGCCCGTACTACACGGGTGTGGGCTACAAGTACGTGGGTGACATCGCCCGCCAGATTGTGGAAGAGCACCTCGACCTCTGCCTTGACGCCGGCATCAACCACGAAGGCATCAACGCCGAAGTGGCCAAGGGCCAGTGGGAATTCCAGGTCTTCGGCAAGGGCTCCAAGAAGGCCGCTGACGACGTGTGGATGGCTCGCTACCTCCTGAACCGCCTGTGTGAAAAGTATTGCGTGGACGTTGAGTACCACTGCAAGCCCATTCGTGGCGACTGGAACGGCTCCGGCATGCACTCCAACTTCTCCACCGAATACATGCGTACGAAGGGCGGCAAGGAGTACTTCGAGAAGCTCATGGGCGCCTTCCAGAAGAACATGGACGAGCATATCGCCGTCTATGGTCCGGACAACCATCTGCGTCTGACCGGCCTGCACGAAACGCAGTCCATCGACAAGTTCACCTACGGCATCGCCGACCGCGGATCCTCCATCCGTATCCCCCACAGCTTCGTGAACAGCGGCTACAAGGGCTACCTCGAAGACCGCCGTCCGAACAGCCAGGGCGACCCCTACCAGATTGCCTCCCGCATTCTCAAGACCATCGCCGAAGTCCCGACTGCCTAAGTTGGTTCCTTCGGTTGAATTGAACTGAGGTTCTAATTCACCACTCAAGCGGCACTGCCTTCACCGGCAGTGCCGTTTTTTTGCGACCTCGAACCGCCTGCTCGCCGCGAGTTTCGCCCCCACTCCCGCGTTTTTGATGGTCAGGGCTGCATGCTTTCCGATACAAAGGGCACGCGTCCGCTGTCCCTCCGCCATGAAACGCCGCCACCTCCTCATCCTTCCCCTGGCTGCCCTCTCGCTGCTTGCAGCCTGCTCGCCCTCCGGCGACAAACCCGGTGCCCCGTCTGGTGATAGCGGCAGCGGTGGCGGGAAAGGCCGCCTGTTTGCGGCTTCCTTCATGACAATGAACAATCCCTTCTTCGTGGACCTCAATGAAGGTCTCAAGAAGGTGGTGGAGTCGAAGGGAGATCGCCTCGTCACCCTCGACTCGCAGTTCAACAGCCTGAAGCAGAAGAACGATCTCTCCGATGTCCTGCAGCAGAATCCGGCTGCCATCTTCCTGAATCCGGTGAACTGGGAGGGCATCCGCGGCAGTCTCATCGAGGCGAAGCGCAAAGGCGTACCCATCATCGTGGTGGACACAGATGTGAGCGATGCGGAGCTCGTGCTCTGCCAGGTCATCAGTGACAACATCGGCGCCGGTCGCCTTGCTTGCGAAGAACTCGCCAAGGTGAAGCCCAATGCCAAGGTCGTCATCCTGCACCTGTCGACCGCCAAGTCCTGCATCGACCGCGTGGCAGGTTTCAAGGAAGTGATGGCGAAGCATCCCGGCATGACTTTGCTGGATACTCAGGAGGGCAAGGGCTCCATCGAAGGCGGACGCCCCGTGATGCGCGACCTACTCGGCCGCTATCCGGACCTTGATGCCGTGTTCCCCATCAATGATCCCTGCGCACTCGGTGCATTCTCCGCCATCGAAGCCGCGGGCAAGACTGCCCAAGTCACGATTGTCACCGTGGACGGCTCACGTGAAGCTGCCGCCGCCATCAAGGAGGGCAAGATTCACTCCACCTCGGCACAGTTCCCCAAGGAGATTGGACGGGTGGCAGCAGAGAAAGCTTACGAGCATCTCGCAGGCAATGCCATTGAGAAGGACATCCGCATTCCTGTGAAGTCAGTGACGAAGGAGAATGCCGGGGAGTTTCTGAAATAGGACCGCATCATCTCCACTCAGCCCCTCAGTATCGCCTTCATGAACGCCTTCCTCCGCCAGCAGTTCACGCTGCTCGTGGCCACTGCCATCCTTCTCGCGATCTTCGGGACATTCGTCCCAAACTTCACCAGCACCAGCAACCTTCTGGATCTTGCCCAGCAGATTGGCGTGAATTCCATCCTCGCCTTTGGAATGACGCTGGTGATTCTCATCGGGGGCATCGATCTGTCAGTGGGAGCCCTGGTGGCGTTGGTAGGAACCGTCACCACCTACTGCATGGTCAACACCACTGCACCCGATGGCTCGGCCATCGGTCTCGGCTGGAACGTGTTTCCTGCCATGCTCGCGGGTCTCGCGGTCGCATCACTCTTCGGTTTGTTTCATGGCGTCGCCGTGTCCAGGACTCAAATGCCCGCCTTCATTGTGACGTTGGGCACCATGCTGGTGGCTCGCGGTCTCGCGCTACGATTCAATGAAGGCCGCCCCCTCAGCCTGCCGGGCTCACAGGAGACGTTTCTTTTCATCGGGAATGGCCGACTCTTCGATACCATTCCCATGCCGGTGCTCATCCTGCTGTCAGTGTATCTTCTCACCGCAGCGATGCTTCACTTCACCGTCTTCGGCAGGCATCTCTACGCGATTGGAGACAACCGTCTCGCGGCTCTCTATTCCGGCATTCCAGTATCAAGGTGTGAGATAACTGTGTACATCCTTGCTGCATTGCTCACGGCCACTGCAGGCATGATACACGCTTCCCAGCTGTATGGAGCCGAGCCTGCCTCCGGCCAGGGATTTGAGCTCAATGCCATCGCCGCCGCCGTGGTCGGCGGAGCCAGCCTGAAAGGTGGACGTGGCACCATGACCGGCACCCTCCTTGGGGCCATCATCATCGGCATTCTCGACAAGGGCCTCAATCAGGCCGGCGTCCATTTCTCCCTCCAGTACATGATCAAAGGCGGCGTCATCCTGGCAGCCGTGTGGTGGGATGCGCGGAGGCGGAGGTAGCCCACAAACCGGTGACTTGGTGGAGATAAGGGGATTCGAACCCCTGACCTTCTCATTGCGAACGAGACGCTCTACCAACTGAGCTATATCCCCAAGGAAGTCGCCTCCTTTGGAAGGCGTCGTGGAGGGCAAGAATATCGTCCCAAGACGTCTTGTCATCCGATTTTGCAACCAAAATGCAGGGAGCCGACGGCCAGGGCGGCGTGACGAAACTCGTCTTTCAGGCCTCCAGTTGAAGTGTGGCGCACGACAGGGACGCACGGTTCCGGCCGGCAGCGAATCTGGATTGAGACCCTGAACCCTCCCATTCCGCAATGCCCTCCAATAAACTCCAGACGAGCGTTCCTCACGATTCTCTGCGTGACCGTGTGGCTCTGGTCACGGGCGCAGGTTCCGGCATTGGCAAGGCTGCGGCGCTCATGCTGGCAGAGGCCGGAGCCTTTGTCGGGCTTGCTGGCAGAACAGAGAGTGAATTGAAGCAGACCGAAGCCGAGATTCGCGAGGAGGGCGGTGTGGCGGAGTGCTTCATGGCGGATGTCTCAAGCGAGGCCGATATAAGTGGCATGATGTACCGGCTGAAGGAGAAATGGAAACGGCTGGACATCGTCGTCGCCAACGCGGGCATCAACGGGGTGTGGGCCCCAATCGAGAAGATCAAAGAGAAGGAATGGGAGGATACCGTTTCCATCAATCTCAAGGGCACCTACCTGACACTGAAACATGCCGCACCACTGCTGAAGGAACGCGGCGGTTCGGTGATCATCACCTCCTCCATCAATGGCACACGCATCTTCAGCAATCTGGGCGCCACGGCCTACTCATGCACCAAGGCCGCGCAGGTGGCGCTCACCAAGATGCTCTCGCTGGAATGGGCCGAGCATCATGTCCGCGTGAACGTCATCTGCCCGGGTGCCATCACCACGAACATCGATGACTCCGCAAAGAAGCGCGGACTCGAGCCGGAGAAACTTCCGGATTGGGCCGGCCACAGCACCATTCCCCTCACCCACGGAAAATCCGGCACCGCGGAGCAAGTAGCGTCCGTTGTGTGGTTTCTCGCCAGCGATGCTTCTTCCCACGTCACTGGCACGGAAATCTACGTGGACGGCGGACAGTCACTGCTGGGATGAAAGAAGCCAAAGGCACGGAGGACACTCTCCTTGTCATCGCCTACCTCCTTGCTGCGCGCCCCGATTCCACGATGAGTTCCTCCGCCTTCTTGATGCGGGAACCGTAGACCGGGTGCACCTCGTACTCCGACCATGAGTGCTCCAGGCGCTCATTCCAAGTGTCCGCGCCAAAGGTGCCAGGAAGATTGAACCGCTGCGGAATACCAAGCAGATCGCTGGACATCAGGCCTGCCAGCACACACGGCGTGGCGAACAGTGCTCGCTGCATCCCCTCCAGGAGCCCGGCATTCAATTCATGAGGTGTATCGCCCTGCCAAGCGGCGAGCTTGAGCATCTCCGTGAGATCCTTTGCCTCATTCGACTCCGGCTCTTCTACAGCCATTTTGATCAGCCTGCTGTACTGCGCCGCCAGCGGTGCGTGGTCATGGTTCGCATAGGAAACAAGGCTGAGCTTCCGATAGGCTTCCACCGGCAGCAGTGTTCGATCCTCCTGCCGCTCCAGAAGTGGAAAGGTGAGGTTCGCCACACCGAGATCATCGATTGCCTTGCGCATGTAGTCCGGCATGGCTCCCATGATCTCCGCATAGAGTCCCATATCACCTGCAGCCTCCTGCATCACGGAGATGATTTCTCTCCCCTGCAGATCATTCATGGCGGCCGTCGTGGGATCTTCATCCGGCCCCGGCAGGAACCGCGGAGAGAGTCCACCCGTTTGTTCCAAGATCTCCGCGTCCGTCAGCTTTGCGAATTCCGAATGCTTCGCGCCACCCGACCACGGAAACATGTAAGCACGGAAGTACCCTCGCAGGTGATCGAGACGGCAGAAGTGAAAGAACTCCCGCTCGCTCTCGATGCGACCGCGCAGCCACTCAAAGCCACGTGAGCGGTGATTCTCCCACCGATAGGGAGGCAGGCCCCAGTTCTGCCCAAGGCGCTCCGAGTCCTTGTTTGTATCAAAGTAAACCACAGGCCGCGTGCCCATGCTCCAGTTCACATCAAAGAGATCCGGATTGGCCCACGCATCCGCACTCGACTTTGAAACGCCGAATGACATTTCGCCAAGCAGCTTCACACCATGCTCGTCGGCAAAAGACTTCACATCCCTCCATTGCCGCCAGGCCACCCACTGGATGAAGGCGAATCCGCGTCGCTGGCTCTCCATACGTTCCCGATCGGAGTGGGCTGCGAGCCATGTTTCCGCAGCGGCTTGACTCCAGTGCTCTGGCCTCCAGTCCTGCCAATGAGTGTTCCCATGATTTTCCTCGATAAGCAACCGGAACAATGTGTATGCCGGCAACCACGAGGCATGCGTCTCCTCAAACGCCACGAACTCGCTCATCTGTGCGTGTGACTGGCTCGCATGTGAAAAGGCCTGCCACGCAGCGAGGAGGCACTCCAGCTTCAGGGCATGCACCGCAGTGTGCTTCACCGGCCCGGCACGGAGCTGCGCCAGCCAGGATTCAGGTGATTTCTCCGCCAGAATGGCAGCCGACATGCCGGGCACGGCTCCTTCTGAAAGGGTCAGCAGAGCCGGTGACAGCGCACGGGAACTGATGGGATTATAAGGACTGTGATCACCTACCGTCTCGTGAATGGGCAAAATCTGGAGCACTGCGATTTGATGTGCCGCGCAAAAGGCAATGGTCTCCTTTGCGGCCTCGGTATCTCCAATGCCATGATCTCCATGACGTCGCATGGCAAACACAGGCACGAGAAGCGCGGCCAGACGAGAATTGGGATCGACACGGGACATGAGCGGTGACAGATGAATGGCTCATGCGTATCGATGCTCGTCATCGACTTGCATGGGTGGCAGCACCGCAACAAGCAGCACTCTTCCGCATTATCTGTTCGAGACGGGCACCTCTACCAAGCCGAACATCGGGTGCCGATGTCAGATTTCGCGCATCCTGGTTCAAAGAGCAACCTGGCCATGGCACGCCCTACACCAGGAGTCGAACGCAGGCCCTTCACAACCCCGGAGCGTCTGATTCACGCCGCTGGTGAATGCGACCCCACAACCCGGTGAAATGCGACTCCGCAGCCACTTGCAATTCAGCCAGGGTCTTGTCAGCGGGCAGGTGATAGTCCACGGTGGGATCTCCGGTCAGCCCCTCCAAAAGCGTAATCACTGCCTCGACGCTTTCATAGACAAAGTCCTCCTTCTCATTCTCCGGCAGGGCAAACATGGCAAGATTGATGAGCCAGGTACCATCCCGACGCAGGTAGTAACGGTCTACCTCAAAAGTCATCGTATTCGGAGGATACCCCTCCTGACGGATGACATAAGGACCGCGCCCATCTGCATCATACCCAAGATTGATCAACTCGCAGCTCTGGTAGTCATTGGCAAGTGCAGACATGGCTGGAATGTGGGTTAAGGGTTGTGGTGATGTGGACGGAACGATGCAGGGAGCATGCCAGCGTTGGCAGAGCCGCTTCCGACGGTGAGTGTATCATAAAAACTCTGGAAAAGCGGTAGCAAAAGATTCAGAATCCCGGCGCCCGCCCTACGCATGAATTGCGAACCTTGAAGCCAGGTGCGGTCGTCTATTGCGTACCCGGCGTATCTTGCTTTGATATCATTGCTTTCCCGCCATGGCTGTAGAGTTCAAGGATTACTACACAACACTGGGTGTGCCACGCGATGCCAGCGAGGCGGACATCAAGAAGGCCTTCCGCAAGCTGGCCCGTGAGCACCATCCCGATGTCGCCAAGGACAAGGAGGCTGCCGAGGAACGCTTCAAGGAGATCAATGAAGCGTACGAGGTTCTCGGAGACCCTGACAACCGGAAGAAATACGACACCCTCGGACCGAACTGGAATCAGGAAGGTGGATTCCACCCACCCCCGGGATGGACCGGCAACGCGCGTGGGGGTGCCCGCAGTGCGAGTGGGACGCAGGCACGGGAGTTCCACTTTGGAGGCACGGGCTTCAGCGACTTCTTTGAGCAGTTCTTCGGCGGTGGCGCGAGTGCCGGTGGTGGAGTCTATGGCTTTGGAGGTGGGATGGACGAGGAAGAGGGATTCTTCCACGCCGCCGCAAACCAGCCCCACCGCGGTCGCGATGTGGAGGGGGACATTCTCGTCACGCTACAGGAGGCCATGGATGGCACCATGCGGCCCATTTCGCTACAAACTGTTGATCCGGCCACGGGCAAAGCGGAGGCGCATGAGTTCACCGTGCGCATCCCTGCAGGCGCCAGCGAGGGACGGCGCATTCGAGTGCCCGGCAAAGGCGGTCCCGGTTTCAATGGAGGCGAGCCGGGCGATCTTTTCCTGCGCATCCGGCTCGCAGCGCACCCGGAGTTCCGGCCCAAAGAGTCCGACCTCTACCACGACCTTGACCTTGCGCCGTGGGAGGCCGTGCTGGGCAGCGAAGTGGAGATACCGAGCCTGGATGGCAACAAGCTGAAGCTGCGCATTCCTGCCGGCACCCAGAATGGCCAGCAACTCCGGCTGCGAGGCCGCGGCCTGCCCAAGGGTCGCACCGGCGAGCGAGGTGACCTCTATGTGGTGACGAATGTGCAATTGCCCACATCCATCACTGAAGATGAGCGCGCTCATTGGGAGGCCCTGGCCAAGGCATCGCATTTCCGGCCGAGGCAAGGATGACTTTGCAGCGTTACAGCGAACTGCGAACCGCGCACAGCGCACCAGGAACTACCAACCCGACTTCCATCATGCCTGACTTCACCGAGCCTCATTCCGCATCGGCGCATGAGTTCTATGCGATTGAAACGGTGTCGGAGATCACCGGTACGCCGAGGCACACGATTGCCGTGTACTGCCGCCACGGCATCATCTCGCCTGTCGGTGAGCCCGATGAGGATGGCTGGATCTTTGACGATGACGCCATTCTGCGGTTGCGGCACGTTGAACAACTGCGGTTGCAGTACGGCATGAATCTCGCCGGGCTTCGCGCGATGACCACCCTCATGAATGAGCTGGAAGATCTGCGCCGGGAGATTCGGTTCCTCCGGGGCAGCTGAAGCGCCAAGGTTTAATCTCCGCCTGCAAAAAATCCCCACGTGCAAGGCCAGCCAAGCGCAGTCTTGGATTTCTGGCTCAATGCGTGCTCCCTGCGCAACAATCACCGCACCGGGTCCGTAGTATTCTCACCCCCGAAATGCCGTCTTTCATCATTCCCAGAGGTCCCATTTCCCGTCGCCGCGTACTGCGTGGCTTGGGCGCGACCATTGCGCTGCCGTTTCTGAATGCCATGAGCCCCAGCACGGTGCGTGCAGCTTCCTCGGCAAAGGCCCCCGTGCGCATGGCCTTCATTTTCATGCCCAATGGCGTGCGCCAGGATCGCTGGACGCCCGAAGGCACGGGCGCGGACTACAAGCTCTCCCCCATTCTCCAACCCCTGGAGCGTCATCGCGGCAACATGAACGTGCTCACCGAGCTGGGCCACATGAACTGCCGCGAAGGTGATGGCCACTATGCCAAGACGGCGAACTGGCTGACAGGCACGAAGATTGCCAAGACCACCGGCAAGGACCTGCGTTGCGGCGTGAGCGTGGACCAATTCTACGCCCAGCAGGTCGGCCATGCCACGCGCTTTGCCTCCCTCGAGCTCGGCACGGAGCCGATTCATAGCGGTGTCGATTTCAATGTGAACTACACACAGCTCTACGGTTCACACATCGCCTGGCGTACCCCCACCTCTCCCCTGCCCCCGGAGATCAATCCCCGTTTTGTCTTCGACCGCCTGTTCCGTGAAAACGCCGACCAGCGCCGTGCCTCCGCCATGGAGAACAAGAGCGTGCTGGACCTCGTGCTCGCTGATGCCAAGGCGCTGCGCTCCACCGTGGGCCAGGAAGACCAGCAGAAGCTGGATGAGTATTTGGAAAGCATCCGCAGTGTAGAGCGCCGTATCGAGGCGGACATCGCACGTGTGGCGACCGGAGAGAATCTCGATCCGGCCGCGAAAGCAGAAATCGCGAAACTCGATGAGCGCATTTCCAAGGCCATGAATGGCGTGAAGGCTGACCCCGGCGGTCGCTTGCGCCTGGATCACACGGAGCATTCGCGCCTGATGATGGATCTCATCACGCTCTCCTTCTGGAGTGACAGCACCCGGGCCGCGTCCTTCATGTTTGGCTGGGCGGTCAGTGGAAAGAATTTCTCCTTCCTTCCGGATGTGAAGCTTGGTCACCACGAAAGCTCCCACCACGAGAGCAAGGAGGAGAAGCTCGCCCAGTACGAGAAGATCAACATCTGGCACTCAGAGCAGTTCGCCTACATGCTGGACCGGATGAAGTCCATCAAGGAAGGTGAAGGCAACCTGCTGGACAACAGCCTGGTGATGTTTGGCTCCAGCCTTAGGGATGGGAACAGCCACAATCCGAAGAACCTTCCCATTCTTCTCGCCGGCAACGGCGGCGGCATCAAGACCGGCCAGCACCACGTCTACGGAAAAGACACGCCCCTGTGCAATCTCTTCCTCTCCATGCTGCAGGCTGGAGGCGTGAAGACGGATCGCTTTGGCGACAGCACTGGTTTGCTGCCCGGACTCGTGTGATTGAGCTGGCCCTTGTGGCCGGGGTACAGAGGCAGGCAACAGATAAGCTGGCTCTGAAAGCAAAAAAACCGCAGCAGTTCCCCTGCCGCGGTTTTTGTTTGGCTGCATACGCGTTTCCGAGTTTGATTAACGCTGCTTCCGGCGGCGGCGCGAAACCGCAAATCCAAGACCGCCAAGCAGCAGCAGCGCCCGCGATGGCTCAGGCACCACAAGAAGTATGCCGTGCGAGGCGAACAACCGCGTATCCCAATCGAGCCCCAGGGTAAGAGTGGGAAGGTCCAGATCACCGAGGTCGCCACCACCACGAATGTCTCCTCCATTCAACCAGCCGGTGCTCGTCATGATGCCGGTCCAGTCGATCAGATTGAACACATCTCCGTAGGTGCCCATGTATCCGCCCAGCGCATTGATGGTGAACTGTGTTCCACTCACAATGGTCACGTCCCCGTTGTTGCCGAGATAGCCTTCAATCGAGAGATGGTCCATGGTGCCCGTCACCTGGCTCTTCCACGCAGCATTCGTATTGGCTTCATTGGTGAGGAAGCTCACGTAACCCGCGGACCCTATCGCATTTCCCCCGAAGTCGGTCGTGGTGGTGGCAGACTGGAGTTGCATCCGGATGGTGGACGTGGTCGCCGCATTCAAGTCGCCCGCAATGCGAAGCGTGCCAACAGCCGTATTGGCCCCATCATTCACCGCACCAGGCTTCAACGTGGAGCCCCCCTCCAGCAATACATTTGCCATCGTGCCGGTACCGGAGAGAGTCGCTCCCGTCTTCACATAGGTGGTGTTTCCCTTGAGAGTTCCAGCCATGGAAAGTTCACCCGCATTCACCACCAGGTTCCCGGAGAACTCGCTGCTGCCCGTGAGCTGCCACGCACCCGCTCCGCCCTTCACCACACCACCAGTGGTCGTGGCACCAGTGCTGGCGCCCGTTCCGTAAATGTGGCCGGCGTACGTCACCACTCCCGCACCGGTCGTGGTGGTGAGGGTACTGCCAGGACCGAGCAGGATCTGCGCATTGGCTTCCGTTCCAGAAATCCCGGCCACTGTCTCGCTGGCATTGCCGTAGTCCAGATTATAGGTGCCGTTCACCTCCAGCGTGGCGGCATCGATAATCTGGTTCGAGGCGAGCTGACGCACGGTAGCGCCGGCTGCGATATTCAACGCACTGCCCGTGATGGCGTTGACACCTACATCCTTTCTCAAATCCAAACGTCCGGCATCCACAAACACGGCGCCCGTGAAAAGATTGCTCTGGGTACCGCTGATGACCATGGAGCCTGCACCCAGCTTGCGGAAGCCCACCGTACCATCTCCTGCCGTGGTCAGGACACCTCCCGGATTGCTGTTGCGCATACGGACGTTCACAAAAAGATCGTCTTCCGCGGCACCATCCTGCACCACGAAGTCACGCGTCACCGTGCCCACCGTACCCGTGGTGGCGGTATCGTTGTCCAACGCAAGGTTGAAGAACGAGTCCGAGTCATTGTCCCCGCTGATGACGTTCACAAAGTCGCTGGCGAGCGAGGTGACCGTGCCACCGAGATTCAAGTTCGAGACGCTCGCGCCGTTGGATACGCGAATAGATGCCCCCTCCGAGAGCTCAAGGCCTCCACCTGCCTGGAACGTACCTGACGCTCCAGTTTCAATGCGCCCCAATCCGCGCACACGGGTGAGGCCGTTCACCTGCAGTGTGGTGCCACTGTCAGCAAGCACGGAGTTGTTCTGGGTCACGGAGTTCACCGTGAGGTCACCGGAGATGACCACCGTACTGGCAGTGACGACCGCTACGCTGCTGGTACGGAATACACCGCCATTCACCGTCACGGAGCCAATGACATCGCTGTTGTTGCGGAAGTCGACCGTGCCGTTGTTCACCGTGATGTTGGTGGCATCATCCATCAGGTTGGCAGCGTAGGAGTTCAGCGAGCCACCGTTGAGAGTCACATTCCCTCCGATCGCGGTCGTGCCAGCGGTCTTCTTCAGATCCACGGCGCCAGCATTGATGATGGTCTCGCCAGTGAAGGTATTCGGCGTGTTGTCCAAGAGGTCCGGGGTGCCCAGTTCCAGCGTTCCTGCTCCGCTTTTCACGAACGTCCCACTCTTGCTCACGCCACCGCGGATGGTCACATTCGCAGTATTGTTCAGCGCGCTGGCATTGGAAAAAGTGCCGCCGTTGTTGATGAGATAAGCAAAGCTGTTGGCATTGGTGAATGTGGCAATGGCGTCATCAATCGACATGCCATTGAACCGTATGGTCTTGGTGGTGGCGGTGGTGCCAACACGGTCCGCACTCACCGTGCTGTCTGCACGGAAGAACAAGTCCTGGTCAAAGAAGATGACCTGGGCCGCCGTGGTGCCGTCACCGTCATGACGGACATTCAGCGTCCCTCCCTGCAGGATGATATCTGAGCCCGCCTGTCCAAACGCACCTGCAGCATTGTTGGACTGCACCGTACCCTCGTTCACATAAAGGCCTCCCGTGAAACTGTTGTTGTTGTTCAGCAACAGCAGCACCCCGCCTTGATCCTTGATCACGCTCAGGGAATCCGGCGTCAGCACCGTTCCGTTGGCGGTGTTGTCCGCGATGCCCGCGTTGATCGTCACGTTGTTGTTGCCATTGACTGTATGAATGAAGAGCTCATCGGCAATCCCATCCCCTGCCGTACCGGCGGTGAGGATGCCGGTATCCGCAGTGGAACCGCCAATGACATAACTGATGGCCGAGCCCGTGTTCGGCACCAGAATGCCTCCACTGACAATCGTGAGATTAAATGCGTCCAGGTCGATGGTCCGCGTGCCCCCTGCATTGAAACGCAAACTCAGGAGAGAGCGGTGCGTATCGAGGGTGTATGTCACAGCACTGCTCGAATCAAAATTGGCATGCGTTCCCACCCCCCAGGCAGTCACGAGTGGATTGGTCGTATAGCTATTGAAGGCTACAATGCCTCGTGGGCTACCGCCGTCGACCGAGGCATTGTACTGCACCCAGTCATTGCCGTTGGTAAATCCACCGCCCAGGAAACCAAGCGTCGCCACCTCACCCGTGAAGACGATGCGGGGATTCGCTCCAGTGCTGCCAAGTCCCCCACCGGAGTCCGCGCGGAAGTCAATCGTGCCGCCGAGTTTGCGACTGGCCTGGATGGTCCCACCAATACGAAGGACAGAAGGAGCAGTCAGCGTACCTGGCGTATCCGTCGCAAGAGACACGTGAATGTTCGTGCTTCCCCATACGGTGAGATTGCCAATGGTTTCATTGCCACTGGAGTAAAGCTCACCACCATACATGGTGACTGACGTGGCATCCGGCAACCGGTTCAGGGCAAATCCTCCCTGGGTATTGTCGATGCTGAAACGCCCCCCTTTGATCACAAGGCTGGAGAGGTTGGACATCACCCCGCTCTGCACGAGTTGAGTATTGCCACTGTACTGCTTGTACACGCCGCCCCCGAAGTCGGATGCGCCGGTAAGATAGAGGGTGGAGGTTGCACTACCTTGTTTGCCGATAGTCCCGCCATTGCCCACCACATTGCGTAGGACCGCATTCAGGTTGGTAACGAAGAATGCATCCCCCTGGAAGTTGGTCGTTCCTGCAACCACAAGCTGCTCACCATTGGCGCCCCCGAGAGTGAAGAACCGATCATCAGCAATGGTAAGGTTGTTGATGCTGAAAAAGTGGTTCGAGTAGGCGCCACCAAAGCGCAGCTCCAGCGTGGAGTTGGCCGAGGCCGTCAGGTTGATGTTAAAGTCCGCCGTCGTATTTTCCTTCAGCACCAGGCGCGAGTTGGCCCCTGCGAGCTCGACGTTGGCGCGGTTGGTCGCATTGCCAAGTGAGCCGGCATAGTTCGCGATGAGTGTCGCATTGGTGTGCAACTTGATGGAGCCAGCAATGTCATTCGGCCCATTGAGGGAGACAAAGTTGGCATTGCTGCGGCCATAGATATTCCAGGTGGAACCCGCAGTGAGGGTCACTCTGTTGTTGAGCACGAGGTTGATCGACTGCCCGAAGTTCTCCGCGTTGTACAGATAGGTTCCCACCGTTCCATCCATCGAGACCTGCCCATTGAGGAAGTGAGTCGTACCATTGCCCCTGCCCATAAGATAGGAACCATCCTTCATGACGAGCGAGCCGTCGAAATTCACAATGCCATGCTGCAGCATGGCGCCATCCTCAACCGTGATGGTTTGATTGGCCAGGCGACCTCCCAGGACGTTTTCCGCCTGGGTGACAAGTATACCTTCACGCACAATCACGTCGCCAGAGAAAGCAAATGTCTGGGTGCCCAGGATGAGACGACCACTGCCGGTCTTGATGAGCGTGCCCGTGCCGGAAAGCTGGCTGGCATCATTGAGTGTCATCACCCCGGACAGAAGGGATTGGGGGAGCACGGCGTCTCCACCGCCCACATGCAAGGTGCCGCCATCCGGCCCTATGACAAAGGCCTTGGTATTTGCACCCGGGTCATACGCCCCGGCAATGACAGAGAAGGTGCCTCCGTTCAGAGTAACCGTGCGCGCGCCCGCCGCACCCAACGCGGTGGGATCCGCGGTACCTCCCGGCCCCACAATGGCCAGCGTGCCCTCATTGACGGCAATATTTCCGGTGAAGGTGTTGCCTCCATTCAGGATCAGTGTGCCACTGCCATCCTTGGTGATGCCATTGGTCCCGGCCACGATCATGTTCACATCGAGCGTGCCACCATTGACGTGGAAGAACAATTCGCCACCACCGGCAGTGAGCGTGCCAGTCGTACCGGCAAGGCCCGTAGTGTCCGAGGCACCGCCCGTGTAGAGAATACCACCACTGCCAATGGTGAGCCCCGTGTTCTTCTGCCCAATACCACGCGTGGTGGCGCCATTGATCTTCAGGCTGTTTGCCGAGACGCCGGTCGTAGTGAAGTTCTGCTGCGTCAGATTGATGAGAATATTATCCACGGTGGCAAGGGTCGCCGTGGGAGCCGTCGTCTGGGAAACACCCGCACCGGTAATCCCGGTATCCTCATAGAGAGTGACGTAGCTGCTGAACGCAGAGACCACGCCTCCACTCACACTGGCCCAGTTGATACCACCCACTGTGGCATAAGCCCCGAGGATGCCATTCGTGTTTACCGCCGAGGTCGTGATGTTCCCCGCAGCGGCGAAGTTCACCGTGGCGCCTGCCGTGCGGCTGAGGGCGCCAGCGTTCAACGTGGCTGCACCGAGATCGATTTCGGCGCCACCAGCGAGAAGGTTCAGACCTGTCACCGTTTCCGTGCCATTCCCCACAAGAGAAAGTCCGCCACCGGCAAGATTGAGCGCTGCCCCGTCGGCGAGCTGACTGACCGCGGTATTCACCACCAACGTGCCCGCATTCACCGTAGTTGCTCCAGTGAAGGTGCTCGCCACTGCACCATCAAGAGTCCAGGTACCAGTTCCGTTCTTGGTCAAGGTTCCGCTTCCAATAGCAATACCCCCAGAGATAAGGCCCGAACCATCGCCACTGAGCACCAAGTTCGCATTGGTAGCACTCGATACACCTCCTGTGAGGGACAGACTGCCAGATGCCGAATTGACGATGACCGTGCTGTTCTGCGCGTCAGTCACCAAGGTCACCAACCCTGAGAGAGAATTGTTGCCGGAAGCATTGACCAAAACTCCGTCCTGACTGGGATGACCAGTCCCGTGCAACTCCAGGGCTTCCGCACCGTAGCTGACGTTTCCGGTAAAGACGAGGCTTGCGCCGCCAAGGACTCTCGTGCCCTGGGCATTATTACCGAGCGTTGTGGAAGTCCTCAGCACACCGGCCGTGATGTCCGTGAACCCGGTATAAGTACTGGCACCGGCAAGCGTCCAGTATCCAGAGCCATCCTTCACCAATCCGCCAGCAGTAGTGACACCACCATCCAGGAAGCCATATCCTTCACCACGCAGGTGGAGAGTGCCTGTACCGCCCACGGCTCCAGCGATGCGAAGCTCCGAGAGCGAGTAGTACGGCGAAAGACCGGTGGGAGCCACCGCGCTATCAAAAGCCAGCGATGTCGCCATGGTGGAAATAGCAGCATCCCCGGTGAGAGTGACTGAGCCCGTAAAACGATTCGCACTCCGATAGGAAACAAGGGCACCCATCTTGTCCGCCGCACCAAATCCCGCCAGCGTGAGATTGTCCGCAATCACCACACCAGATTCCGCCTCCAGAGTTGCTCCAGACTCGACCGTCGTCCCACCTGCTGCCGCCCCCAGGCTGGAGCTGTTGCGGATGATCAGCGTACCCGCATTCACGGTGACATTTTCCGCGTAGGAGCTCTCATTGAGATAAGAGCCGAGAATGAGCGTACCGAGTCCGGACTTGGTAAGCCCGCCATTCACCATGTAGGGAACAATGGTGTAGTAAGCACCATCACCGATATCGAAATCCCGGATGCCACCACCAAAATCAATGCGATGGTTCACCATGAGCTCGCGTCCTGCAGTGATGGAGATACCCGACGAGTAGCTGTTTGCTGCAAAGGGATCCGGGGTGACCTGGACATCCGTGAGGATCCGGACCTCCGAACCTGCACTGAAGTTACCGGCCGCCGTGGTCAGAACAATGCTCTGGCCAGAAGTCTTGAAATAGGTGCCGCCCAATTCCAGAACAGTGAGGTCCGCACTGGCGTCCCCTCTCAAGTTGATATTGGGTGCACCATGCAGGAGCTCCGTGGTGTTGAGGGTGAGCGTGGCTGCAGTACCGGAAACGCCCTGCACCTCCACTGTGCCCCCGGAGATGGTAGCCTTGTTCACCGTAAAAGTTCGCCGGCCCGTGTTCAGCGTGCCGCCCTTCATGATGAGTTCCGGCACGTACCCGTCGTAGTCATTGGTGGCCCCATTGGTGGTGGCCTCGTCCGTCTGACCAAGCCTGCCACTCAGCAGATATACCTTGCTGTTGGCGGCGAAGTTGTTGCCCCGCCCTTGGGCAGCCCAGCTTACCGTACCACCGGCAATGATCAGATCACCGGTGATGGCGGTCACATTGACTCCCTTGTCGATTACCAGACGCCCCCCACGGACAATGATGTCGCCTGTGTAGGTATTCGCCACATTGTCACCGGATCCGTTGCCCAGATACAGAATCGCCGAGGTGGAGGTATCAAAGGTGGTATCGGCCTGGGTCATGGTAAACCCACCGGACCCGGTAACGCTGATTGCCCTCATCGAGGAGTTGTTGTCCCTGCCCGACAGCATGTGGATCACAGGGGAATTTGAAATGTTCATCGTCGAGAACGTGGCGTCCACGCTATCGAACCCTCCAAAGCTGAGGGTGGGCGCATTATCGCCCGAGTAAGGTGCATTCAGCGTGAGTGTGCCAAAGGTGACATTCACGTTCTGATTGGAACCGTTAGCATTGGTCGCAGCCGTGTTGTTGTCCAGGCCAAGCTGGCTGCCATTGCCGGTAACGTTGATATTGCGACCAGTATTGATCGTGCCTGTGAGGTTGTTCGTGTGGAACTCCAGGCCACCGCCCGTGAGCGTCACATCGCTGGAAAGTACCGGAGCGATGCCACCCGTCGTGGCATAGACGATCACACGCCCCTGATTGATGAACAATCCACCGGTGAAGCTGTTGTTGGTGGCTGCGGTATTGGTGTTGGTGAGACGCAGATCGCCCGTGCCATTTTTCACGAGGGTGAGTGCTCCGGTCCCGTTGTTCACGATGCGAGCGCCAATGTCGAGACTGTTGGAAGTGGCTGTTCCATTGATCGTGATGTAGAGCGTCGCAGCAGTATCTGTCACCGCTCCGGCAGTGATCTGCCCCTTGTTGGCAGCCAGGGTGTTGTGATCGATGAAGGCGTTGTTTCCTCCGGAAAAGAGAATGCCGCCACTCTCCACTCTCAATAGATTCGCGGCTCCACCCAACGTGATAGTATCAGTGGCAGAAGCCATTCCAGCAGCGAGCTGGAAGTTGAGCGAGTTCACCGTGGAACTCGTTGTAAGCGCAACTGGAGTGGCGTTGTTCGTGAACTTTACGTTCACCCCGGTGGTATAACCTGCCGCGAGCGGATCGATGGAATAATCCGCAGCGACCAGGGACGTCACACCCAGGGCATAGCCACTGTCGCTTGATGTATCGTACTTCGCGAATTCCGTCCCGCCCACCGTGGCCCAGCCGCCCATGAAGCCCGCCGCCTGGCCATTGATCAGGATGCGACCTGAGTTACCTGCCAGCCCCAGACTGGTTCCGGTGAAGTTCACTCCCGCATTGGCGGCCCGGGACCAGGTGGTGGTGCCACCGAGCTGCAACACAGAGCGCGCACCTGCATTGTTCCGCGTGGCATCAAAGGTCACCAGGCCACCCGATACCGTCAGGTTTTCAATCGTCTGGTCACTGTTGGTAGCAGCCGCCACATTGGACTGGAGGGAGATTGTACCCCCCTTCATCACCACAAGAGCACCGGCATCGACTCGCTGTCCTGAGGCTACGGCTGCGGAGTCGTCGAGACGCAGCACACCACTGCTTGAAATCGTAATGGTGGTGGCGCCGCTCACCGCTCCCAGACCAATCGAGCCATTCACCCCCTGAAGGTTAAGCGTACCTTGGACAACATTCACATTGCTCACCTGAAGCTGTGCCGCCACGGAGAGCTGGGACGTGTTGGTGGCACTCGTATTGGCCCCAATCTTTGTGAGGGTGCGCCCCGCTGCATTTTCAGCGACATTGCTGTTCAAGAGCAGGCCACCGTTGGTGGAGCCGTTGGCCCGGGTGGCGATGACCGCACTTCCCTTGATGGTGATCGGACCATTGATCGCGAGCTGGTATGAGTTGGCCGCATTGACATCAAGATAGTGGTCACCAATGGAGAGCGAGCCGAGTTGGAAACTGTTTCCGGTATTGGTGCTGCCGGAGCCTGTGCGGTTCGCAGCAAGGCTGTAGATGCTGCCTTTCTGCGTGCCGGTGAAATCAAGCTTGATGCCGCTGTAGTCCGTCAGGCTGGTATTGCTGCCAGCACCGTCATCGCGGAGATCCAGAATGGCATTCACCCCTTTGAACTCGACAGTCGCACTACCCAGGCCATTACCACGCCCGGTGCCCGAGGCATTGCCAGGGTTGTTTTCAATCGCGGTGAAGTCGTTCAGGACAAAACGACCCGAGAATGTCGATTGGAGGGCATCACCTCGCTGCAACACCACGCGATGATTTCCGCCATTTCCCCCGACAATCTGCACCGTCCCAGAACCTTGCAGGTAGCTGTTGAAGCGTGGAAGTCGCGCAGTCCTGCCGTCTGCATAGTCTGCCGCCAGGATGGTGCCACCGTTCAGAGTGATGACAGACGCGGCCGACCCAGAGCCAAACACATGGTCCGCTCCCGAGACGCCCAAGGCGCCTCCTGTATTCAGGGTTATCCCACCATGAACAATGGTCAACGCAGTAGTTCCGGTGCCAATGCCAAATACGCCTCCGTCCACCACATGCGTTGCCGTGGTGGCAAAGGAACCTGCGTTGTTCACCTCGAGAAAGCCAGCCTCCACCTTGGAGCCGCCCGCGAGCGCATAGGCCTGGGTCGACAGAACCAGCCGGCCAGCCCCGCGCTTGATAAGCTGGCCCGTGCCACCAATCTGGCTGCCGTCATCCAGATTGAGCATTCCATTGCGGACGTTGATCGCGCCACCACCTGTACCCAGAACAATGTTCTTGGTGGAACCGTCCGGATTGTGCCCCGGCCCCACTAGCAACAGTTCGCCTCCATTGGTAAGAGTGATGACCTCAACCGTACCGCCAATGGGACCAAGAGTGGGCCAGTCACTGCGGACGGTTGAGAGACCACCCGTACCGTGACTGAGCGGACTGCGGTGCACATACTTCAATGTTGTGCCCGCTCCATCCACGGTGATGTTTCCGGTTTGGGTGAAGAAATTGTTCATCACCACGGTACCGCCTCCGGAAATGCTGAGCGCACCCGTGATGATTGCATTCAGGTTCAGTGTCGTGCCCGCATCGACTATCAGGTTGGGCGACGTTGCGGAGAAGGCCAGTACGTTGTTGGTGCCCGCCGCGCCCAAGCTGATAGTCCCTCCCGTATCGAAGGTGAAGGTGTTGAATCCCAGAGTGCGATTGCCATCCAGATGGATGAGAACATCCGAGCCCAGGCCGAAGGTCAAATCATCGCCCGCGAGTGGCAGCGTATCAGTGCTCCAGTTGAGAGGATCTGACCACATTCCCAATATCCCATCATTGTCCCAAGACACTGGCGCAGCAGGCAGTGCCGTGGAGCCAAGGACCATCAAGCTCGCGAGAGAGGCGGCGGCGTTCCGGAGGAACGACGAGCGGAGAGAAGCGGTGTCTGACATTCGGAAGCGTGCGATTTTTTGCACCTCAAAAATGGTGCCTAAAATCTACCTGAAATGCACGCACTTCTTAGGTGTCCGGCTTAATTTGACCTCAGAATACAGCTCAAGATACCTACCTAAAAAATCGTCTCACAATGAACATGCTACGAATAGTTATTACACAGAACTAGGCACCGAATCGAGGAACCGTGCATTCCGCACGAGCCCATTTAGGAAAAGCCTCATTCAGAGCGTCCGTTTTCCGATTACTTGGCCATTCGGAAAGGGTAGCTCTGGACCACCCCAATCACGAGTGCCTCGCTGCGATAGTCATTCTTTCGCAAGGTTTCCTCAAGCCGCAGCAAG